>JAEUHQ010000150.1 GCA_016794565.1 Planctomycetota bacterium | reverse complement strand
ACATCGCAGCCGCGGCTTGCGCGATCGACACGACGTCGATCGAATGCCCATAGCCGATCCTGCCGCGGCTTCGTCCAACAGATCCTATCCGGACGAAGTCGCGACCCGGCCGTCGCAAGACCTCGTGCAGATGGCGCGACTCCCTCCGGATAGGATCCTGTTCGTTTGGCCGGATGCGCATAGATGAAAACTGACGACGCCTTCCACGGCATCACGACGTTGATCACTGCGAACCTGCAACAGGGGCAGTGCCAAGGCTCCGGGTTCTTTTATCAGCAGATGGCCCCCGCGCCGGGCGAGGCGAGGCCGGGTTGGCGGGAGGTTCAGAAGACTTGGCTGGTGACCAATCGACACGTTGTGTTTCCCAAGATCGGTAGCCAAGAGATGGTGCCCGATACCCTGGCCTTTCACATGCGCAAGATCGATGGCCAAGTCTTGCGCTGGGATCCGGTAGTCTTGAGCAGGGCGGACCTCCTCGCCAGGGCAAGGGTGCACAGCAACCCTCTGGTCGATGTGTGCGTCGTCGATGTTCTCGACCTGTTAAAGGACCGGGTCAGCAGCGGGACATATGCCCAGTGGTATCCCGTTCATGCAGAGCAGCACGCCGGCAAGAACAACATCAGCGTTGAGGTAGCGGATGACGCCATCGTGATCGGCTACCCGCGAGGCTACTACGATGACGTCAATCTCTTCCCGATCGTGAAGTCGGGAATCATTGCGACTCGATGGGGACTTCCCTTCAAGGGTCTTCCGTGCTTCCTCGTTGATGCCAAGTTGTTTCCTGGATCGTCTGGGAGCATCGTCGTCTCGAAGCCGCGAGACATAGTTGTTGTCGACGGCAATGTGATGCTGGCGCGTGACAAGCAGTTCGCCTTCCTTGGTGTCTTCTCGGGCGAGCCGTATAAGCAAGAGCATCCGTTGGACTTCGACGACATGACCATTGTCCGGAAGAGCAGCTTCAATCTGGGCATCGTGTGGTATGGCGTCCTGGTAGACCAAATCATCAGCCAGGACTGTCGTCACCCAGAAGCACCGGCCAACACGACGCAGCAGCCGACCGGCGCCCCAAGCGGCGCCGGCGGCTGAGCGTCAAAGACGTTGGGCAGCCGCCATGGTGAGTGCGTGGGCAGAGTTCGCGAGTGCCTTAGCAGACCTGGCGGGTTCGCGGCTTGAGCTGAAGCAGGAGCACCGAGCGACTTCTCGGCAGCCGACGGCGCTCACCGCCCCCGCCGATCGCAACAGCGAATCCTGCGGACGAACCTCCACGGGCCTCCGCGCCTTCCGAGCGCGAACGCACCTCCGCACATCGCCCCACCGCGCGGCGACACTCACCTCGGCACACTGCAGTGATGACCCGTCCCAAGCTGCTGCCGGCCGCTGCCGGCGTCGCCATCGCATTCGCCGTCGCGACGTGCGTGTCCGGCCCCTCGACCACCCACCCATCCGCCAACCCGACCACCGACAGCTCGAACACCTCCGCCCCGCCCACCCGCGGCGCCGCACTCTACCAGCGCCACTGCTCCGTCTGTCACGGCGCGGACGGCGACGCGAAGACGCCGGTCGCTTCCCTTCTGCTGCCGCGTCCGACCCCGTTCCGCGAAGGGCTGTTCAAGCTCGTGAGCACGACGAACGGCATGCCGACGGACGACGACCTCGTGCGCACGCTGCGCCGCGGCATGCCCGGTTCGACGATGATGGCCTGGGGCTGGATGCCCGACGACGACCTGCGCGCGCTCGCGCAGGAGGTCCGCACGATCGCGCTGCGCGGCCGCACCGAGTCCATCCATCGCACCGCCGCGATCGCGGGACGCGGGATCTCGCTCGCCGACGCGGCGAGCATCGCCGCCAGACATCTGGCGCCGGGCGAACCGGTCGACGCCGGCGAACGCGCGGCCGACACCCCGGGCAACGCCGCCGAAGGCGAACGGCTCTACCGCCAGCACTGTGCGAGCTGCCACGGCAACGACGGCCGCGGCCTGCCGTCGACGCAGGAGTGGCCAACGGACGGAACGTGGCTGTGGCCGCGCGACTTCACGCAGGGCTACCTGCGCGGCGAACCGAGCCACCGCGAACTCGCGTTCCGCATCCGCGCCGGCATGCCCGGGGCGCACATGCCGCCGGCGCGCCTGTCGACGGCCGAGACGGAGGCGCTCGTCGCCCACGTGAAGAGCCTGATCCCCGAAGCCGCGGGCGACCATCACGTGCAGTGGCGCCGCACGATCCGCGTGACGCGGAGCGCACGACTTCCGGCCGCCGACGACGACGCCGGCTGGCAACGCGTCGACGCGGCCCGCCTCCCGCTGGCGCCGCTCTGGTGGCGACCGGATGCCGCCGACGAACTGTGGCTGCGCGTCGTGCACGACGGCAGCGACATCGCGGTCCGGCTCGAGTGGGCCGACCCGGTGCGCGACGACACGGCGCGGCCCGACACGAAGATGGGCGACGGCGCGGCGATCCAGTTCGCGCGGTCGAACGACCCGCCGCTGTTCGCGATGGGCAGCCCCGACGCACCGGTCAACGTGTGGCGCTGGCACGCGTTCGACCCGAAGGAGACCGCGGGCATGATCGATCTCGCAGCGCAGCCGCACGGCGGCCTCGACGTCCCGGTCGGCTCGGCCGCGCCGCGACCCCGCAGCGAATCGCTGCAGTTGCACGGCGTCGATTCGGCACCGTCCGCGACGGGCTCGGGCCTCGCCCTCGACGTGAAGACGAACTGGCGCGACGGCCGCTGGACCGTCACGTTCCGGCGCTCGCTGGCCGCACGCGCGCCGCACGAAGTGGACCTCGCTGCTCCAGGCCCGGTGCTGATGGCGTTCGCGATCTGGGACGGTCGCATCGACGCGCATCCAGGTTCGAAGGCGATCACGACCTGGCACGTGCTCGACCTGCAGCGCTGACCGCGCCCTTTCTTCGCGGACGCAGACTCGATTCTTCACGCGCGTGGGGAGCCTTCGTCGGCGCGACGACGCGCCGACCGCCATGCGAGCACCCGAGCCACCGACTCGCATCCGCGCGACCGATGTGCTCGCCCTGCTCACCCTGCTCGTCCTGTTCACGAGCCTCGGCTGGCGGCGGATCGCGGCGAACGACATCGGCTACCACCTCGACTACGGCCGCACGCTGTTCGCGACCGGGCACGTCGTCGACGACTCGCACGGGATCGAACCGTTCGCGTCCGTCGCGAACGCGCCGCTCGCGCCCGGATGCTGGATCGACGGCGAGGGTCGCCTTCGCTTCCCGAACGCCAACTGGCTGAGCCAGGCGCTGCTGTGCGCCGCCTTCGTCGCTGCAGGTCCCGCCGGTCTCGGCGTGCTCGTGCTGCTGCTGATCGGCGCGATCACCGCGACGCACTTCGTCGGACTTCGCCGCGCGGGCTCGTCGACCGGCGCCGCGACTGCCGCAGCGGGAACGATCGCATTGATGCTGCAGTGGCGCATCGAACCGCGGCCCGAGCTGTTCGGTCTCCTCGTCGCGTCGGTGCAGGTCCACGTGCTCCTCGCGACGCTCGGTCGCGGCCGCGCGCCGACGATGCCGGAGAACGCGGCGCTCGTGCTGCTGCAGGTGGCCATCGTCAACCTGCACGGCTACTTCCTGGTCGCACCGATGCTCGCGACGGCGTTCGCGCTCGAAGCGGCGCGGCGGCGCGCTCTGGCCGGGCGGACGATCGCACTGCTCGGTGCGCTGGGTGCCGCGTGCCTGCTGAACCCGTGGACGTGGCGGCTCGCGCTGCTGCCGTTGCAGACCGTCCTGTTCCTCGCCGCGAACCGCGTCGCGGATCCCGGGCACGAGCCGCGCCACCCGTGGTCCGCGATCTCCGAGTTCCACGCGCCGCCGATGCCGTGGAGCGGCGGTCCGCTCGAGCCGGCGATCCTGCTGCTGTGGGGCGTGCTCGGCCTCGCACTCGTCGCGACGGTCGTCGCACTCCGCCGCCGGAGGGTCGGCGCGGCAGCGGCACTGGCGCTCTTCGTGTTCGTCGCGACATCGATGCGCCGCAACGCCCCCACTGCCGCCGTCGTCCTGCTGCCGCTCGTCGCGCACGTGCTCACGCCCTGGCCCGCGAACGGCACGGCGCACGCAGGCCTCGGGCGGCCGCCGCTGCGGCGCGCAGCGTGGCTCCTCTTCGCGGCCCTCGCTGCGTTCGCGTCGCTGCAGCCATCGACGATCCGCGCCGCTCTCGGCATCGACGCAATGGCCGGCCTCGGCTTCTCGCCGCTCCACATGCCGCTCGGCGCGGTCGCGTGGCTCGACTCACATCCGGCGGCGGACCGGGTGTGGACCGATTTCGACTGCTCCTCGAACGTGCACGGCCTCGCGCGCACGCATCCGCTCGTGCCGCTGCTGACGAACACCTGGGCCTTCCCGCCGGACGTCATGCGCACCGTGCTCGATCGTTCGGCCGGCGGCCCGTTCCCCGAACTCGCGGGCTTCGACGTCGTCGTGCTCGCGACGACCGGCACGTCCGATCGACGGATCCAGGACCTCGCGCGCCGCGCCGACTGGGTCCTCGCGGACCTCGAACCGCGCTTCGTGGTCTTCGCGCGCCGCACGATCACGCCGAACGCGGCAGCGGAGTTCGACGCCGATGCGTGGGCGCAGCGCCACGGCGCGACCGCAGGCGACCGGCTCGCGATGCAGAAGGCCGCGGCACGCACGTGCACCCTCGTCGGCCGGCGCGACGCCGCGATCCGGCTGCTGACGGCGGTCGTCGCCGCCGAGCCCGGCAGCGCGTTCCACCACGCCCGCCTCGGCGCCGAACTGGCCGAACGCGGCATCGCACGCCGGCGCGCCGGCGACGCGGCGAGCGACGCGGACCTGCACGCGGCGGCGGCCGCGCTCACCCGCGCGCTGGCTCTCGACCCCGGCCACGCCGCGGCAGCGGCGAACCTGCGCGCCGTTCAGGGCTTGCTGGGCCCCGGTCCCGCCGAACGCGGCACCATGCGATGAACGAGAACGGCCCCGCGCGCCGATAGAGTCCGCCCCGTGATCGCGCACAAGTTCGGTGGTAGCAGCGTCGCCAATGCAGAACGCATCGCCAGGGTCGTCGACATCCTGCTCTCGCGCAGCGAGCGCCAGGTCGTGGTCGTCTCCGCGATGTCCGGCGTCACCGACGCCCTTATCGAACTCGTGAAGCTCGCGGCGGCGAAGGACGACCGCTGGCACGGGGCCCTCGACACGCTGCACGCCCGCCACACGACGACCGCGCAGCAGCTGCTCGGCACGAAGGCCGACCCCGTCGTCGCGATGCTGGAACGCGAGTTCGCGTCGCTGCACGATCTGCTCCACGCCCAGTCGCTCGTCGGCGCGATCTCGAACGACCTGCTCGACCTCGTCTCCGGTCTCGGCGAGGTGTGGTCCTCGACGATGGTCGACGCGACCCTGCGCGCACGGGGCGCGCCGAGCGTGTGGCTCGATGCACGCGAAGTGCTCGCCGTCGACAAGACGGACCTCGGGGCGATCGTGCACTGGGACGGTTCGCAGCGGCGCGTCGCCGACCACCTCGCCGCGATGCCACCGCGCACGATCGTCACGGGCTTCGTCGCGCGCACGGGCGACGGCCGCATCACGACCCTCGGCCGCAACGGCAGCGACTACAGCGGGGCGATCTTCGCGGCGCTGTTCGCGGCCAAGGAGCTGCACGTGTGGAGCGACGTCGACGGCGTGTTGTCCGCCGACCCTCGCCTCGTGCCCGAAGCGGTGCACATCCCGCAGCTCTCCTACAGCGAAGCGTGCGAACTCGCCTACTTCGGCGCGAAGGTGCTGCATCCGCAGACGATGGCGCCGGCGATCGAGCGCGGCATCCCGATCGTCGCGCGCAACACGTTCCGCCCCGAACACCCGGGCACGCGCATCTCGGCGGAGGTCGACCTCACACAACCCGTGAAGGGCGTGACGACGTTCACCGGCCTCGCGATCCTCGACCTCGAGGGTGCAGGCATGATCGGCGTGCCCGGCACTGCGGAGCGTGTGTTCGCCGCGCTGAAGCTGGCGCGAGTGTCCGTCGTGATGATCTCGCAGGGTTCGTCCGAGCACTCGATCTGCTGCGTGATCCGCGAAACCGACGCCGACGCCGCGCGCCACGCGGTGCGCGAAGAGTTCGCGCGCGAACTCACGAGCCGCCAGGTCACCGACATCTCCGTGACGCGCGGCACCGCGGCGCTGGCGATCGTCGGCGACGGCATGGCCGGCCGCCCCGGCGTCGCTTCGCAGCTCTTCGGCGCACTGGCGCGCGCGAACGTCAACGTCCGCCTCATCGCGCAGGGCGCGTCCGAACGGAACATCTCGGTCGCGATCGACGCCGCGCAGGCTCGTCGCGCGCTCCGGGCGGTGCACGCGGCGTTCTACCTGTCGGCACAGACGATCTCGATCGGACTCGTCGGCCCCGGCAACGTCGGCAAGGCGTTCTTCGACCAGGTGCAGCGCGCCCGCGAACGCCTGCTGCGCTCGAACAACCTCGATCTGCGCATTCGCGCGGTCGCCGGATCGAAGCGAATGGCGCTCGCGGAGCCGTTCGTGCGCGACGCGGCGCTCCCTGCCCTCGACCGCGACGTCGACCTCGCCGCGTTCGCCGACCACGTGCAGGCCGAGCACCTCCCGCACGCGGTGATCGTCGACTGCAGCGCGACGAGCGCAGTCGCGGACCTCTACGAAGGATGGCTCGCGCGCGGCATCCACGTGATCACGCCGAACAAACAGGCGGGCTCGGGCCCGTGGCAGCGGTACGAGCCGCTGCGGCGGCAACCGGGCCAGTTCCGCTACGAAGCGACCGTCGGCGCAGGCCTGCCGATCCTCACGACGCTGCGCGACCTGCTCGACACGGGCGACGAAGTGCTGGCGATCGAAGGCATTCTCTCGGGCACGCTGGCGTACCTGCTGCATCACTTCGACGGGAGCAAGCCGTTCTCCACTCTCGTCCGCGCAGCGATGGAGCGCGGCTACACCGAGCCCGACCCGCGCGACGATCTGTCGGGGCTGGACGTCGCGCGCAAACTCGTGATCCTCGCCCGCGAGAACGGGTGGCGAATCGACCTCGAACAGGTGCACCTCGAGTCCCTCGTGCCGCCGGCGCTGCGCGCCGTGCCGCTCGCGGACTTCCTCGCGCGCCTGCACGAACTCGACGCGCCGATGGCCGAACGCCACCGTTCCGTCGGCGCCGGCCGCGCGCTCCGCTACGTGGCGACGCTCGGCGCGAACGGCAGCGCGACCGTCGGGCTCGTGCCGCTGCCTGCCGACCACGCGCTCGTGCGCATCCGCCCGACGGACAACGTCGTGCAGTTCACGACGAAGCGCTACCGCGACAACCCGCTGCTCGTGCAAGGGCCGGGCGCCGGGCCGGACGTGACCGCGATGGGCGTGTTCGCCGATCTCCTGCGCGTCGCGACGTCGCTCGGAGCGCGCCTGTGAGTGCCAGCGACGGCACCGCGCGGGCGTTCGCGCCGGCGACGGTGGCCAACTGCGCCGTCGGCTTCGACGTGCTCGGCCACGCGCTGGCCGGGCACGGCGACACGGTGGCGGCGACGCGGACGCAGACCGGGACCGTGCGCATCGTCGCGATCACCGGCATCGACGCACCGCTGCCGATCGACGCGGCTGCGAACACCGCCGGCGCCGCCGCGCTGGCGCTGCTGCCCCACGCCGCTGGCGGCACCGGCTTCGACCTCGCCATCACGAAGGGGATCGCGCTCGGCTCCGGCATGGGCGGGTCGGCGGCTTCGGCGGTCGCCGCCGCGGTCGCCGTGAACGCGCTGCTGCCGACGCCCGTCGATCTCCTCGCGCTGTACGAAGCGGCCATCGCCGGCGAACGGGTCGCCAGCGGCAGTGCGCACGGCGACAACGTCGCACCCGCGCTGCTCGGCGGCCTCGCGATCGCGAGTTCGCGCGGGGCGCCCGTCCGCGTCCCGGTCCCGGACTGGCTGCACATCGGGCTCGTGCGGCCGCACTTCGCACTGGAGACCCGCGTGGCCCGGAAGGCGCTCACCGCTCCGTACGAACTGCGCGAGTTCGTCGAGCAGAGCGAGGGGCTGGCGCT
>JAEUHQ010000115.1 GCA_016794565.1 Planctomycetota bacterium | reverse complement strand
CCACTCACGACATCGACCCCTGCGTCCGCGAGGGCTGGATGACCGCACGCATCCGTCGCAGCGGCCGCCACTCGACCGAAGAGGGCCTCACCCGGCCCACCTACGAGATCCGGGACTTCCTGGACCTGCGCGAGATCCTGCAGGACGACTTCGGCGTGCACTGATCCCGCCCCGACGTACGGGCGTCCGCCGGCCACCAGCCCTCGGAGCCTTTGCTCACCCACACGGTTGCCGCCACTCAGGCGCGGGCTTGCGGCTGATCGCCTGCCGTGGCGAGTCCGCCCGTCGCCTGCCTTCGGAGCCTTCGCTCACCCACGCGGTTGCCGCCACTCAGGCGCGGGTCTGCGGCGCGTCGCCTGCCGTGGCGAGTCCGCCGGCCACCAGCCCTCGGAGCCTTTGCTCACCTACGCGGTTGCCGCCACTCAGGCGCGGGCCTTTGGCCCGTCGCCTGCAGTGGCGAGTCCGCCCCCCTCACTACTTCAACTGCTCCCAGAAGTCGGCCGGCATGTCGTGCGCGATCTTCAGCGCGCCGTTGGCGCCGCCGTAGATCGGCTCCTCGATGCGGATCACCTTGCCGCCGCCGAGCCGCTCCTTCATCGCCTTCTCGACCGCGGAGTCGAGACCCTTCACCATCGAACCACCGCCCGCGAGCAGCACGCGGTTCTTCAGCTTGGTCTGGAACTGCGGGTCGAACGACGCGATCAGCTTGTGGATGCCCTCGAGGATCGGCTCGATGAGGATCGAGCACGCGCTCCGGATCTGGTCGGTCAGGTCGAACGGCGTCGGCTTGCCGTTCACCGGCAGATCGACGATGCAGCGCTCGGGAGCGTCCCCGACGAAGCCGTAACGCTCCTTGACGTCTTTCACCATGTGGATGGTGAACTGCGCACCTGGACAGGTCTTCTCGATCTGTCGCGCCAGTTCGGCGTCGACCGCGTCGCCCGCGATCTCGAACATCACCTGGTCCGCCTCTTCTGGCATCGTGCCGTGCATGCGGCAGAGGTCGGTCGTGCCCGCGCCGATGTCGATGACGAGCACGTCTTCGAGCCAGTCGAGGCCGTAGGCCACGGAGAACGGCTCGCTGCACAGCATCACCGAGTCGACGTGGGCACGGGCCGCTTCGATGATCGCTTCGCGGTTCTTGACGGAGGCCTCGGCGGGCGCACCGATCACGCAGTAGATCAGCTCGTCCTTGCGCGGCTTCGCCATCCGGATGGCCTCGCCGATCAGGTCCTGCGCGGCCTTCAGATTGGCCTTCGCCTCGGCATCCATCGTCGCGTCGCCGGTGTACTTGAGGACACCCTTCTCGAGCGGCTTGTAGAGCTTCAGCGACAGACGCTTCTCGAGCGCCTCCTTGCCGAACAGGACGTCCTTCTTCAGCAGCTTCATGCTGACCACGTCCTTCGGGTACCCGACCATCGAGTAGACGGTCTCACGGACACCGTTGCTCGCCGACACCGAAGTGCGCGACGTGCCGAGGTCCATGCCGATGTACAGGACGCCGTGGTCCTTCTTGGTCTCTTCCGTCGTCTTCGTGTCGCTCATCGTTTCGTGTTCCTGATTTCTTCGTTCGGCCGCACAGACGATCGTCAGCCCTTCTTCTGGAGCTTCAGGTTCGCCTTGAAGATCTCGGCCATGAGTTCTTTCTTCTTGCCGGACTGTGCGTCCGCCAGGCTCAGCCCCTGCACCTCGCGGTAGAGCGAGGAGATGCCGGAGTCGATGTTCTTCATCGCTGCGACCGCCTGCAGGCGGCCTTCGGTCTGCTCGAGGGTCGAGCTCAGCTTCTTGATGCGGCGCTGGAGGTTGTCGACCTCGCGATCGTGCAGCGCGCGACGCGCCTCGTCGGCGGCCTTTCGCTCACCGTCGATCACGTTCATCACGAGCTCCATGACCTTCTCCTCGGCGATGGAGATCGGCAGGTTTCCGCCCCCGGCGAGACTGCGGATCACTTCGCCGACCTTCTTCGCGATCTCGGCGTTCTCGCCTTCGTAGCGATTCGCGGTCGACAGCGATCCTTGTTCCAGCTTCAGCTCGAGCGCGTGCTGCTGCACGAACAGCTCGCGGCGCAACGAATCGACTTCGTCTTCGACGCGCTCCTTCTGGCGCTCGACCTCGGTCTTCTGGCGCTGCAGGTCTTCGTTCGTGCGCAGGAGACGCAAGAACTCGGCCTTCGTCGCGTCTGCCACCGCTTCGCGCTCGACGCCGACCAGGTGCGACTTCAGGCTCCGATGCACCGCCGCCTCGATGAGCGCGATGATGCGGTCGATGCCCAGAACGTTGACCTGCTGCACGCCCTTCTTCTTGAGCGTGTCGAGCGACGTGCGGAACGACATCTGCCGCACGGCATCCTTCAGCGTCTCCTTGAAGCCGGACATCAGGAGCCCTCGCCCTCGCTCGACGGTTCGTACGCGAGGCGCCGATCGCTCTCCGGATCGTGACCGCGCAGCTCGGTGACGAAGCAACCGAGCACGTTGCCGCCCATGTCCTGCACGGCCCGAATGGCGTCGCGGGTCTGCTTCTTGAGAGACTTCTCGAGCCGCACGACGACCAGCGTGCCGTCCGCGCGAGCCGACAACACCCCCGCGTCGGTCGACGGCAGCACCGGCGGCGAGTCGACGATCACGTACTGGAAGCGCTCCTTCAGCCGGTGCAGCAATTCGTCGAGCCGTGAGCCGCCGAGCACTTCCGCCGGGTTGGTGACGCGCGCGCCGGAACCGAGCAGCATCAGCTGGCGGTACCCCGCGGGGCGCAGTACGCGATCGAGCGGCGCGCGACCGAGCAGCACGTCGGTCAGGCCGGGCGCCGGATTGAGGTTGAGGTAGCGTTCGCACGAGGGTCGGCGCAGGTCGCCGTCGACCAGCACCACCTGGTTGCGCTCGAGCTCCGCGAGTGCCATCGCGAGGTTCAGGGCCGCGACGGTCTTGCCCTCCTCGCGGACGGCGGACGTCACGACGAGCGTCTTGGGCTCGCCGTCAGGGTTCATCGCGACGAGGCGATTCCGCAGCGCCCGCACCTGCTCGGCCCGATAACCCGCAGGCTCGTGGAAGAGCACGAGGTACGGATTCACGGACTGGTCGACGATCACGACCATGTCCTCGGGCATCGCTGCGTCGTCGGCTGGCTTGTTGCGGCGGAACATCGCGTCTCTCGGCGGCACGGGCCGCGAAGCGTCTTTCGGAAACGCGGTCGCGGCGACTGTTCGGAACGTAGTGGTTCGGGTGCGGAAAGAGACGCGGTGGAGGGGCGCGGAGCCGCGGCGGGCGGCTCACGCCGGTGCCACGGACCGTTCAGGGGCGCGGGCGGCCGCGCACACGGTCGGCGGATCCTACACCGGGAGCACTCGCTACCGCAAAGGCGCGGCCCGGTCGCCGGCTCGCCGACCGCGCCGCGTCAGCCGCCGAGGTCGACGCCCGCCTTCCTCGCGAACGCACGCGCCTCGTCGTACCCCGAGTCGGCATGCCGCGCGACGCCGATGCCCGGGTCGCACGTGAACACACGCTGGATGCGCGCAGCGGCAGCGGGCGTGCCGTCGGCGACGGTGACCTGACCCGCGTGGATCGACTTGCCCATGCCGACACCGCCGCCGTGGTGGATCGACACCCAAGTGGCGCCCGATGCGACGTTCAGCATCGCATTGAGCAGGGGCCAGTCGGCGATCGCGTCGCTGCCGTCCTTCATCGCCTCGGTCTCGCGATACGGCGACGCGACGGAGCCGCAATCCAGATGGTCGCGGCCGAACACGATCGGCGCCTCGAGTTCGCCCTTCTTCACGAGTTCGTTCACTGCGAGGCCGAAGCGCGCGCGCTCGCCGTAGCCGAGCCACAGAATGCGCGCGGGCAGCCCCTGGAACGCGATCTGCCTCTGCGCCTTCTCGATCCACGTGCGCAGCGACGGGTTGTCGCCGAACATCTCGAGCGCGAGCTTGTCGGTGCGCGCGATGTCGGCGGGGTTGCCGGACAGCGCCACCCAACGGAACGGGCCGCGCCCCTCGCAGAACAGCGGCCGGATGTACTCGGGGATGAAGCCCTTGATGCGGAACGCCTCCGCGACGCCGGCGTCGCGCGCCTCCGTTCGGATGTTGTTGCCGTAGTCGAACGTGATCGCTCCGCGCTCCTGCAGGTCGAGCATCAGGGCGACGTGCTTCGCCACGGTGCGCCGCGACTCGACGAGGTACTTCTTCGGATCGCGTTCGCGCAGCGTCTTCGCCGCCTCCACCGTCATCCCGTCCGGTACGTAGCCGACGAGCATGTCGTGGGCCGACGTCTGGTCGGTCAGCATGTCCGGCACCGTGCCGCTGTCGCGCACGACCGCGAGCAGTTCCGTGGCGTTGCAGCACACACCGATCGACCAGGGCACGCGGGCCTTCTTCTTCGCCAACGCGGCGGCGAGCGCCTTCTTGGGATCGTCGATGCGCTCGTCGAGGTACTTCGTCTGCAGCCGCTTGTCGATGCGCCAGCCTTCGACGTCGGCCGCGAGGCACACGCCGCCGGCCATCGTCACCGCGAGCGGCTGTGCGCCGCCCATGCCGCCGAGACCCGCGGTCACGACGAGCCGCCCCTTCAGGTCGCCGCCGAAGTGCCGCTTGCCGGCCGCGACGAACGTCTCGTACGTGCCCTGCACGATGCCCTGGCTCCCGATGTAGATCCACGAGCCCGCGGTCATCTGGCCGTACATGATGAGTCCGAGCTTGTCGAGGCGACGGAACTCGTCCCAGTTCGCCCAGTCGCCGACGAGGTTGCTGTTGGCGAGCAGCACGCGGGGCGCGTCGGCGTGCGTCTTGAAGACGCCGACGCACTTGCCCGACTGCACGAGCATCGTCTCGTCCGGCAACAGGCGCTTCAGGGTCGCGAGGATGCCCTGCAGTGCCTGCGGGTTGCGCGCGGCCTTGCCGAGCCCGCCGTACACGATCAGCTTCTCCGGGTCCTCGGCGACATCCTGATCCAGGTTGTTCTGGACCATTCGGAAGGCGGCCTCGATCTGCCAGTTGGCACACGTGAGGGTCTTGCCACGCGGAGCGCGGTAGGCGGTCATCGCCGTAGCGTGGCGGGGCGCGTGCGCAGTCGCAAGCTCACATCCTGGTGGTGCGTAGCGTCGGGTCGGGCGGAGTGAGGCGGTCGCCTTGCCCCCCACCCAGACCCATGCCGATAGACAGCGCATGAAGGACCTCGGACTGCTCCTCGTCATCGTCACCGCGCTCGCCGCGGGCCAATGGTGGGATCGGCGGCGTATCCGCGCCGAGTTCGAAGCGCTGGGCCAGCAGGTCCGCGGTCTGCAGTGGCTGCCGTTCGCGGTGTTCACCGCGCCACCCGGCTATCGGCAGGCGTGGTTCTTCTCGGTCACCAGCGACGGTCCCGACGGCCGGGCGTGGCGGAGCCGCGTCGCGGTGCGCTTCTTCGCGGGCGTCGAAGTCCTCGCGCGGGAAGAACTCGGACCCTGCACCCCGCCGCTGCCAGGAGTCGTAGGCACGACATCGTCGGCCGACGGCGAGGAACGCTGGCGCTACCTCGCCACCGCGATCGGCTGCGCGATCGGCTGCCTGCTGCTCGTGGGGGTGCCCTACTGGAACGTCCCGAGCAAGCGCCTCGAGCTGCCGGGCAGTCTCTACGGCCCTGGCCTCGCAGCGGTGGTGATCGCCGGCGGCGCACTGCGCCTTCTCGCGCCGCGGCGATGGGGTACGAGCTGGATGCTGCTCACCGCCTCGATCGTCACGACCGTCGCGGTGCGAATCGCGGTCGATGTCGGCCGCGACCCGACGAGCCACAACTTGTTCCCGTTCGAGATCGTGATCGCGGCGTTCGTTGGAGCCGCGGCAGCCGGCGCGGGCATCGGCCTCGGTGCCGTCGTGGCGCGACGGCGATAGTCTCGGCGGCGTGTTCGTCGCCGCCTGCATCGCAGCCGTTCTCGCCCAGGATCCGGGACAGCTCGCCCGCGACTACGCACTCGCCGTCGCCGCGGTCAACAAGGCGCACGCGGACAGGCCCGTCGCGAAGGACGAAGGCGAACTCGGCAAACAGCTGCCTGCCTCCGCCGCGAAGCTCGTCGCAGAACTCGTGCGCTGCGGCGACGCGCCGGAGGTCCGCGACGCCCTCGCGACCGCGGCCGCGGCGGCGCTCGACCTCGACCGCCTCGACGACTTCGCGGCGCTGCGCGACCGGGTGGTGCAGCTCGACGGGACGTTTGCGAACGACATCGGCATCGCGCTGTCGCGGCTCCGTTTCCTCGCGATCGCGACGGGCGGCGTCGAACCGGAGTGCCTTTCTCGCATCGCCGACGTCTTCGACCTCGTGCTCGACGCCTACGCGGACGTCTTCGGCCTCCGGAACTTCAGCAAGGTGCCCGGCAAGAAGCTCCGTCTTCGCATCCACCTCGAAGCGAAGATCACGCGCCCCCCGCACTTCGCGCCGCAGTTCCCGTTCCACTCGGAGATCGACTTCCCGGTGATCGACGGCAAGGCGTTCGCGTCACCGACGAAGGAGGGGCAGTTCCTCTTCTACGGGCTCTGCCACGAACTCGGCCACGTGATCGCGATGTGGGGCGACCGCCAGAACGAGGAGGACCGCCACGCGTGGGCGCACTACACGGGCGTCGTGATCGTCGAACACCTCGCGAAGGCGAAGAAGGACTCCCCCGCACTCGACGGTCTGCGCGACTCCCGCTGGCGCACTCTCGACTTCGAGCGGAAGCGCCTCGAAGCGGCCAAGACGAAGCCGGGCGGCAAGGACGTGGATGGCGTGCTGGCGCGCCTGCTCGCACTGCACGACGCCGTCGGCCCCGCGGCGATCGGCGAGGCGCTCGACGCCCTCGACACCAGCAAGAAGCACGAACTCGTGAACCGGGTGCGCTACTACCGGATGGCCGACTTCCAGAAGGCGCTGCTCGCGACGAAGGCCGGCAAGGCGAAGAAGAAGGCGATCGACGCCGCGTTCGCGGAGTGACGGGCGCTGCTCAGACCGCGAGCGCGCCCACCTTCTTCTCGGCGGCAGCGACGAGATCGCCGTTCTCGACCAGATGCTCCGCGGTCGCGAGGTCCGGCGCGAGGAAGCGATCCTGGGCGAGCATCGGCACCTTCTTGCGCAGCGCCCGGTACGCCGCGTCGACGCCGGCGCCGGGCCGCAGCTTCTCGCCGAGGTCCAGTCCCTGCGCGGCGCACAGCACTTCGATGCCGAGCACCTTGGCGGTGTTCGCGACGACACGATCGGCGTGGCGCGCCGCGGTGACGCCCATCGACACGTGGTCCTCGCGGTTCGCCGACGTCGGCACGGTGTCGACGCTCGCCGGATGCGCAAGCGTCTTGTTCTCGCTCGCGAGCGCCGCAGCGACGACCTGCGGGATCATGAACCCGCTCTCGAGGCCCGGATTCTTCGCGAGGAACGGCGGCAGCCCCGAGATGTCGGGGTTGACGAGCTGTTCGATGCGACGTTCGCTGATGTTCGCGAGCGTGCTCACCGCGATCTTCAGGAAGTCCAGCGCCTGACTCACCGGCTGACCGTGGAAGTTGCCGCCGCTCACGACGTCGCCGTTCGCGAACACGAGCGGATTGTCGGTCACCGCGTTCGCCTCGGTGACCAGCACGTCGAGCGCGTAACGGATGCCGTCCTTCGCGGCGCCGTGCACCTGGGGCACGCAACGAAGTGAGTAGGCGTCCTGCACCTTGGCGCAGTTGGCGTGGCTCGGCATCACCTTGCTGTCCGCGAGCAGTGCGCGCAGATTCGCCGCGGTCGCGAGCTGCCCCTCGTGCGGACGCACGGCGTGCAACCGTTCCTGGAACGGCTTCTCGCTGCCGCGCAGCGCTTCGACCGTCATCGCGCACGCGACGTCGGCGGTCTTCGCCAGCACGATCGCGCGGTGCAGGCAGAGACACCCGATCGCCGTCATGATCTGCGTGCCGTTGATCAGCGCGAGTCCTTCCTTCTCGCGCAGCACCAGCGGCGCGCGCCCGACCCTCTTCAGAGCCGCAGCGCCCGAGATCACGCGGCCGCCGTCGTGCACTTCGCCCCGTCCGATCAGCGGCAACGCCATGTGGCTCAACGGCGCGAGGTCGCCCGACGCGCCAACCGACCCCTGGCTCGGGATCACCGGGACGAAGCCGCCGTTCCACAGCGCCATCGCCTGCTCGAGCAATTCGAGCCGAACGCCGGAGTAGCCGAGCGCCAGGTTGTGGATGCGCAGCGCGAACGCGAGTCGGCTCGCATCGACGGGCAGCGGCTCGCCGACGCCCGTGGCGTGGCTCAGCAGCAGGTTCTCCTGGAGCTGCTCGAGCTGGTCGTCGGGAATGCGCACGCCGGCGAGCTTCCCGAAGCCGGTGTTGATGCCGTACATCGTGGCGCCCGCCTTCACGGCGCGCTCCACCACCGCGCGGCTCCGTTGCACGTTCCGGCGTGCCTCCTTCGACAACGCGATGCGTCCGCCCGGACGGCTCAGCGCGACGAGTGTGGACAGGGGAAGCGACGGGTCGCCGAGCAGGATCGTGGGCACGGGGCGAACCTAGCTGCCGCGGAGAGGAGCGGCAAGCGAACTAGCCGCCGCTGCGCCATGCGCCGATGCGCAGATGGGCCAGCCACTCCTCCGGATCGAACGTCGAGCGCTTCGTGGCGCCGCCGTCGGGTGGGCCGACGAGTTCGAGCAGGCGATGCTCCGCCACTTCGCGCACGAACGGCTCGGAGTCGCGCAGCATGTGCCACAGCACGAGCGAGTCGCGCGCGGTCCGCACGGCGCCGAGCACCATCTTCACACTCTCGCCGCGTGCGTCGAGCGAACCGCCCCTCTGGCGCAGGATGTCGAACTCCCGCACTGCCTTCACGAGGTCACGGTCGGCGTCCGCGAAGACCGGAGTCGTGACGCCGCCGTCGTCCACGTCGGCCGACGCGCCGGCGGGCACGAACACGCTGCGATCGCGCCCGTCGAACGCGATGGCCCCTTCGGTGACGGTCACCGTCGTGCTCCGGTCGTCGCGCACTTCGAGCACGAAGCGGCAGCCCTGGTCGACGACCATGCCGAGCTTCGTCTCGACGCGGAAGAACCCGGCCGCGACTTTCGGCGGTGGCGCCACGCGCGCTTCGATCGAGCCGCGGCTCAACGCGAACAGCAGCTCGTCCTTGCGCCAGTGGAGGAAGTCGAGCCGCGTGCCCGGCCGCAGCGTGACCTCGGCGAGGTCCGAGACCGGGATGCGCACCGGCGCGTCGACGGCGACGAACGACCGCGCTTCGGCGAACGGGCGCAGCCCGCGCTCACGATCGAAGAACAGGAGCGCGAGCGCGCCGACGAGGAGCGCGCCGGCGAGCAGCCACGGCCAGACGCGCCGCGGAGCGGCGACCGGCGGGCGCATCGCACGCATCGGCGCCCCGCTCCACGCGACGGGCCGCAGCGCGTTCTCGAGTGCGGCGATCGCGGGATCCACGGGTGTCTTCGGGTCGAGCAGGTAGTCGTCGCGTTCGCTCATGGCAGTCCCGCCTCCGCGAGCCTCGGGCGCAGCAGCGCCATGCCGCGCGTCAGGTTCACACGGACGGATCCATGCGTCATGCCCGTGCGATCGGCGATCTCCTGCCCCGACAGGCCGGCGACGAGACGCAGCACGAGCGTCTCGCGATACGCCTCCGGAAGCTCCCGGATGCAGCCGAGCACACGCTCCGCGAGCTCCCGCTGTTCGGCAGTCGCGAGCGGCGACGGCCCGCCGGCCGCGAGGTCGTCGATCGGCGCACTCGCCGGAACACGGCGGCGGCGGCGCAACACGTCGCGTGCGGCGTTGCGTGCCGCCGCGCAGACGAACGCCGGCAGCGCGATCGGGTCGCGCAGACCGTCCAAGGACGCGAACACGCTGCAGAACACCTCCTGGGTGACGTCGTCGGCGAGCTGGCTGCCGACGTGCGCGAGAGCTATCGCGTGCACGATGCGTGCGAACGCTTCGTACACGGCGCTCTGTGCCGCCGGGTCGCCGCGCCGGGCGCGCGGCACCAGGTCGACCCACGGTGAGTCGGTGCCCTGCTGGGTCATCGCATCGGAAAGAGCCGGCGGCGCGATGCTCGCCGCCGACCCCGCGAAGGACGTTAGCGCGGCGAACGTGTTAACGAACCGCGCCGAAGCGGGGCTGGCGGCTTCGGTCCGCCCGCAGCGTTTCCCCGCGTCGCGGCGGCGGCCGGTAACTCACTGACCTGGCGCGCTTCGCGCGAAGCCAGGCATCCGCTGCCGAAGCGGGGCTGGCGGCTTCGGTCCGCCAGCAGCGTTTCCCCGCGTCGCGGCGGCGGCCGGCAACTCACTGATCTGGCGCGCTCGGCGCGCCAGATCTGTGCGACTGCGACTCGAGCTCGATCGGACGCGCGTTCGGCACGAGGAAGAAGCGGCCG
>JAEUHQ010000083.1 GCA_016794565.1 Planctomycetota bacterium | reverse complement strand
GGCGGGCGTCGGCGTGGTCGGGTTCGGCGTGCCGAACGACCCGACGTTCGCCATCCCGCTGACGACTGCCGCAGCCGGCGAGCCGTTCGAGGAAGTGGCCGTGTACGGCACGCGCATCGCGTTCATGACGGGCGGCGATCCGTTCTGGTGGCCCGCGCCCGCCGGCGGCAGCGAGCGCCTCAACATCCTCTACACGCCGCTCGACCCGGTGGGCGCCGGCACGATCGGCGGCACGATCGGTTCGGCCGGACCGCTCGGCGGTCGAATCGGGACCGAGGTCACCGACCGCCCGCTCTGGAGCCGCGACGGCAGACATCTGTTCGCCACGTCGAGCAACTTCCCCGGCGCGCCGAACCCGGGGATCACCGGCAGCGAGCTGCTCGCCGTGCCCGACGGTCGCGCGATCAACGAGGTGCAGGATCACTGCCAGACCCTGATTCCGCTCGGCGATCAGGTGAGCGAACGGGCCTACGGGCTGCCGACGCGTTTCGACCCGATCGACCTGCCGGCCGCTGCCTTCGGCAATTTCACGCTGTTCGGCCAGTTCGTCCAGTCCGCGGCGCATGCGGTGCTCGTGCCGGAGTTCGGCTTCGGTTGGCTCGGTCTGCGCGAGTTCACCTCGTTCTTCCTGCCGCGCGATCCGGGCATCCCGTTGTTCCCCGTGACGCCGCGTGTCTACGACGACCGCGGCGCGCCCGTCGTGATCCCGCCGGCGACCTATGGCGCGCGTCGCGCGGCGTTCAACCTGCTCGACCACGGCACGTCCACGTGGCTCGTCTACATGCTGCAGGTCGCCGAGAACAAGGTGATCTACAACGCGACCGGTCTGAACCTGTCGTTCGGCGCGCAGATTCCCCTGCTCGAATCGACGCTGCCCGCGGGCAGCAAGACGAGCACCGAGATCCTGTCCTTCTGATCCGAGGAACCCCGATGAACAGCAAGCTCGTTCTCGCATCGCTCCCGTTCGTGATGGCATCGACGCTCGCCGTCGCGCTGCCCGCCACCGATCTCGTCGTGCAGGCCGGCGGTCCGCCCGGCACGTACCCGACAGTGCAGGCGGCGATCGTCGCGGCACAGCCGGGCGATCGTGTGCTCGTCATGCCTGGCGCGTACCCGGCCTTCTCCGTCACGAAGGCGATCTCCGTGTACGGCATGGGCACGTCGTCGTCGGACGTGGTCGTTGCGGGTGTGCACTTCGGCCTCGGGTTCCCGAACCAGGGCTACCGCGTGTCGATCGCGCGGCTGCGCATCGACGCCGGGCCGCTCGCACCGCTCGCGGTGACCGGTCAGGAACTCGGCACCGGCCAGATCGAGTTCGAGAGCGTCGAGGTCTTCGGTGGCTTCCGTTTGCTCGCTGGCGAACCCGGCTTCGTGCTGTCCCTCGCGAACTGCACGGTCGAGGGCGACGTGGGGCAGGGCTTCGACGGTGGTACGTGCCACGTCGCCGCGCCGGCACCCTCGACGTTCACGATCACGCGCAGCCGGTTCCGCGGTTCGCGCGGCGATCTCTTCGCCGCGCAGGCTCCCCTCGCCGCGCTCGTGCTCGACCGCGGCGCCACGGTGCGCATCGAGCAGTGTTCGTTGAGCGGCGGCGAAGGCGGCGTCGCGCAGGCCGGTGCTCCCGGGCTGCACGTGCGCCTCGCGCAGGTGAAGTCGCTCGGCGGCGGCAGCAGTGTGTACGGCGGCAACGGCGGGAGCGGGGCCGCGGGTGGTCCAGGAGTGAAGACGACGTCGACGGTGTTCCGCGGCACCGCCACCGTGGTCGGTGGCATCGGAGCGCCGAACGGGCCGATCGTCGCGGGCGGCGGTTCGCTGCTGGCGACCGCCGCCGGATCGCCCGAGCTCGTGTTCCTCGTCGACCAGACGCAGAACGGGCCCGTCGTCGTGCGCGCTGGCACCGACCTCGAGTGGCACCTCGCGTCGTCGTTGCCGGGTGTGGTGCTGATGTCGCCGATCCTCCAGTCTCCGCTGCCGGCGCCGTACGACTCGCTCGTCGTCGCGCCCGCGACCGCGTTGTTCCTGCCGGTCGATGCCGCGTTCGCGATGCCGTCGCTCGGCGACTTGCGCGGGCTGCCGTTGTTCTTCCAGGGTGTGGCGATCGATGCGGCGAACGGTGCGTATCCGGCGACCGCGGCTTTCGCGATCCATGTCGACGGGTGAGGGCGTCGTGTCGCGATCTTCACTCCTGTTGTTCGTGCTGGGAACGTCGTGCTTGTCCGCTCAGGCGGTCCTGCCGCCGCCGGCCGAGGACCGTGCACCGAGACCGCCAACGGCGCCTTCGCGCGAGTCGCCGGGGGTCCAGGATCCGACGAAGGCGGAAGTGAAACTGTCGGCCCTGTCGGGCTGGAACGCGACGCTCGTCATGGACCAGGGACCAGTCGGGATCTGGACCGTCGCGGAGGTGAAGGCGTTCCCTGCATATGCGTGTCCGGAGATCGCCGCGCTCGACGATCGCGGCAGGTTGCACCTCTTGTGGTCGTACAGCGGCAAGTGGACGCCTGTCACCACGGTCAACGACGGGAAGTGGCTCGGCGGGTTCGTGCACGGGGATCTCGATCCGAGGCTCGCTGGGCCGGAGATCTACGTGGGCTCGCAGAACGGCAACGTGTGGCAGGTCACGACCCACGAGCCGGTGTTCTGCTCATCGCGCCTCGTCGCGCAGATCCCGGGGCGCGAGATCCACACGCTGGTCGGCGGCGACCTCGATCCCGCGACGCCGGGCAGCGAACTGCTCGCGTTCACGAACCCGGGCGGGCTCTACCTGCTGCGACCGAAGTCGGACGGCGAGGCGTGGACCACGACACCGCTCGGGGACCTGCGCGGCCGAATCCGCGACGCGGTGCTCCTTCCCGAGGAAGCGGGGCGCTCGCGTGAGATCGCGACGGTCGGCAGACACGGCAGGTTCGAGATCCTGACTCTCGCGGCGGGAGTGCCCGCGTGGAGCGTCGTGCACGAGGCGCCGATGGGGATGGGGCGCGTCGCGCTGCGATCCGACGCGCGCCCGGAGTCGGTCGTCGCCTACACCGTGGCGGACGATGGCCGTGTGTGGCGGCACGAACGCAACGCGGCGCGCGAGTGGCGCACCGAACTGATCTACGTCGGCGACCAGGGCATGCGCGGCTGCGCTGCAGGCCGCTTCGACGCGGACCCCGCGGTCGAGACCGTCGCGGTGTACGGGTACTTCAAGCGCGTCGAACTCCTCAGCAAGCGCGACGGCGTATGGCGCGCCGAGACCCTGTTCGTCGATCGCGACGCCGGCCACTGGATCACGCGCGGTGAGTACGACGGCCGCAACGCGACCGACGAACTGGTCGCGACGGGCTATTCGGGGCGCATCGTGCTGCTGAGCCGGCCGCCCGGGTACGGGCTGCCGGGCGTGCTCACGGCACCGGTGCCCGAGGTGCGCTGACCGGCCGTCCCAGGGCACGGAGCTTCGCTGTCCCGGCGAGGCGGTGTTGCGGTGACGTGCGCGCGCCTTCGCCTCGCTCGCTCTCTTGGTCACTGCAGTGGCGCCGCTCGCGGCACCGTGGCGCCAACGCCGGTCGCGTCGTGCGCCGGCGCGCCTTCGATCGGCAACCCGACGTTCGCCTTCAGCACGACTGCGCCGTGCATCGCGTCGGGCTGCCTCTCGAGCGAAGCCACGTGCTCGCTCTTCGTCGATCCGGTGTGCGTGCTACCGCGAGCGAGGGATCGAGTGGTCGGGCCGAGAGGATTCGAACCTCCGACCTACTGGTCCCAAACCAGTCGCGCTACCAGACTGCGCTACGGCCCGACGGCGCGGCACGGTATCGACGCGGTGCGGGGAAGGGAAGCGCCGCGAGCGTCAACCGAGCGCGATCACTTCGCTGCGCCGGCGCCCGCGGGTGTCTCGGCGGCGACGCCCAGTCGCTCAGCGAGCCAGTCGTGCATCATCGTGAGGAAGTGCGCCCGCGCCTTGCCGACGAGGCGATGGCGCTGGCCCGGGTAGGGGAAGTAGTCGAGCGTCTTGCCCGCGGCGATGCAGCGGTCGACGAACTGCAGCGAATGGGCCCACACGACGGTGCGGTCGTCGGTGCCGTGCACGAGCAGCAGCGGTCGCGCGAGGCGTTCGGCGAACGGCAGGCAACTCGACACGGTGTAGCCCGCGTCGTTCTCCGCCGGCATGTCCATGTAGCGTTCGGTGTAACCCGTTTCGTAGAGGCGCCAGTCCGTCACCGGCGCGCCGCTCACACCGCACGCGAACGTCGTCGGTGCCGCGAGCAGGAGGCGCAGGGTCATGTAGCCGCCGAACGACCAGCCGTGCACCGCGATGCGTTCGGCGTCGACGAACGGCTGCTGCTTCAGCCACTCGACGGCGGCGAGCTGGTCGTTCACTTCGAGCACGCCGAGGCGGCGATGCACGGCCTGCTCGAACGCGATGCCGCGGTGCGGCGTGCCGCGGTTGTCGAGTCTGCACACGACGTAGCCTTCCGCCGCGAACGCCTGCAGCCACGCCGGCGCGCCGGCGAACCACTGGTCCGTGACGAGCTGCACGTGGGGCCCGCCGTACACGTACAGCAGCACCGGGTACTTCCTGCCCTCGGCGAGGTCGGGCGGCAGCGCGACGTGGCCGTACAACACGGTCTCGTCCTCCGCCTTGATCTGGAAGAGGCGCTGCGTCGGCAGCGCGAACTGCGCGAGCGGGTCGGCCGGTTGCGGCAGCGGCGTGACCACACCCGAGCCGAGGTCGATGAGGCGCGCGGTGGGTGGCGTCTCGAGGTTCGACCAAACATCGGCGGCGAACGTTCCGTCGGGCGAGATCTCCGTGCGGTGCGTGCCGCGTTCGCGCGTCAGCTGGCGCACCTCGGAGCCGTCCACGGCGGCGACGAACAGGTGCAGCTGGCGCGGGTCCTCGCCGGACGCTTCGAACCACACGTGCTTGCCGTCGGGCGTCAGGCCGCGCACCCGCTGCACGTCGAAGGCGCCTTTGGTCACCTGCTGGAGCACCGCGCCGTCTCTGCCGAACCGCCACAGGTGATGGTTGCCGTTGCGCGGCGACGACCACAGGAAACTGCCGTCGGGCAGGAACGTCGGGCCGTGCTCCGGTTCGACCCACTCCGCGTCGTGTTCCCGCAGCAGCGTCCCCGTGCGGCGCCCGGTGGAACAGTCGAAGCGCTCGAGGTCGAGCTGATCCTGGCCGCGGTTGACGAGTGCGACGGTCAGCGTGCCGTCGTCGGCGAACGTGGCGTTTGTCCAGTAGACGTCGGCGCCGGCGTCGCCTTCGAGCCACTGCACCGAGTAGTCCTCCGTGTCGCAGACGCCGAGGCGAACGCGCGCGTGCGGCGAACCCGCCATCGGGTAGCGGCCGTGCACGGCGTGCGGGGGTGCGGCCCGTTCGTCCTGGTACGGGTACTCGGCGATCGGCCGCTGGTCCTCACGCGAGAAGCAGAGGAAGCGGCCGTTCGCGCTCCAGAAGAGGCCGCGGTCGATGCCGAACTCGGCGCGGTGCGCCGCGGTCCCGTAGCGGACGTCGTCGCTGCCGTCGAACGTGATCTGCCGCACGCGACCTTCGCGGTCGTGCAGCCAGAGCTGGTGGTCGCGCACGGCTGCGACGTGGCGGTCGTCGGGCGCCACCGCGACGAGGGGCGAGGCGTCGGCGTCGTCGCCGGTGTCGACCTCGGCCCACTGCAGGATCGGGCTTCGTCCGTCCGGGGGCGCGGGGTTCGTGCCGTCGGGCGCCGGCGTCGGAACGTTCGCGCCGACGTGCCAGTGGAACACGCGCGGTCCGGCCTCGACGCGCAGCGTCGCTTCGTCGAGCCAACGCAGCGCGGGGAAGCGGGCGGGGCCCTTCGGCGCTGCGCCGATCGCGGTGAGCAGCGCCTTCGCGTCGACGATCGCATCCCCGATCTTGCCGTCGGCGAAGCGATGCAGCGCTTCGTCGCCCGTGCCGTTCGCGACGATCACCGTCGCGGTGTGTCCGCTGGGCATCCACACGACCCGAGGCAACGGCGCAGCGAGGCTCGCGCCACGAGCGAGCACGGTCGCGAGCGTGAGACGTTCCTTCTGCGGCGGCGGGGGAGCAGGCGGATCCTGCGCGCGAGCGGCCAGCGCGACGGCGACGAAGAGCAGCGAATGGAACGCGGCGGACGACACCTGCATGCGGCGCGCATCATCCGGACCCGCTCGCGCGAACGCCACCGTTGCGCCGCGCCGTCCGGTGCCGCAGTATCCGCGGCCATCGTGACGAGCACGAGTGCCAGCGCCACCACGCCACCCGACGCCGTGGTCTCTGGCCGTCCCACGAAGACGGCGCTGGTCGGCGGCGGCTTCATCGCCGACGTGCATTTGCAAGTGCTGCGCAGCCTGGCCTTCGTCGACGTGGTCGCGATCTGCGACACGCAGCGTGCGCGCGCCGAGCGGCTGGCGAAACGCCACGGCGTCCCGGGCGTGTTCGGCGACCTCGACGAGATGCTGCGGGCCGGCGGGATCGACGCAGTGCACGTGCTCGTGCCGCCGGCGGCTCACGCGGAGATCGCGAAGAAGTGTCTCGCCGCCGGGCTCCATGTGCTCGTCGAGAAGCCACTCGCCCTGACTTCCGACGATGCGCTCGAACTCGACGTTCGCGCGCGGCAGCGCGACCGCGTCCTGGCCGTGAACCACAACCAGGCGTTTCATCCGGCGATCCGGCGCCTGCAGAGCCATCTCGCGGCGGGGCGCCTCGGCCGCCTCGATCACCTGGCGTTGCAGCACCACGTGCCGCTGCGGCAGTTGCAGACGGGCGACACGAGCCACTTCATGTTCCAGACGCAGGCGAACATCCTGTGGGAGCAGGGAGTGCACCTGTTCTCCGTGGTGTTCGCGCTGCTCGGCGCGTGCCGCGACGTGCAGGTGATGACCGGTCGAGTGCGGGACCTGCCCAACGGCGTGTCCTTCGTGACCGAGTGGATCGTCGCGCTCGAATGCGAACGCGGCGGCGCGTCGGTGCGCATGGCCTTCGGCGCGCCGTGGCTCGAGACCACCGTGCAGGCCATCGGCACGGACGGCAGTGCGCTGCTCGACCTCTGCCGCGGAACGTGCTGGCTGCGGCGCAAGACGCGATGGCTCGAGTTCCTCGACCACGGCCGCAACCTCGCGGGCGGCTCGCTGCACCTCGGCGCCCGCGCGTTCGGCGCGGTCGCCGGCTACGGGCTGGGGTTGTTCGGCCTCGCGTTCCCCGACGATCCCTTCCTGCGCTCGATGCGCGGGTCGCTGCAGGGCTTCCATCTCGCGGTGCGGGGCAAGGCGCCGCTCGCCGAGGTCGCCACGGGCGGCGGGGCACGCGCGGTGCTCTCGATGTGCGAGCGGGTCGCGCAGGCGGCGAACGTCTCGACCGCTCCGCCGCCGCGCCCGGCCGAACTGCCCGCGCCGGGGCCGGCGCGGCCCGGCGAGGTCGTCGTGCTCGGCGGCACCGGCTTCCTCGGTCGCCGCTGTGTTCGCCTGCTGCGCGCGGCAGGGCACCCGTTGACCTTGGTCGTGCGGAAGCCGCATCTCCTGCCACCGGAACTGTGCGTCGACAGCGTGCGCATCTTCGCGGGGGACGCGGCCGATCCGGCGGTGCTCGCGCGCGCGTTCGCCGGCGCGTCGCGTGTCCTGCACCTCGCCACGGCGGCGGGCGACGACGCGGCGAAGGTCGAGACGGTGATGGCCGGCGCCGTGCGCGCGGCCGGCGAGGCCGCTCTCGCGGCGAAGGTCGATCGGCTCGTCTACGCGAGCAGCACTGCGGCGCTGTGGCTCGGAGACCGCGGCGCGATCGACGGCAGTGCCGGTCCCGATTCGCGCCCGCGCGCGCGCGGACCGTATGCGCGGGGCAAGATCGCCGCCGAACAGGCGCTCCGCGAACTGCGCCCGCGCGGCCTTGCCGTCACGATCGTGCGGCCGGCGATCGTCGTCGGCAACGACGGTGCGCTCGAGCACTCGGGCCTCGGTCTCTGGGTCAAGGACAACCACTGCGTCGGCTGGGGCCGCGGCGCGCATCCGCTTCCGCTGGTGCTCGCCGACGACTGCGCGCGCGCGCTGGTCGCCGGGCTGACCGCGCCCGCGGCGGGGGGCAAGGACTACAACATCGCAGGGGCCGTTCGCCTCACCGCGCGCGAGTTCGTCGACGAGATGGCCGCGCGCACCGGCCGCGACTACCGCTTCCACCCGACGCCGCTCCGATGGATGTGGCTGCAGGAAGTCGGCAAGTACGTCGTGAAGGCGCTCGCACGACGGACGCGCGAGTGGCCGTCCTTCCGCGATCTGCGGTCGCGGAGTTTCACGACGGAGCTCGACTGCCGCGACGCGATGCGCGACCTCGGCTTCGCGCCCGAATCGGATCGTGCACGGTTCCTGCAGCGGGTGTTCGACGCGCCGGGCCGGACCTCGTGACGAAGCGCCGGTTCGTCCACGTCTTCGCGACGTTCGGGGCAGGCGGTCCGCAGATCCGGGCCGTCGAGTTGTTGCGCCGCATGCGCGTCGAACGGCACGTGGTCATGGCGATGGACGGTCGGACCGAGGCTGCGGCGCGCCTGCCCGCGGGGCTCTCGGTCGAGATCGTCCCGCCGCTGCCGCGCGGCGGCTTCCTCGCGAACGTGCGCGCGGCGAAGCAGTGGCTGGCGTCCCAGCGGCCGGACCTGGTGCTCACGTACAACTGGGGCGCGATCGAGTCGACGGTCGCGGCGCGGCGGCTCGGCTTGCCGCTGGTGCACCACGAGGACGGGTTCGGGCCCGAAGAGGTGCAGCGTCGGTTGCGTCGACGTTCGTGGCTGCGCCGGTTCGTGCTGCGCGGCGTGCCGTTGATCGTCCCGTCCGCGGTCCTGCAACGCATCGCGACCACGGAATGGGGACTCGCCTCCGCGAACGTGCACCATCTGCCGAACGGCGTCGACCTCGCGCGTTTCCGCCCCGAGGCGCCGCCGCTGCTGGGAACGCTGCTCGGCTCGGTGGGCGGTCTGCGGGCGGAGAAGGATCACGCGAACCTGCTGCGTGCGGTTGCGCGACTCGAACCATCGGTACGGGTCGCGCTGGTCGGCGGCGGGCCGCTCGCCGACGAGCTGCGTCGTCTGGCCGCCGAACTCGGGCTCGGGGAGCGCGTCGAGTTCGCCGGGCCGGTGGCGGATCCAGCGTCGCTCTACGCGCGGTTCACGACGTTCGTGCTGTCGTCACGCACCGAGCAGATGCCGATCGCGATGCTCGAAGCGATGGCGTGCGGTCTGCCCGTCGTCGCCACCGACGTCGGCGACGTGCGGGCGATCCTGCCGATCGAGGCGAACGAGTGCATCGTTCCGCCGGCGGATCCCGCCGCGCTCGCGAGCGCCCTGCAGCGCGTCCTGGCCGACGCTTCGCTGCGGCGGCGCCTCGGCGCCGCGAACCGTGCTCGCGTCGAGCAGCAGTACGAAGCCGCAGCGTGCTTCGAGCGCTTCCTCCGCGTCTACGAGTCGAGCGCCGCAGCCCGCACTCGCGCGTGATCCGCGCGGTTCGCCAGCCTTCTGGGCGGGCGGCCCGAGGTGCCGCTGCGGGGCTGGGTGGTGTGCCGCGCGCGGAGGCTTCCCCGCGTCGCGGCCGCGGCTCTGCAGGCGGGACGGATCAGAACTGGTTGCGGTACTGGTCCCACATGGCGGCGTGCCAGTCGAACCACGAGCGCGTCCAGCCGGCGGGTTCGAAGGCCATGTAGCGGTCCATGTAGTCGAAGTACGCCTGATGGTTCCACGTCGTGCGCAGGCCCATGATGCGCGCCGTCAGCGTCTGGCCGATCCAGCAGTTCGCGGTGCAGCAGCGACGGTACGAGTCGGCGGTCCAGCTCACGTTGTCGTTCTGCGGCGCGTGCGAGTGGCCGTTGCCCCATTCCGGCGTGCCGACCCACGAACCGTCGTAGCCGCCGAAGCCCCAGTTGTAGACGCCCGGAGAAGTCTGCTGGACGTAGAACGTCGACGCGTCCTCGCCGAACTGGGCGCGGTTGTTCGGATTGCCCGGGCCGAAGTAGCCCGACGGATGCGTGGTGCCGATCGCGAGCATCTGCGCATCGTTCAGCACGGCGCCCGCGAGCAGGATCGGGAACTTGCGGCCGCTGCACTGGCCGCCGACCGATTCCCATGCGGCGCCGTTCTGCACGTTGCCCCAGAAGTCGAGGCCGATCTGCACCATGCGCACCAGCAGGTCGCGCTTCTGCGCGTTCGACGCGTTGCTCATCAGGACGAGGCAACCGCTGCCGTAGAGGGCCGTGAAGTCACGACCGTAGTCCGGCATGTTCTCGATCGGGTGCATGTAGCGGCTCGTCCAGCCCGACATGTGGTCGATCCACGGCCGCTCGAACTGCGTCGCGAGGTCCGCCGCGGTCGGCATCCCGGCGACCGGGGCCAGGCTCGCGAGGGCCGTGTAGTCGAGCTCGCTCTCGAGGTGGCGGATCGACTTGTCGGTGCCCGCGTACGGCGGCCGGAACGCGCCGGCGGCCGGCTGCGTCGTCAGCACCGTCAGGATCGCGACCGTGCGGAGCTGCGAGACCGAGCCGCTCGCGGGAGCCGAGGCACTGGTCCAGCTGATCGCAGAGAGCAGCGACTGGCCGCCGTTCAGCACGAGCGGCGTCGACGCGCTGACGCCCGTCGCGACGTTGAGCTCCGGGCGGTACCGCGGTTGCCCCGTGCCGTCGTTGGAGAACCCGCCGAACAAGGTGCTGTCGTAGCCATGGCGGCCGACTGCGATCTCGGCCGAGCCAGGATTGATCATCGAGCCGTTGATGACGCGGCCGCCGACGTTCTGCGTCTGCGGCGTGATCTGCGTGATCGACACGGGGCCGAGGACCCACCAGTCGCCGTTGCAGAACTGACCGACCGTGCGCGGCTGCGAGAACGTCCACGTGACGCCGAACTGCGTCACCGACGACGCGGTGCCGGGCTGGCTGCCACCGCCACCGCCGCCCGTGGCGACGACCGTGATGCCGTCGCTCGTCGCGACCGTGCTCTCGTTGCCCGCCGCGTCGTAGGCGCGCACCGAGCAGAAGACCGTGGTACCGACGCTCAGCGCGAGCGTGCTGTTCGTCGCCTGCGTCGCCGCGCCGACGGACGTGAATCCCTGGAGCTGCGTGCCACCCGACGTGGTCCCGATCGCCCAGCGGTACTCCGCGATGGGGCCCGAGTCGTCCGAGAATCCGGTCCAGTTGGCCCGGATCGTCGTCGTCGAGGTTTGTGTGTCGGCATCACCGCCGATGCCGTCGTTCACCGTTCCTGCATGAGGAGGAATGGTGTCGAGCGATGATCCGGAGCGGTCGGCGGCACCCGAGCCGCAGCCAGAAAGGGTTCCGAGGGCGGCGAGGAGCAACAGAGAAAGAGGACGAGGATGCATTGGTTTCTCCCGGGCCTCTATCGGAACTTCCATCGAGCGGCTTCCCGTTCGTTCTCGCAACGAGACGCGCGCTCGTCGCGGGGATCCCATGCGCGGACTCGTGCTCCTTGGCATCGCCGGTCGGGCAAGAGGTTCATGGCGCGTCGTGGCTCGCGGAAGGGGTGAAGAGTATCGTCCGCGCCCTTCCCGATGTCACTCAACGATCTCGCAATTGCCCGTTCGATCCCGCTGCGTCCTTTGGCCGAGGTGGCTCGGGTCATGGGCCTCTTGCCCGACGACCTCGAGCCGTACGGCAACACGAAGGCGAAGGTGAAACTCGATCTGCTGCGGCAGCCGGCAACCAGGAAGGCGGGCAAGTACGTCGTCGTCACCGCGATCACGCCAACACCGCTCGGTGAAGGCAAGACGGTGCACACCGTGGGGATCTCGCAGGCACTGAACCGCATCGGTCAGCGCGCCTGCTGCGTGATTCGCCAGCCGTCGATGGGGCCGGTGTTCGGCATCAAGGGCGGTGCCGCGGGCGGCGGTTACTCGCAGGTCGTGCCACCCGAGGAACTGAACCTCCACCTCACGGGCGACTTCCACGCGGTCACTGCGGCGCACAACCTCTGCGCCGCGTTCCTCGACGCGCACCTGTTCCACGGCAACGAACTGAAGCTCGACCTCGAGCAGATCACCTGGCGCCGCGTGCTCGACATGAACGACCGCGCTCTCCGTGAGATCGAGGTCGCGCACGGTGGCCAGAAGAACGGCGCGCCGCGGCGCACGGGCTTCGACATCACTTCGGCGAGCGAGATCATGGCGATCCTCGGCTTGTCGAAGGACATCCACGACCTGCGCAAGCGCCTCGGGGCGATGGTGGTGGGCTACGCCACGGACGGCCGCCCGGTGACAGCCGAGGACCTCCAGGCCGCGGGTGCGATGACCGCGATCCTGAAGGACGCGTTGAAGCCGACGCTGATGCAGACGCTGGAGGGCACGCCGGCGCTCGTGCACACGGGCCCGTTCGCGAACATCGCCCACGGCAACAGCTCGATCGTCGCCGACTATCTGGCGCTGCGCGGCCTCGACTTCGTCGTCACGGAGGCCGGGTTCGGCGCCGACATGGGCGCGGAGAAGTTCTTCAACATCAAGTGCCGTGCATCGGGTCTCCGTCCCGACGCGGCGCTCCTCGTCGCGACCGTTCGGGCGCTCAAGATGCACAGCGGGCGCTTCGCGATCGTGGCGGGCAAGCCTCTGCCCGAGGGGCTGCAGCGCGAGGACCTCGACGCGCTGAAGGCGGGCATCGGCAACCTCGAGAAGCAGATCGAGAACGTGCGCCTGCACGGCATCCCGGTCGTCGTGGCGGTGAACCGTTTCCCGGGCGACACCGAAGCGGAAATCGAGTTCGTGAAACAGGCGGCGCTCGCCGCCGGCGCCTCGGCCGCGCACACGTCGACGTTGTTCGCCGACGGCGGCAAGGGCGGCGAGGACCTCGCGCACGCACTCGTGAAGGCGTGCGAAGAGCCGAGTTCGTTCCGGCTGCTGTATCCGAGCGAGGCTAGCCTCAAGGACAAGATCGAGACGCTGGCGACGAGGGTGTACGGCGCCGACGGCGTCGACTACGAGCCGGAGGCCGACAAGCAGCTCGCGATGTTCGAGGAGCGCGGCTACGGCCGTTTCCCGATCTGCATGGCGAAGACGCAGTATTCGCTGAGCCACGACCCGAACCTGAAGGGCCGGCCGACCGGCTTCCGCTTCAAGGTCCGCGACGCACGCGTGTCGGTCGGCGCCGGGTTCGTCTATCCGCTCGCCGGCGAGATCATGACCATGCCCGGGCTCGGCAAGGTGCCGGGTGGTGCGCGCATGGACATCGACGGGGACGGCAACGTCGTCGGCATGCTGTGACTGCTCGCGCCGACTTCACGCGAGCCAGAGGCGGACGAGTTCGCGCAGGCGGTCGATGCCGAGGCCGGCCTTGCTGCTGACCCAGAGCATGTTGGCTGGCTCGATCCGACAGGCGGCGGCGACCTCGTTCTGTCGCCGATGCCGGTGCGAGGGCGGCACCTGATCGTGCTTCGTGGCGACGATGAACACCGGCAGCGAGTTCTCGCGCAACCAGTCCAGCATCTGCAGGTCGGACTTCGTGGGCCCGATCTCGCCGTCGGCGAGCAACACGGTCATCGCGAGCTGTTCGCGTTCGAGCAGGTAGGCCTCGATCATCGGCGCGAAGTGCACTCGCACGTCCTTCGGCGCCTTGGCGAACCCGTAGCCGGGGCAGTCGACCAGAGTGGATTGGCCGGGCTCGACGCGGAAGCAGTGCAGCAGCTGCGTCCGGCCCGGCGTGTTGGACACGGCTGCCAGCACGCGATTGCCGGCGAGCGCGTTCAGCAACGACGACTTGCCGACGTTGGAGCGACCGATCAACGCCACTTCGCTGCGCGTGGGCGGCAGCATGTCGACGGCCGGAACCGCGGTGACGAAGGCGAGCGACAGCGGTTGGCTCATGGGCAACGCTCGGGCATCGACTGTCGAGTGGCGGTCGGGTTCATGGTGCCCGCCTCGGCAGGATGAAGAGCTGGCGACGCGGGTCCGTCCGGCGCACCAGGCGGACCTCGTCGGCGAAACCGGAGTAGTCGCGGGCGTCCTTGCGGGAGTGCGGTACGCGCGTGATCTGGCCTGACTCCACCAGCAGCGGTGCGACGGTGACGGTCCATTCCGTCTTCGGTGCCGGCAGCGTGATCGTCAGGACATCGTCCCCTGTCACGTTCACCCACTGGTGGCGTTCGGCGGCGCCTGTCCAGTCGTCGTCGACGACGATCATGCAGGGCCGCGCCTGCTCGTTGGTGTCGACGGCGTCGAACGTGAACTCGAGGTTCGCGGCGGATTCGGGCTGGCAGGCGGCCAGCGCCAGCAGGAGGGCCGACTGCGCGAGCGCAGGGAGAGCGGCGGCGGGGCTCATCGGGGCCGCAGTGTGATCCGGATGTCGGTGCCGGTCGCGATCATGTCCTGGACCTGGTCCTCGGTCAGCAGGAGCAGCTCCGGGTTGTAGTCGGGGTGGGTGGCTTGCACTTGGCACCGGCTGAAGGCGCCGAAATCCAGTCGCACCGGCTTCGAGTCGCCCGTGCCATGACGTTCGCCATTGATGAACACGGTGGCATCCGGCGGATTCACCGCCAGCACGCGGCGATACGCGCCTCCGTGGGCCGCGCCCGGCAGCTTGCCCAGCACGAGCCAGGCGGCCGGCGCCAAGGCCAGCAGCAGGGCCGCGGTCACGGCCCGCCACCGCGTCAACCACCCGGCTTGCCAGGTGAGGGCTCGCGGTCGGGCGATGATGCGTTGCCCTTGCAGGTGCCGTTCGAGGTCGTCCGCCAGCTCCTTGGGGGTCTGGTAGCGGCGCGTCCGGTCCTTGGTCAGCGCCTGCAAGACGATCCAATCCAGGCCGTGCGCCAGTTGGCGGCGCAGCTCCCGCAGGTCGAGCTGGCGGCAGCTCGCCGCCGCCTTGGCGGCCTCGCTCATCAGCGTCAGCCTGGTGCTGGGGCGCGGTGGCTCGGTTTCGCGGATGATGCGCTGCAGTTCGTGGTAGGCGGCCCCTTGCAGTTCGCGCCGCGAGAACGGCAGCACCCCGGTCAGCAGTTCGTAGAGCAGGACGCCGAGCGAATAGACGTCGGTGCGTGCGTCGATGCTCAGCCCGCCGAGGCCGGCTTGTTCCGGCGACATGTACTCCGGCGTGCCGATGATCTGACCCTGTTCCGTGAAGATCGTTGCTTCGACGAGCCGCTGGTTGAGCGCCTTCGCCAGGCCGAAGTCGATGATCCGCGGTTCCGGATGCCCATCCTGGACGGAGACCAGGATGTTCGAGGGCTTCAGGTCGCGGTGCACGATGCCGCGATGGTGCGCGTGTTGCACGCCGTCGCACACGCGGCTGAACAGGTCGATGCGATCGCGCAGGGACAGCTTGTTCTCGTCGCAGTAGGTCGTGATCGGGATGCCCTTCACGTACTCCATCGCGAAGTAGGGGCGCCCGTCGGCTGAGACCCCGGCGTCGAAGATCCGCGCGATGCACGAATGCTCGAGCATCGCCAGGATCTGGCCCTCCGCCTGGAACCGCGCGAGCACCGCCTTGGTGTCCATGCCGAGCTTGACCACCTTCAGTGCGACGCGGCGTAGCACGGGTGACCGCTGCTCGGCCAGGTAGACGGTTCCCATGCCGCCTTCGCCGAGGATCTCGAGGATCCGGTAGGGACCGATCCAGACCGGCTCCGAAGTCCCCTGGCCTGCGACGGGCTCTGACATACTGTCTGGCCGGCGCCTACAGCGCCTTCAGCACGCGCTCGGCGACCTTGCCGGCGGTGAAGCCGAAGTGCTCGGCGACGAGCTTGGCGGGGGCGCTGGCGCCGAACGTGGTCTGGCCGATGCAGCGGTCGAGGCGCCCCGTGAACTGGCACCACCACTCGGGGCGACCCATCTCGAGCGTGAACACGGCCACGCTGCCGAGCACCTGCTTGCGGTAGCTCTCCGGCTGCTGCAGGAACAGTTCGACGCACGGCATCGACACGACGCGCACCGGCGTGCCCTTCTGCGCGAGCTGGCTGGCGGCGTCCACAGCGAGGCCGACCTCGGCGCCGGTCGCGACGATCGTCGCCTTCGCGCCAAGCGCGTCGACCAGGACGTAGCCGCCGCGCAGCGCTTCGCGTGCGTTCCAGCCGGCCGCGTGCGGCAGCTTGGGCAGGTTCTGGCGGGTGAGCGCCATCGTCACGGGGCCGTCGCGGCGCGACAGCGCGTGCGTCCAGGCCGCGGCGGTCTCGGCGCCGTCGGCGGGGCGGAACACGTGCAGGTTCGGGATCGCGCGCAG
>JAEUHQ010000210.1 GCA_016794565.1 Planctomycetota bacterium | reverse complement strand
CGCTGCGCGCAGGGACCCGTCGTAGAGGAGATTGCCGATCCGCAGGCGCACGCCGCCGAGCAGGCCCGGCTTCGTCGTCGCGGTGAGTTGCACGGTCTTGCCGCTGAGACGGCCGGCCAGCGCGCGCAGCGCCGTGAGGTCGTCCGCAGACAGCGGATGCGCCGATTCGACGACGCCCTCGACCTCGCCGCGGCTCGCCATCACGAGGTCGCGGAAGGCGGGCGCCAGGTCGAACAGCACGTCGAGGCGCCGGCGATGCTGCAGCACACCGACCAGGTTCTTCAGGAGCTGCGAACGGCCCGCGCACAGCTTGTCGAGCACCGCCGCACGTTCCTTGTCGTTCACGTCGGGGCTCGTGAGCAGCGCACGCGCCGCCGGCACCGCCAGCTCCGCGTGCAGAGCAGCGAGGTCGTTGCCGACGGCATCGACCGCGTTCTGCTGCGTCGCGAGGGCGAAGACCGCCGTCGCGTAGCGCTTCGCGAGCAGCGTCATCGGCCACCCTTCTCCGCGCTCGCCAGGAACTGCTGCACGAGCGGGCGATTCTTCTGCGCGTCGACTTCCTGCTGCAGCAGCTTGCCGGTCGCCTGGATCGTGAGGTCGATCGCGAGCGCCTTGATCTCCTGCAGCGCTTTCTGCTTCTCGGCTGCGATCGTGTCGCGCGCCTTCTGCAGCTCGGCCTTCGCGCGCTCGTCGGCGGCGCGAACGGCTTCGGCCGCCTGCTTCTCGGCGCGCGCCATGGCCTCTTCGACCATGCGACGGCCGTTCTGCTGCGCCTGCTCGAGCTCGGCCTTGGCCCGCGCCATCGCGGCCTCGGCCTCCTTGCGGGCGACGTCGGCCGCGACGATCGCGTCCTCGACCTTCTTGTCGCGCGCTTCGAGCGCCGTCGTGATCGGGCCGTACACGAACTTCCACATCACGACGAGGCCGAGTCCGAACGCGACGAACGTCCAGATCATCGCGCCCGGCGCGAAGTCGAGCAGCGCACTGAGCGGGCGAGGCTCGTCGCTCGGAACGGCGAGAAGAAGGGTCGACAGAGTACTGGCGGAAATCACGGCGGCCTCCGGCGGATGGCAGACCTACGGGCGGAAAGCGGACGGCGACCGCGGCGGCGAACCCGCCGCGGCCCGGGAGACGATCACTTCGTGGCGAGCATCAGGCCGATGACCGCCGCGAACAGCGCGACGCCTTCGACGAATGCCGCGAGGATCAGCGCGTTGCCCTTGATGGCGTCGGCGGCCTCCGGCTGGCGGGCGATGCCCTCACCGGCCGAACCGCCGATCTTGCCGATACCGAGACCGGCGCCGATGGCGGCGAGACCGGCAGCGAGACCGGCGCCGATGCCGAGACCGGTGTTCGAGCCGACCAGCTTGGCGATTTCGTGGGCCTTGGCAGCGGCTTCGGGATCCTGGAAGAAAGCGAGCATTGGGTTCTCCGTGACTGACTGAAAGGAAATGGTTCGGGGAAGAGTGCGAGGATCAGTGGTCCTGGTGCATCGCCTGGTAGATGAAGTTGATGCTCAGGAACGTGAAGATGTAGGCCTGCAGCAGGGTGACGAAGGCCTCGATGACGTAGATGAAGATCGCCATGCCGAGGCAGGGCACGAGCGTGAGGTAGCTCGTGATGGCGCCACCCTGCATCTTCGTGAACAGGAAGATCAGCGCGATGGCCGACGCGATGACCAGGTGGCCGGCGAGCATGTTCGCGAAGAGACGAATCGTCAGTGCGAACGGCTTCACGAGGAGGCTGATCAGTTCGATCACGAACATGATCGGCACGAGCGGCAGCGGCAGACCGTGCGGCACCAGGTTCTTGAAGAAGGCGAGGCCGTTCTTCTTGATGCCGAGGCCGACCATCAGCATCAGCGTGACGATCGCGAGCGCGCCGGTGACGTACGGCGTGCCGGTCGCGGTGTAGATCGCGAGCGGGAAGTGGTGCCCGGCGCTCGGGACCAGACCGATCACGTTCTGGAACGCGATGAAGAAGAACGTGAACAGGAACAGCGGCACGAAGGCCCGCCCCTCTTCCTTCCCCATCACCGAGTACACCATCTCGTCGCGCACCCAGAGGCAGAAGCCGCGCATCACGCGCGTGAACCAGCCGGCGCGCCCCGAACGGAAGCTGCCCAACACGGGCAGGAACACGACGAGCATCAGCAGCAGGCACACCCACTGCCACGGCTGGACGTTGTAGATCGTGAACAGGCGGTTCACGTTCTCGTCGGGCGAGAGCTTCGGCGTGTAGATCGCGTACGGAACGCTGTGCGAGAACTGGTGCTTGAAGAAGTCGCCGCTCGCCATCTCGAGCGTGTGCGACGCGTGGCTCGCAGCGGCATGACCCGATTCACCCTGCGCATGTCCGGTTGCAGGGGTCGCGCCGTGCTCGACCGGGTGTTCCTGCGCGCGCAGCGCAGGCGACCCGACGAGTGCGGCGAGGAAGCAGAGCCAGGCCACCAGCAGCACGCGCATCCGTTGCATGTTCGAGTGGAGAGTGGGTCGTGGGCGGGAGGTCGGCGTCAATTCGGGCCGCGGCCGGGCACACCTGCGGGGTCGCTGCCAGCGGCGGCGACAGGTTCGTTCACCACCTTCGGCCGCACGGCACGCGCGAGGCACGCGGCGGTCGTCACCTGGCACAGCAGCGACGCCCCGGCGAACGTCACGGCAAAGGTCGCGACGTCGTCGAATTTCACGCCCTGTTGGCGGAGCGCGAACACGGCGACGACGAGGACGAGGAGCTTCACCGCGAACGCAGCGGCGAGCAGCCCCTGCAGGTGACCGGCGAGCAGGCGACCGTCCCCGGCGAACCGTTCGGCGCCGCGGCCGGACAAGAAGCGGCCGTGCAGCCACACCGCGACGATCGCCGCGACGATCGCCGCGACCGCTCCGAGCGCCCCGAAGGACGCGCTCGCGGCCGGCACGAGACCGGACCACCAGGCGAGGCCGAACGCCGCGAACACGACGACACCCCCGACGAAGAGGGCGCGGCCGAGCACGAGCGCATCGACGGCGGCCGGTGTGGATGCAACGGCAGCGGTCCGTCCGGAGGCGGAGGTTCTGGTGGGCGAAGAGGGCGGCATGTGGCGAGTCACGACGGCGGCGTCTCGCCGCTGTCCCCCGACGATCGCCCGAACGGCCACGCCTCCGGCGCCAGCACCCGGATCAGGTGCAGGATGCCACCGACGATGCCGAACCCGACGCACACGACCAGCAGCCAGGGCTTGGTGCCGAATCGCGCGTCCAGCCACAACCCGAACCAGGCGAACAGGCCGACAGAGGCCGCCAGCGTCAGGCCGGCGCCGAGGGCGCGCGAACCGTGACCAGTGGAGCGTTTCGGATCGTTCATCCCGACCGCGAGCGAGGCGAGTCGACGAGGGGCGAGGACTCTAGCGATCGCGCGCCGCCACCTGCAACGCCGCTCGGCGAATTTTTGCGCGGAATTGCGCGGCATCGATCCACAGCTCTCGCGACCGCGCGGGAGGGCCGCGCACTCGCGACTCCACACACATGCATCACCAACGCCTTCTCACCGCCGCGCTGCTCTGCGCGGCGGCCCACGCCCAGATCGTCGCCGTGTCTCCCGCGGACCGCGGCTCGCTCGAGGGCAGTTCCTTCACGCACTTCCCCATCGGTCGCGCGAGCGCCCGCATGCAGACACTGCACTCCGACCTGCCGCCGGGCACGATGCTGCACGGACACGCGTACCGACGCGACGCGACGCAGGTGCGCGGCCAGGTCGACGGCTTCAGCTGCGACCTGCAGGTGACGCTGTCGATGTCGCCGAACCTGCCAACGCAGGCGTCGACGACGTTCGCGAACAACCGCGGGCCGAATCCCGTCGTCGTCCTGCCTCGCACGATCCTCGCGTTCCCGGCGACGCAACGTCCCCCGCTCGATCCGGCCGCGACGTTCGACCTCGTGGTCCCCTACGCGATCCCCTACCTGCTCCCGGCGACAACCGGCACGCTGTGCGTCGAAGTCGAGGTCTTCGGCAACCAGTCGGCGGCGGGCGCGAACCAGAACCTCTCGATCTACCTCGACGCGCACGAGAACTACACGAACGGCCAGGCCGAGCAGCCCGGTTTCCGCACCGGCGCAGGCTGCACCGCGCCCGGCAGCACGTCGCTCTGTTTCGCGACGATGACGCTCTGGCGACGCGCCGCCGGCATGGATCTCGACGTCGCGCTGCGCAACGCGGTGCCGAGTGCCACGGGTTCGTCGCTTGCGCTGCTGATGCTCGGCCTGTCGTCACCGACCGGACTGACGCTGCCCGGGCGCCCCGACTGCGCGTTCTGGAGCTCGGGCGAAGTCTGGACGCTGCTGCCCGGCTCGGTCGGCGCGACCGGCAGCTACGACGGCACGCTGTCGGGGTTGTGGCTGCTGCCGCCGGGGCTGCGCCTCTGGGCGCAGGTCGGCTCCATCGATCTCGCGACGGGCGGACTCGCGGCGAGCGACGCGACGACGATCGTCGTGCCGCCGCCCGGCCCGCAGCCGATCCCCGCGTCGCGCATCGTGAACAGCACGAGCCAGACCGCGGCGACCGGCACCGTCTCCTATGCGGTGCCCGTGATGGGCTTCCTCTGATCGACTGCTCCCGCGGATCTTCGCGCGGCGCGAGGATTCGCCCCTGGCGAGCGGGAGTGGTAGTCGCCACCGAGAGCATCAGCGCCCTGCGGCCCTTTCTGGTCGGCGCTTCGCGCCCCCTGCAACTCGCTGGGTTGCGGCCGCAGGTTGCGCTGGGCGGCGCGCGAACCGCGCGTCACTGGTCGAGCTTCTGGCACGCGGGGATCGGCGAATTCGGTCCCCACGTCTGGATCGGGTGCTCGCGGTCGAACTTGCCGACGCCGAACAGTTCCTGCAACTGCTGGTGGCTGTAGGTGCGCACGGTCGCCGGGTTCAGCAGCAAATTGACGGTGCCGTCGCGGTGGCTCCAGATGCCGTCGTTGTCGTTCGCCATCCACGCTTCCTCCGCGCTCTGTTCGAGCGTCCGGATGTGCGCCGCGGCGCGGCCGGCGTAGTCGGTGTCGTCCTTGTTCGTCGAGCGCAGCTCGGGCCACGGATCCTCGCCGCGCTGCACGGACTTGCGCTTCTCGATGTACTCCGGATTGTTGTCGCGCACGCCGGGCGTGAAGTAGCGATCGAAGTTCTCTTCCGTGTGCTCCACCACGCCGGAGGTCCACGTCGCCAGCACGAACTTGTGGCCGCCCTGCGTCGGCACGGCGCGGTTGTGCTTGCTCTTGTAGGACGTGAACCACTCGGCGTGGCGCCGAAGGTTGGTCTGGTCCGCGAGCAGGTTCGCGGCGTCCTGGCCTTGCAGGATGTTGGGGAGCAACACGGCCGCGAGCAGGCCGATGATGCTGATGACGATCAGCAGTTCGATGAGGGTGAAGCCAGAGGTCGTGCGACGCATTGCGCGGATTCGGCGAACCGGGGTTGAGGGGACCGCCGGCAGTCTAGCCGCGAACGCCGCGCAGGAAACCAGCGGCTCTTGCAGCGGGAGCGGCGGACAGCGTCGTGCGCCGGGTCCGCCCGCTCGACCGCGACCGCGCTCAGCGGTTCGGATTCGGCGTCGGATTCGGCGACGGCTCGCTGGCGTTCGGCAGCGGCTCGCCCTTCGGCATCGGCTCGCCCATCGGGGCGCCCTGGTCGGGGGTCGGCGCGGGGTTCATCGCGGGAGCCATCGGCTTCTGCTCGCCCATCGGCATGGCCGGCTGGGCCTCGAGGCCGTGCGCCTGCTGGTAGCTCTTCGCGAACAGGTCGTCGCCCGAGTACTCGCTCCACCACTGGCGCCAGCGCAGCACCGACTGCTGCAGCTCGGCGACGTTCTGGTTCAGGTGGTCGTAGCCGAAGTCGTGGCCCGTGGCTGTCTTCAGCGCCTCGTGACACAGGAAGCGCACTTCCTTGCGGTCGCTGTCCAGGCCTTCGATCAGGTTCGGCGACCACTCGAGGTCGCCCATCGTCACCAGCGAACGTGCGCACTCCATGCGGACCGTCTGGTCACTGTCGCGCATCGCCTGCTGGAGGTTCGGAATCGTGCGGCGGTCGCGGATGCGGCCGAGCACCCAGGCGCACGAGCTGCGCACCTTCGGGCTCTCGTGGCGCAGGCCGTCGAGGACCGACGGGATCGTCTGTTCGCCGGTCTGCGCGAGCCACATCAGGTTCTGCAGCAGCTCGTCGCGGTGCTGGAACGGGATCTGCTCGACGCGGCGGGTGATCTCACCGGCCATCAGCGAGTTGGCTTGCTGGTAAGGGCTCTCGTTCGAACCGGTCGTCGAGCAGGCCGCGAAGGCGAACAGCAGAGTGGCAGCGATGGCCCTGGTCATGATTTCCTCGTCGAATTGCGGGGGGTGCAGAGGCGTCCCGCCTTTGCCCGCCCGACATCGGCTCGATCCCATCGGCGGCTTGAGGAGATTCCACGAGCGCGCCGCCGCCACCCTCCCCCGTCGCCCGCCACGCCGCATGGCGAGCGGGTTTCCGGACGATGTGCCCTTGTCATGGCGCGTTGGCAGCCCGTAGAGTCCCGCGCGGCACTGACCGAAGGGCGGTTGGGCCACTCACTCGTGTGTCCCTGGAGGGAATCACCATGAACAAGGCAGATCTCGTCGGTGAAGTTCAGAAGCAGCTCGGCGCCGAATGCAGCAAGGCGCACGCGGAGCGCGCGGTCAACGCGCTCATCGCCTCGATCCAGAAGGGTCTGAAGAAGGACAAGGCGGTCCAGATCGTCGGCTTCGGCACCTTCGCGGTGAAGAACCGCAAGGCGCGCATGGGCCGCAACCCGCAGAGCGGTCAGCCGATGCAGATCAAGGCATCGCGCACCGTCGGCTTCCGCGCCGGCGCCACGCTGAAGGACAACGTGTGACTCCCCGCCCCGCGCAACGGGTCGAACGCGCGGGGTGAGGTCGGAGAACGAGGTGTCGCCGTCGGCTCGATGCGGCACCTGGCGCGCAGAACGCGCGGCGCGCGATCAGGCCTCGATCCAGCCCCCGCCGAGAACGCGCGTGCCGTCGTAGAAGACGGCCGCTTGCCCCGGAGTGATCGCCGCGACGGGCGCATCGAAGCGAACGTCCACCGCGCCCGGATCGAGCACCGACACTTCCGCCGGCGCCGCCGCGTGGCGCGCGCGCACCTTCACGTTCGCGCGCAGCGTGCACCCCGCGGCCGGCGGTTCGACGAGCCAGCGAACGCCGAGCACCGACGCCCGATCGCGCTCGAGACCATCGCGAGGGACCAGCAGCACGTCGCCCTCCTTGGCGTCGATCGACGCAACGTAGTGCGGGACACCGAGCGCCGGCAGACCGCGGCGCTGACCGATCGTGAACGCGTCGACGCCGTCGTGACGACCGAGCTCCCGCCCCGCTCGGTCGACGAAGCGCCCCGGCACGCCGCCGCCGCCGCGCGCGCGCACGACGTCGCGATAGTCGCCGCTCGTGACGAAGCAGATCTCCATCGACTCGGGCTTCTCCGCGGTGACGAGTCCGGCGTCCGCCGCGATCGCCCGCACTTCCGGCTTCGTGAGCTCGCCGAGCGGGAACAGGGTTCGCCGCAGCGCCGCCCGCTCGACGCCGAACAGGTAGTAGGTCTGGTCCTTCGCAGCGTCGCGCGCGACGTGCATCGCGCCGTCGCGCACGATCGCGTAGTGACCCGTCGCGACCGCGTCCGCCCCGATGTCGTCGGCGAGCGAAAAAAGCCGCCCGAACTTCAGGTGCTGGTTGCACAGCACACAGGGGTTCGGTGTGCGCCCGCGCCGGTACTCCGCCGCGAACCAGTCCATCAGCCCGCCGAACTCGTCCGCGTAGTCGACGGCATAGAAGGGCACACCGAGGCGATCCGCGACCACCGACGCGTCGCGCGCATCGCTCGCCGAACAACACGACTTCTCCTGCGCGGCCTTCCCGGCCACGCCGTTGCGCATGAACACGCCGAGCACTTCGTGGCCCTGCCGCTGCAGCAACAGCGCGACGACGCTGCTGTCGACACCACCGGACATCGCGACGAGGACTCGCATCGGGAGAGTCGCGGCCGAAGCCGCGGGGCGAAGAGGATGCCCGCGTTTGCGTGCAAGACAACGGGGCCCCTCCCTATACTTCTCCGCCCTCCATGGCGACCCCGACGAATTCCGCGATGCCGCACCCGACGTTCTTCGTTCCTTTCCCGATGACGGCGCATGCCGCGCTCGCGACCCAGGAACCGAAGGGAGTCTCCGACAAGCCCGCGGCCCCCACGACGGGTGGCGCCCCCGCCGGCGGCACGCAGGCGCCGGGCGGCCCGCAGACGCCGGCCACCGGGCAACCCGCGAGCCCGTGCGGAATGGATCCCAACATGATGCTGATGCTGGGGCTCGTGATGTTCGCGATGTGGCTGCTCGTGATGCGGCCCGAGAACAAGCGGAGGAAGCAGCAGCAGCAGATGCTCGCGTCGATCAAGGTCGGCGACCACGTCGTGACCCTCGGCGGAATGCACGGCAGCGTCGCGGCGCTCACCGACAAGACCATCACGCTGCGCGTCGACGCCACGAAGATGGTGTTCGACCGTTCGGCGATCGCGCGGGTCGAGCGCGATGACGCCGCCGCCCCCGCAGCCGAGCCGAAGAAGAGCTGACCGCACTCCGGCCGCCGTCGCCGCCGCGACGCCCCGCCGCTCCGGTGCGGACGGCGAACGCCTCGCCGCCGCCGTCCTCGCTCGTGCCGGGTACCGCGTCGTCGCTCGCGACCTGCGCACAACGGCCGCCGAGATCGATCTGCTGGTCCGGCGCGGCCGCACGTGGATCGCCGTCGAGGTGAAGGCGCGCACGGACCATCCCGCTCCGGAACGCTTCGTCGACGCCGAGCGCCTCGGCCGTCTGCAGCGCGCGCTCACCGCGCTCGCACCGTCGCTGCGGCCCGTGCCCGCCGAACTCCGCATCGACGTCGTCGCCGTGCGGTGGCTCTCCTCCGGCGCCGAACTGACGCATTTCCCATCACTGCGCCGCGCCCCTGGTCCCGGCGTTGCCACAGGAACGTGGCGACCGAATGAAGCCGCGTGGTATGGATGGCCGACCACGGATCCACGGTCCGTCGTCTTCCTCCCGACCCCAGCGATGCCCACCCTTGCCGAGCAGATCATCCCGCGGCGCAAGCTGCTGCTGATCCTCTGCGAGAACCTGATCTTCAGTCTGGTTCTGCTGGTCGGCACCACGGCACCGCCGCTCAGCACCCACTCGTTCCACTTGTTCGAGCCGTCGCTGGAGCTGGTGAAGTGCGTCCTGAGCTGCGTGTCGATCGCACTGATCTGCCAGGCCTCGCTCAGCTACAACGATCTCTACGACTGGAAGACGTCGCAGAACCGCGCCGAGCTCGGCAACCGCCTGGTCACCGCCTGCGGCTACTCGCTCGTGATGATGGCGCTGCTCGCGTGGATCGCGCCGTCGCTGTTCGTCTTCCCGGGCCTCGCGAACACACGGGCGGAGACGCCGAAGCTGATCCTGCTGATCGCGATCGGCTTCGCCTTCGTCTACCTCCTGCGGCACGCGTTCCACTGGTTCTTCTACAAGTGGCGCTTCGGCGAACGCGTCGTGGTCCTCGGATCGTCGGACGAGGCGGTGCAACTCGCGCGCATGATCGCCGACAACCCGATGGCCGGTTTCGAGGCGCTCGGCATCGTCGGCGAACCGGGGATCCCCGCCCCGACCTTGAAGGAGGGCGATCCCCCGCTGCTCGCCGAACTCGACAGCCTCCGTTCGCTCTGTCGCGCGGAAGGCATCAGCCGCGTCGTCGTCGCGCTGCGCGAACGCCGCGGCCGCGTGCCCGTCGATCGCCTGCTCGAGTGCCGCATGGACGGCGTCGTGATCGAGGAGCGCGAAGCGATGTACGAACGCCTCACCGGCAAGCTCGCGCTCGAGAGCATGCGCCCGAGCTACCTGATCTACGGTCAGGGCTTCGGCAAGCACCCGGTGAGCACCGTGCTGAAGCGCCTGCTCGATCTCGTCGCGGCGCTCGTCGGCATCACCCTCTCGCTGGTTCCGTGCCTGCTCGTCGCGCTCGCGATCAAGGCGACCAGCCGCGGCCCGGTCTTCTTCCTCCAGGAGCGCACCGGCCAGGACGGGCGCACGTTCCGGCTCGTGAAGTTCCGGACGATGCGCACCGACGCCGAACGCGACTCGGGCCCGGTGTGGGCACAGAAGAACGACGCGCGAGTCACGCCCGTCGGCCGCTTCCTGCGACTCACGCGCATCGACGAGATCCCGCAGTTCTGGAACATCCTCCTCGGGCAGATGTCGTTCGTCGGTCCCCGCCCCGAACGGCCGCACTTCGTCGAGCAGCTCGCGCACAAGGTCCCGTTCTATCCGCTCCGCCACACGGTGAAGCCGGGGCTGACCGGCTGGGCGCAGGTGCGCCATCCCTACGGCGCTTCGATCGACGACGCCCAGGAGAAGCTGCGCTACGACCTCTACTACATCAAGAACATGAACCCGTTGTTCGACCTGAACATCATCTACCGCACCATCACGGTGATCCTCGGCGCGAAGGGCGCGCGCTGATCGACGACAGCTCCGGCGGGAACTGGAGCAGGAACGCGACAGGCGTTCCGCGTGGGGAACGACGAAGCCCGCGAACGACCGGCTCACCCCGCTGCAATGGCGCGGCACTGCAGTTGCCCTTGCGCATCGTCCCCTTCCAAAGGAACCCGATGCGCACGATCAGCCTGCTCACTCTCGCGGCGTCGCTCGCGACGCCGCCGTCGCTCGCCGCCCAGAGCCCGTTTCGCACCAATCGCAACGCCCCGATGCCGGTCATGACGGTCGCCTACGACCTGTGCACCGGCGACGTGGATGGCGACGGCGACGTCGACCTGGTGATCGGCAACGACCACGACGCGAACCAGCTCTTCCTCAACGACGGCCGCGGCGGCTTCGTCGACGCGACGGCGGGGCGGCTCGTGACCCCGGCGACGCCGGCTCCCGGCAGCGGGTACGCCAACGCGACCTACGAGGTCGATCTCGCGGACGCCGACGGCGACGGCGATCTCGATCTCTTCGTCGTCAACGACCACGACGTGGTCGACCGCCTCTACCTGAACGACGGGCTCGGCTTCTTCACCGACGTGACCGCTTCGGCGACTCCGACCTACCCCGACTATGGCGTCGACCAGGTCGTCGCGGACTTCGACGGCGACGGCGACGTCGACTGGCTGATCTGCAACTACTTCTCGTTGCGCCTCCTGCTCAACAACGGCGCGGGCGTCTTCACGGATGCGCCCGCCGGCAGCGTTCCAGGCAACGTGTTCGGCGACAACCGCAGTTTCGCCGCCGACCTCGACCAGGACGGCGATCTCGACGTCGTGCTCGGCCGCGGCGGGTTCTATGCGAGCGGGAACCCGCTGATCCTGGTCAACCAGGGCAACGCGGTGTTCGCGCTGGCGCCCGCTGCGACCATCCCGTTCCCCGGCCTCGTGCACGCGGCCGACGTCGATGGCGACGGCAAGCTCGACCTGCTCGCGAACAACGGAAGTCAGCTGCTGCGGAACCTCGGCGGCCTCGTGTTCGCGCCAGCCGTGGCACTGCCGTCCTCGACCGTGGCGAGCCTCGACTACGACCTCGACGGGGACGTCGACCTCATCGGGAACGGCAAGCTGCTGGTCAACGACGGCACCGGCACGTTCACCCAGGTGACGACGGGTGTCACTCCCAACGGCGACGGCGCGTGCGTCGCCGACCTCGACGGCGACGGCGACCCCGACGTCGTCGACACGGGTGCGGGCAACACCTCCGCGCGCTTCAACTTCTTCAACCAGGTGCACACACCGACTGCGCCGGTGCACGGACAGCCCTGGTCGATCCAGCTCGCTTCGCCCGTGCGCACCACGCCCGTGCTATGGGCGCCCGGCGTCGCGAACGGCGCGGCGCCCGCGCCGTTCGCGCTGCCGGGCCTCGATGGCCGGCTCCACCTCGATCCGGTGTCGGCGATCCCGCTCTGGCCGATCTTCTCGACGACCGGCCTCGACACGATCACGTGGACGATCCCCAACCTGCCCGCCCTCATCGGGACCGAACTCCACTACCAGGCCGCCGTGCTCGATCCGCTGCGCCCCGCCTTCCTCACGAACGCGACCCGCGACGTGATCCAGTGATCGCGTCCGCGCACCGCGGCGCTACGTTGCGCGCGTGCGAGCACCGTTCGCCTCCGTCTGGTTCGACTGCGACTCGACCCTGTCCGCGATCGAAGGCGTCGACGAACTGCTCGCGTTCGCGCCGAAGGAACTGCGTGCGGACATCGCCGCGCTGACGACGAAGGCGATGGAGGGCACGCTGCCGCTCGCCGATGTCTACGAGACGCGCCTGCGTCTGCTCGCCCCGCGTCGCGACCAGCTCGATCGCATCGGCGAACTCTACGTCGCGCGCCTCGTGCCCGACGCACGCGCGCTGGTCGAAGCACTGCAGCACCTCGGCAAACACGTCGGCATCGTGAGCGGCGGCCTGCTGGTCCCGGTGCAGGCGGTCGCGCGACACCTCGGGGTGCCCGACGCGAACGTGCACGCTGTTCCCGTGCTCTTCGACGTGGCGGGCCACTACGTCGACTTCGACCGGCGGTCCCCGCTGTGGAAGAACCAGGGCAAGGTCGAGGTGCTGCGCGCGCTGCCCGCGGACCGGCGGCCGCTCGCGTTCGTCGGCGACGGCGTCACCGACCTCGAGACGCAGGGCACTGCGGAACTGTTCGTCGGCTTCGGCGGCGTCGTCGCGCGGCCGCGTGTGCGCGACGGCGCTCAGGTGTTCGTCGCGACACCTTCGCTCGCACCCGTGCTGCAGCACGTGACCACGGCCGACGAACAGGCGCGGCTCGCGTCGCTCGCCCGCTTCGCACCGTTGCTTTCGGCGGCGCGGGGATGATGCTGCGGGCATGGGCGACCACCCCGTGCTCTTCATCCCCGGACCGACCGAGGTCGACGAGGAACTGCGCCGGATCCTCGCAGAGCCGCTGATCGGCCACCGCGAGGAACGCTTCGTCGCCGTCGTGCGGGACGTGTGCACACGACTCTGCGATCTCTACCTCACGAAGGAGCCCGCGGCGTTCGAGACGTGCCCCGCGACCGCCCTCATGGAAGCGGGCATCCGCAACTTCGTGCCGCGCGGCGCACGTTCGCTGCACCTCGTCTGCGGCGCGTTCAGCGAACGCTGGCAGCAGATCGCGTCCGCGTGCGGCCGCACCGCGGAGCCGCTGACCGTGCCGCTCGGCCGTGCCCACGATCCCGACGCGCTGCGCGCACGCCTGCGGAACGGGCCGCCCGTCGCGGCCGTCGCGATCACGCACAACGAGACCGCGACCGGCGTCCTCGAACCGCTGCGCGACCTCGCGCACGTCGTGCGCACGGAGGCCCCCGATGCTCTCGTGCTCGTCGACGTCGTGACCAGCGTCGGCGGCGCCGAGCTGCGCTTCGACGACTGGGGCCTCGACTTCGCGTTCGCCGGCACGCAGAAGTGCCTGGCACTGCCGCCGGGCCTCTGCACCTACACGGCGAGCGGGCGCGCACTGCGGCGCGCGGCGACCGTCGACGAACGGGGCTTCCTGCTCGACCTGCCGCGCGCGATCGCGGAGACGAACGATGGCAAGACCCTGGCGACACCGTGCGTCCCGCTCGTGTTCGCGCTGCAGCGCCAGCTCGAACGTGTCGCCGCCGAAGGCCTGCCCGCGCGCCAGGCGCGCCACCTCGCGATGCGCGACACCACGCTCGCGTGGGCCGCGTCGCGCGGCATGCGCGCGTTCGTCGCCGACCCAGCGCACCGTTCGCCGACGGTGAGCTGCATCGACGCAGCGGGCCAGGACGTCGACGCGATGAGCAAGCGCGCGGCCGGCGGCGGCTTCAAGATCGACAAGGGCTACGGCACACTGCGCGGCGTGGCGTTCCGCATCGGCCACATGGGCGACCACACCGTCGACCGGGTTCGCGCCCTGCTCGCTGCGATGTGAACCGGGTCAGCGGCGGTTCAGCAGACACACCGCCACGCCGGCGACGGCGACGAGCGTGCCGAGCACGCCGAGTGCGCCGATGCGGGCGCCGTAGACGAAGCGGGCGACCGGCATCATGAAGACCGGCGTGGTCGCGATCAGCGCGCCCGCGACGCTCGGAACCGCCGCGTGCTTGCGCGCCATCATCGACAACGTCACGCCGCCGATCGGCCCGAACAACGCACCCCACGCGGCGGCCTGGAGCGCGCGGCGATCATGCACCACCGCGACGAACGCCGCGGGCGCGTGCTGCACGGTCGCGACGAGCTGCAGCCCGACCAGCGCCGCGGTCATCCGGACGACGGTCGCCTGCAGCGGATCGACGCCGGTCGGCGCGTCGGCGGCGGCAGCCATGCCGAGGCCGGCGAGTTCGAAGCCGATCGCCTGCCCGACGGCGCCGAGCAGCGCTCCCGCGATCCCGGAGAACTGCATGCGGCGCGTGATTCCCGGCCGCCACGAGGCACCGTCGGGACTGCGCAGCAGCACGAGTGCCACGCCCGCGATGGTCATCGTGATCCCGAGCAGCACCGGCCAGTCCGGCAGCCGGCCCTGCACTGCGGCGATCGCCACCGTGACCGCGGGCCACGTCGCCATCACGACCGTGCTGATGCGCGGACCGACCGTGGCGAGCGCATGGAAGAAGCCGATGTCGCCGAGCACGAGGCCGACGAGGCCCGACGCGACGAGCAGTGCAGCACGTTCCGTCGAGAGGTCGAACGGCCACCATTCGCCGGTGAGCAGGCGGCAGATCACGAGCAGCGCGGGCACTCCGGCCGCGAGGCGAAAGTGGTTGGCGGGCAACGGCCCGGTCTTCTTGCTCGCGACGGCGAACAGGAGTCCGCTGCCGGTGAAGCACATCGCCGTCAGCAGCGCGAACAGTTCGCCACGGTAGGGCATGAAATCGGCGCGCGAGTGTGCCACCCTTGCCCGGGCGACACAACGTGACCGACGTCGTCGACGACTACCTGCACTGGCTCGCGAGCGAGCGCAAGAAGAGCGATGCGACGCTCCGCGCGTACGGCGGCGACGTGCGTGCGTTCACGGGCTGGCTCGCCCGAGCGGGGCGCACATTGCCGCAGGCGACCCGTTTCGACCTGCGCCGCTACCTCGTCGAACTCGAGGAGCAGGGGCTCGTCGCGACGTCCGTGCAGCGCAAACTCGCCAGTGTGCGCGGTCTCTTCGCGTGGGCCGTCGAACGCGGGATCGTGGAGCAGGACCCGTGCAAGTCGCTGAAGGGACCGCGGGCACCGCGCCGCGTACCGGTGTTCCTGACGAGCGCCGAGGTCGACCGCCTGCTCGACCAGACGTTCGACGACACACCGCAGGCGATCCGCGACCGCGCCATCCTGGAGACGCTCTACTCGACCGGCTGCCGCGTCTCCGAGTGCGCCGGCATGAAGCTGCGTGAACTCGACCTCGAGGAGGGCATCGTGCGCGTGCTCGGCAAGGGCCAGAAGGAACGCCTGGCGCTGCTCGGCGGTCCGGCGCGCGCGGCGGTGACCGCGTGGTTGCAGGCGCGGCGCACGTTGCTGCAGACAGCGAAGCGCACCGACCCCGGCTCGCTGTGGATCAACCGCACGGGCCGCCCGCTGAGCGCGCGCTGGGTCTTCCAGACCGTCGTCGATCGCGCGCGCGCCGCCGGACTGCAGACCGCACTCACGCCGCACGGGCTGCGCCACTCTTTCGCGACGCACCTGCTCGACCGCGGCGCCGACCTGCGCACGGTGCAGGAACTGCTCGGCCACGCGCGCCTCGTCACCACCGAGATCTACACGCACGTGTCGATCGGCCGCCTGCGCGCCGTCTACGACAAGGCGCACCCGCACGGCCGCGAGAGCGACGCGAAGGACTGACCGCGACGTTCGGGCGCGACCCGCGCGTCAGACAGGATGAAGCGGTCGGCCCGCTACGCATGTACGCGGGTTAACCTCGAATCGCTTCGCGGCCAGAGCCGCAGGCGGAGGGACCGACCATGACGAAGACTAGCCATCTCGCGTTCGACGTTCACGCTGCCACGATCGCCTTGGGCCTGCTCGACGAGGGCGCTGCCAAGCCGGAGGTCTGGGAGATCGCCAACGAACCGGCGGCGATCCGCAAAGTCATCCAACGGGTCAGGAAGGGCCGGGAGCTTCGCTGCTGCTACGAGGCGGGTCCATGTGGCTACGTGCTGCAGCGACAACTGACCGCCATGGGGATTCCGTGCGAAGTGATCGCGCCGTCGTTGATTCCACAGAAGCCAGGCGACCGGGTGAAGACCGATCGCCGCGATGCGGCCAAACTGGCAAGGCTGCACCGGGCTGGCGAGCTGACCGCGATCGGAGTGCCGACCGAAGACCAAGAGGCATTGCGTGATCTCGTGCGCGCTCGCGAGGATGCACGGCGATCGCGCACCGATGCGCGGCATCGATTGACCAAGTTCCTGCTCCGGTATGGGCTGCGCTTCCCTGCGAGCAACTGGACGATCAAGTTCTGGACCTGGGTCAGGAGCCTGAGCTTCTCCCGACCCGAGCAGGCCAAGGTGTTCGAGCACTACGTCGACGTGGTGCTGTACCACGATCGGCAGATCGAGGACCTCGAAAAGCACATCGACGCCGTCGCCGAGCGGGAGCCCTACAAGATGATGGTCGAGCGCCTGAGCTGCCTCCGCGGCATCAGCACGCTCGCCGCGATGGTGATCCTGTCCGAGGTCTACGACCTGTGTCGTTTCACGACCGCCCGGCAGTTCATGGCGTTCCTCGGGCTCGTGCCCAGCGAGCACTCGAGCGGCCAGAAACAACGGCGTGGCGGCATCACCAAGACTGGCAACGGACACGTGCGCCGGATCCTCGTCGAGGCGGCGTGGGCATACCGGCATCACCCCGGCATCGGTTCGCGTCAACGCAAGCTGCTCACGCACCAGCCGGCAGTCGTCGCCGACGTCTGCCGCAAGGCCGACCTTCGACTCACTCGTCGCTACCGACGCCTCGAAGCGCGCGGCAAGCGTTCGCAGGTCGCGATGACCGCCATCGCCCGCGAACTCGCCGGCTTCGTGTGGGCCATCGCCCGCGTGCAACCAGCCTGATCACCAGCCCAACCCCACGACCTGAGCCAGAACCTGTGAGCAGGAGAAACGCAGAGGAACGAAGCCCGCGGTCGAGGCTCCAACACGGCAGGAGAACCCTCGAGCTGCGCTTGCGGCAGGACCTCGTGTCCGAATCCGCGCTTTCAGAGCGAGATAGCTCCCGACGAATCACCTGTCATGCGGCTCTGCTCCCCGAGCAACCCGCGAATCCTAGTGTAGTGCGTCACGCTGATGGGGCATTATTCGCGAGAGACGCCCGTGCTCGCGTGACCTTGGCCAGGATGTCGCCAGCCTTGGCGGTCCAGATGAACGGCTTCGGGTCCAGGTTGT
>JAEUHQ010000188.1 GCA_016794565.1 Planctomycetota bacterium | reverse complement strand
ATGTCGGCGTCGACGATCGGCGTGCCGTTCAGTTCGACCACGACGCGCGAACCGCGCACCGTGACCTCCTCGACGTTCCATTCGCCCTGCGGACGCAGGAAGCCGCGCTCGGCGGCCACCACGCCGTAGACCGAGCCGTGGTACTGCCAGGGCTTGGCGGCGGCGTACTGCGGAGCACTGTCGTCGAGCACCTGCACTTCGAAGCCCGTGTACGCGGGATCCCCCTCGCCGGGGTAGCGGATGGCGAGGCCGTTGTTGCCGGCGGGCGGCAAGCGGAACGCGAGCCGCACGACGAAGTCCGAGTAGCTCGCATCGGTGAACAACACGCCGCCGCTGCCCTTCCTGCACCGGACCTCGCCGTTCACGATCTCGTAGCTGCCGAGGTCACCGCGCCAGCCGTCGAACGTCCTGCCGTCGAAGATCGGCGCGAAGCCCGCGCTGTCGCGCGCGGCGAGGCGCTCGTTCGCTTCCGCGGCGCCGATCGCGCGCACCGCCAGGTTGCGGAAACGGATCTCGCCACCGTGGGTCTGCAGCTGCAGCGGTCCTGTGCGAGGCAGCGGCCGCGCGCGGTCCCAGTAGTTCTCCATCACGACGCCGTCCGTGACGAGCACGCCGTTCAGCGTCACCCAGACTCGTGCGCCGAGGTTCGTGATCACGAGGCGGTTCCACTCGCCGAACGGCTTGTCCGCGCACCGCGCCGGGAAGCGCTCGTGCTTCTCGTTGTTCCAGAGGCCCCCGCTGCCCCTGTCCGCGCCGAGGTTCCACTTGCCGCCCGCCTCGGTGCAGTCCCAGATCTGCACCTGCGGGCAACCGCGCAGGTAGACACCGGAATCGGCCTTCGCGACCGTTCGGTACTCCAGGGAGAACTCCGCGTCGCCGTGGTCGACGTCGGTCGTGAGGTACGCACCTTCGCCGTCGTTCACGAGCTCGCCGTTCTCGATGCTCCAGTGCGCACGCATCGAAGCGTCGTCCTCCGCGCGGAGCTTCGTCCGCGCATCCGCGTCCATCGCGGCGAGTTCGTACGGACTCACGTGGCGCTGGCCGTGCCAGCCGGCGAAGTCGACGCCGTTCCACAGGGGCCGCGCAGCCTGCTCCTGTGCCACCAGCGGCGCTGCGAACGCCAGCGCCGTCGACAGGATCGTGCGGTACGTGTTCATGCCTGGTTGATCAGGAAGGTCGCGATGTCGCCGAGGAACCTCTCGACGTAGGCGCGGTGCTCGGCAGACACCTTCTGCGCCGCGACCTGCTCGTCGACGGAGCGCATCATCAGCTCCATCCAGCGATCGCGCGCCACACGATCCACGACGAACGGTGCGTGGCGCATGCGCAGCCGCGGATGGCCCCGGTCGCGCAGGTAGTCGGGCGGTCCGCCGAAACGGTAGATCAGGAACGAGCGCAGGCGCTGTTCGGCGCCGGCGAAGTCCTGCTTCGGATACATGGGGCCGAGAATCGGGTCGCCCGGCACCTGCCGGTAGAAGCCGGCGACGATCGCGACCAGCGTCTCCTCGCCGAGCAGTCGGTGGATCGGCAGTTCTTCGTTCTCGGCCACGGCGACAGCGTGGTGGATCGCGCCGCGAAGGCAAGTACCATCCCGCGCCCGATGGTCTTCCACGAACAACCGGATCCGACGGATCGCGAGTTCGACCGCAGTCTGCGGCCGGCGACGTTCCAGGAATTCGTCGGGCAGGAGCAGATCCGCGACAACCTCGCGATCGCGATCCGCGCGGCGCGCGAACGCGGCGAGCCGCTCGACCACGTGCTCCTGTGCGGGCCACCGGGCCTCGGCAAGACGACGCTGGCGCATCTGATCGCGCAGGGCATGGGCACCGACGTCGTCGTCACTTCGGGCCCGGCGCTCGGAGCGCCCAAGGACCTCGCCGGCACGCTGACTCGGCTGCGCCGCGACCAGGTGCTCTTCATCGACGAGATCCACCGCCTGCCGAAGGCGCTCGAGGAGTACCTCTACTCGGCCATGGAGGATCACGCGATCGACGTCGTGCTCGATCCGGGCCCCGGCGGCCGCAGCGTGCGCCTCGGCGTGCAGCCGTTCACCCTCGTCGGCGCGACGACGCGCGAAGGCCTGCTGACCGCGCCGTTCCGTTCGCGCTTTGGCATCGTCGAACGGCTCGAACCCTACCCCACCGGCGACCTCGAGCAGATCCTGATCCGCGCAGCGCGACGCCTCTCCGTCGCACTCGAACCCGACGCGGCGACCCTGTGCGCCGAGCGCAGCCGCGGCACGCCGCGGATGAGCCTGCGCATCCTGCGCCGCGTGCGCGATCTGGCGCAGGTGAAGCAGAAGACGACCATCGACGCGGTGACCGCGCGCGAAGGCCTCGATCGCCTGCGCATCGACCACCTCGGTCTCGAAGAAGTCGACCGCAAGCTTCTGCGCGCGCTCATCCAGCGCGGCGACGCCGTCGGCCTGAAGACGCTCGCCGCGATGATCGACGAAGCCGAGGACACCCTCGAAGACGTGCTCGAGCCGCATCTCCTGCGCTGCGGGCTGATCGCCCGAACGCCGCGCGGCCGCGTCGCCACCGCCGCGGCCCACACGCACCTCGGCCTCACGGAGCCCCGGCCCCGCACCGGCGAGCTGCCGTTCGCGTGACCGCGTTCCGCTTCGAACTGCTCGCGACGCGCGGAGCACTGCGGCGCGGCCGTTTCCACACGCCACACGGCTCGTTCGAGACACCGTGCTTCGCGCCGGTCGGCACCTACGCGACGCTGAAGGGCCTGACGCCGGAGCAGGTGCAGGCGACGGGCGCCGAGCTGATCCTCGCGAACAGCTACCACCTGCACGTGCGGCCCGGCGCGGAACGCATCGAGCGGCTCGGCGGGCTGCACCGCTTCATGGGCTGGAACGGCCCCATCCTGACCGACAGCGGCGGATACCAGGTCTTCTCGCTGGGCGGCAAGGTGAAGGTCGACGACGACGGAGTGACGTTCCAGTCGGTGATCGACGGCAGCACGCATCGGTGCACACCGGAGTCCGTGCTGACGTTCCAGAAGCAGCTCGGCCCCGACATCGCGATGGTGCTCGACCACTGCCCTCCCGGCGACGCCGACCTGCCGACGCAGCGAGCGGCGCACGAACGAACGCTGCGATGGGCGCGCATGGCGCGCGACGTGCACGACCGCTGGGGCGGCAGCCGGCGCGGCCAGGCGGTGTTCGGCATCTGCCAGGGCGGGATCGATCCCGACCTGCGCGCCGCGAGTGCCGGCGCGATGGCAGCGATGGACTTCGACGGCTACGCGATCGGCGGCCTCAGCGTCGGCGAGACCAAACAGCAGATGGCCGTCGCGCTCGACGCGTGCGTGCAGCACCTGCCCGCGACGAAGATCCGCTACATGATGGGCATCGGCCAGCCCGAGGACCTGCTCGCCGCCACGGCGGCGGGCGTCGACATGTTCGACTGCGTGATCCCGACCCGGCACGGTCGCAACCACACCGCGTTCGGTCCGGACGGCGCATCGCTCAAGCTGCGCAACGCGCAGTACGCCGACGACCCGAACCCGCTCGTCGAAGGTTGCCGCTGCTACACGTGCAGCAAGTTTTCACGCGCCTACCTGAGGCATCTTGCCGTGGCCGACGAGATGCTCGCGGGGATCCTGCTGTCGATCCACAACATCCACTTCCTCCAGGACCTGATGCGCGGCATCCGCGCCCGGGCCGAAGGTGCCGCATGAAGTCCGCGCTGTTCGCTTCGTTGGTGTTCGTGCTGTCGCTCCCTGCGCAGGCCCCCGCCGACGCACACACGATCCGCATCGGAACGTGGAACCTCGAGTTCCTCGGCGCCGAGGGCAACTACCGCAACAACCTCCCCCCGCGCGACGACCAGGACTTCGCGAAGATCGGCCAGAAGGTGAAGAGCCTCGGCGTCGCGGTGCTCGCGGTGCAGGAGGTCTGCGGTCCCGACCCGCTGCGCAAGGTCACGGCGGGCGCCGGCCCGAGCTGGCGGTTCGTGCTGGGCACGAGCGGCGCGTGGGACGACGGCAAGACCTCGCAGCAAGTCGGCTTCCTCTACGACACCGCAGTCGTCGACCTCCTGTTCGCGGAAGAACTGCTGCAGCTGCCGCGCGAGAAGGACGGGGTGCCGATCTTCCATCGCGTCCCGGTGACCGCGGCCTTCAAGGTGAAGGCCACCGGGTTCGACTTCCGCGCCACGGTCGTGCATCTGAAGGCCGGGCAGAAGAAGGACGACGAGCAGAAGCGCCGGCTCGAAGCGACG
>JAEUHQ010000170.1 GCA_016794565.1 Planctomycetota bacterium | reverse complement strand
GCGACGGTCGAGAACAGGGAAGCAACGAGCAGGGACGACAGGAATCGGTTCTGGAGCAAGCGGGATCGGTCCTTCGCGGCGGAAATCGCCGGCGCGGAACGAAACCGCGGACTCCGCATCCCGGAGTGCGTGTCGTTGCCCGTGGCGGACGACGACGCGGTGCCGGCGAACACGAACCGCCATCAGCATCGCGACTCGGGCGAAGTCTCGATTCGGGACGAATTCGAGTTCGCTCGGGATCGAATCGCGGACATCCGCTGCGACGGGAACGCGCGGCGCGCCGCCCCCGCAAGGGCACGGCGCATCACTCGCTCACCGCACCGTCTTCAATGCGGCGCGCACTCCCTCGACTCGCGCGGCGAAGACCTCGGCGTCCGCCGCGAATTCGACGACCTGCACGTCGCGGCCGTCGACCCAGAGCGCGCACAAGTAACCGACGCGACGGCCCGCGACGTTCGCGGCGCACTCGAACCAGGCCCCTTCGTCGCCGTCCCGGTTCTTGACGGCCCCCTTGCCGACGATGTCGTAGCCGCGCTGCTGGGTGAACTCGTGCTCGAGCGCAGTGGCCCAGAACGCGAGCGACGCACTGTTCGGATCCTCGAACTCGCGCACCCAGACGCGCGCGTCGTCGCCGGTCACCGCACGGAAGGCGCCCGACGAGTGCAACTCGAGGAAGTCCTTGGGCAGACGGATCGGCGTCGCGCACGCAACGACGGAGAGGGCCGCGACGAGCGGCGCGACGAGGTTCGGACAGCGGGGCATCAGAAGTCCTCCATCACGCGTTCGGCACCGATCCGGTTGATCCACTCGAAGCGATTCGGTGTACGCACGCGCTTCGCCACGGGCACCTCGGTCACCGGTTGGAAGGTCGCCTCCAGCGTCGACATCGCGACCTGGTCCGCGAGCAGCTTGCGCCGCCCCTCCATCCGCTCGATCTCGTCGGTGAGCCGCCGCAGCTCGGCTTCGACCTTCAGGATGTCCTCGACCTTCTCCGCCTTCTTCAGCACGTCGAGCAGCCGCTCGCGCGCCTTGCGCGCCGTGTCGAGCCGGATGCCGAGGTCGACGAACTCCTCCGTCACGTCCTCCGCCTGGCGCGCTTCCGCGAGCACGCGACCGGCGGCGCGAACCCACTGGAACGCTTCTTCGAAGCGGCTCGACGGCACCCGGACCACGAGCGTGTGATCCGCCTGGCGTTGCAGATGACCGCCCCAGGCGGCGACCTGCGCGCGGAAGGTCGCCATCACCTCGTCCGGCTTGCCGACCTCGACACGGACCTGACCGCGGTAGATCAGCATCGGTTCCGAGGTCGCCGCGGACTCGGGCGGCGCGACGGGGTGCTCACCGCGCGCAACGACCTTGTCGTCCCACCCCCCGCCGCCGAGGTCGAACGCGAGCGAGGTCTTCTCCGCGGCGAGCCCGGGTGCCGGCGCCTCCGCGGCGAAGCCGTCGCGCTGCGCGCGCCGAGGAAGCTGTTCGTTCGCGGCGCAGGCGGCGAACACGACAGTGAGCAACGTTGCCACGAAGACGCGGATCTGACGCATGCACGAATCTCCTGACCGAGACCGGCCGAGCGTGGCTCTTCTACCACACGTTCGTAGGATCGCCACTCGTCATGCTCCACTCGCGGCGTTGGCTCACGGCGTTGCTCCTGATCCTCGTTCCCGCAGCGGCGCCGGCACAGAGCGGCGCCGGCACGAACACGACGAGCGGCATCGCGTGGCAGCGCACCGCCGCGGACGCGTTCGCCGTGCAGAAGGCGACGGGCCTGCCGCTGCTGATCGTCGTCAACATGGACGGCGAGGTGTTCAACGACCAGTTCGCGACGCAGGTCTACAAGGACCCGGCGTTCATCGAGCTCACGCGCGGCTACGTGTGCGTCGTGTGCTCGCCGGACGAGCACGTCGATCGCGACTACGACGCGGCGGGCAATCGCGTGGAGTGCCGGCGCTTCCCCGGTTGCACGTGCAGCGAGCACAAGCGGATCGAACCCATCCTCTACGAGAAGTTCTTCGCGGGGAAGCGCGTGGCGCCGCGCCACATCGGCGTGTCCGCGGACGGTACGGTGCTGTTCGATCGATTCCTCGACACCAGCAAGCAGGCGGCGATCGACGCGATCCGCAAACATCGCGGCACGCCGAAGGCCGACACCACGGCGCTGCCGGCCTCGGTCGCGGAGCTGTTCGCCAGCCGCGACGCCGCGGCGCGCCGGGCGCTCGAGGAGCGATTCCGCGCCGCCGACGCCGCGGCGAAGAAGGCGATCCTCGAAGCCGCGGCCGCAGCGACGAACGAACCGTTCGACCTGCTGCGCATGGCGCTTCGATCCGACGACGAAGGAGTCGTGCTCGCTGCAGCGAACGCACTCGCCAGGGTGGCGGCCCCGGACAGCACCATCGACGTCGAGGACGCACTCGCGCGTGCCGACGATCCGGCGACCACGGCGGCGCTCGCCGCGGCACTCGCACGAATCGGTGCGAACGACCCCGCCGTGGCGCGCCTCGCGCTGCATCTCGGCCCGCGCGATCGCAAGGTGGCAGCAGCGGCGGCGTTCACCGGCGAGTGGCGCGAGCGCTCGTTCGATCCGGACGACCGCGCGTCGATCGAGGCGGAGCTGGATCGATGCGAGACGGTTCTGAAGACGAACGCGGGCGACCAGGAGACCCGACTGCGTCTCGCGACCGCGCAGGCGGCGTTCGCGGACGTCCTGTTCCGCGATCGCGCCAGGGGCGTCGAGTTCTGGCTGGAGGACGCTTCGCGCAACGCGCAGCAGATCCGCTCGGCACCGCTGCGCGCCGACGTGCACGGACTGCTCGCGCACCTGCATTGGATGCAGGGTGACCCGGCCGCCGCCGAAGCCGCGATGCGCGTCGCCGCGGCCGAACGCGCCAGCGGCCGCCGCCCGGATCCCTGGCTCGCATCGCACGCGTTGTCGGTGCAGCTCGTGCTGGGCACGGCGCCCGTCCTGGCCGACCAGGAGAGCGCGAAGACGAAGGACCTTCGCGCGACGATCGACCTCTCCCTCGCGATCCTCGACGTGTTCGCGGCGCGCGGCGGCGGGACCGAGCCGGCCTTCGTCGCCGCGACGCGACTGCTCGACCTCGCGGGCCTGCGGCGCGAAGCGAGGACCCGCCTCGCGCAGGCCGTGCGCGCGTTCCCGGGGTCGGAGCGCCTGCACGTCGCGTGGCGCAATCGCCTGCTCGTGGATCTCGACGCCGAATCGATGCGGCGCCAGTACGCGAAGTTCGTCGAGGAAGCGAAGGACCGCCCGACGGCGGAGTGGTTCGCGGGCGCCGCCGCGATCGCCGCCGGCGAACGCCACACCGACGACAAGCGGGCAGCTCTCGCGCGTGCCGCGTACGACGAGGCGATCGCGCGCTTCGAGAAGAGTCGCGACGGCAACGCCGACTACACGGACTCCGCGAACCACTGCATCGTGGCGGCCCTGGCCGGCCGCGCGCACCTGCGCTTCGGCGCGGGCGACGCAGAGGGCGCCGTCGCCGACCTCGTGCGCGCCTTCGAGCTGCGGCCGGAGAGCCTGGACGAGACCGACGGACTGCAACGAAAGCCCCGCGGCATCGCTGGCCGGATCGAGCAGGCGCTGCGGGACGCGGGCAGGCCCGAACTGGCCGATCGGCTGAAGCCGCTCCGGCCGTGACCCCTCGAGAACTTCGCCGCGCCCCTTGCTTCCCCTATCATTTTAGTTTCCACTGTTTCCGTGCCCGATCTTCTGGCCGTTCTGAACAACCCCCGCCGCCGCGAGATCCTGCGTCTCTGCTGGGACGAGGCGCGTTCGGCCGGGGCGATCCACGAGGCACTCGACGACGTCACGTTCGGCGCGATCTCGCAGCACCTCGGGCGCCTGCGCGACGCCGGCCTCCTCGACGTCGAACGCAACGGCAAGAGCCGTCTCTACCGCACGCGCCGCACGGCGCTCGGCCCGCTCCGCCGCTGGCTCGAGAGCACGTGGGACGACGCGCTCTACCGGCTGAAGCTCGCGGCCGAACTCGAGGCATCGCGCCGCGGCCCCGCCCCCTCTTCCTCCTGACCCACGATCGAACATGAAGGACCTCCCGCACTCGCTGAACCGCACCCTCGTCATCCGTGCCCCGCGCGGCGTCGTGTTCCGCTTCTTCACGGACACCGAGCGCTTCGCGCGCTGGTGGGGAGCCGGGTCGACGATCGACGGCCGCGTCGGCGGCGAGATGAGGATCGTCTATCCGAACGGCGTGATCGCGCGCGGCCAGGTGACGGCCTTCGAGGCCGATCGCCGCATCGTGTTCACGTACGGCTACGAGAACGCGCACCCCGAACTGCCCCCGGGGGGTTCGCTCGTCACGATCGATCTCGCCGACGACCCGGACGGCACGAGGCTGTCGATGCGGCACGACCTGCCCGAGGCGAAGACGCGCGACCACCATGTTCCCGGCTGGCGCTACCACCTCGCAGTGTTCGCCAACGTCGTCGCCAACGAACACCACGCCGGAGCCGCCGCGATGGCGGACCGATGGTTCGCCGCGTGGGCGGAGACCGATGCGCAGAAGCGCCGCGAAGGCCTCTCCGCATGCTCCGCAGAGGGCGTGTCGATGCGGGACCCGTGGTCGTGCCTCGTCGGCCGCGACGAACTGCACGGGCACATCGCCAACACGCACGTGCACATGCCGGGCATTCGCATGCGCCGGGACGGCGAACTGCGCCATTGCCAGGGCAACGCGCTCGTCGCGTGGATCGCGGTCGACGCGAACGAACAACCTCGTGGACGCGGGACGAACTTGTTCCGCTTCGCACCCGACGGCCGCATCGCCGAAGTCGTCGGGTTCCCCGGATGACCGTCGCCGCGGAGTTCGCGGTCAGCCGTGCGCAGTGGCGACTTCGCCGGCCTCACCGCTGACGGGCGGGATCTCCGCCGCCAGCGCCGTCGCGGCCGCCGTGGCCGCCGCCTCGTCCGGCGCCTCCCACAGGAGCGCGGCGAGTCGTTGGTGCACTTCCGGCCGCGCGTCGCGCAGCAGGCGTTCGAGCACCGAGACCTCTTCGTCGTCCGGGAAGCGCGTCTGCATCAGCGGGTGGCTCCGTGAGGACTCGACCCAGCGCTCGGCCGACAGCGGGCGGTAGCGACAGAAGAACTCGAAGTGCCAGGGCAGGAAGCGCATCGCGCGCTCGCGGCCCTTCTCGTCGTCGCGAAAGTGCTCCTTCATCTTTTTCGCGAGGTCGAGGTAGATGCCGAGGCGCTGCTCGGCGGTCGGCTCGAACGCTCGCTGCTCGGCGATCTCGCGGAAGATCCACGGCTTGATGAGCGCGCCGCGGCCGATCATCACGGACGCCACGCCGCTCTTCTCCCATCGCTGCTTCGTCTCGTACCACGTGAGCAGGTCGCCGTTGCCGATCACGGGGATCGACCGTTCCGACGCGATGCGCGCGATCGAGTCCCAGTCGGCGGCGCGCGAGTAGCGCTGCTCGCGCGTGCGCCCGTGCACGGTCACCGCCGCGGCACCGGCCTCCTCGATCGCCTTCGCCGTCTCGCTCGCGTTCTGGTCGTCCTCCGACCAGCCGAGGCGGATCTTCACGGTGACCGGCACCGGAATGCCCTTCACCATCTCCGCGACGAGCTTGTGCAGGTGCGCCGGCCGCTGCAGCAGCACCGCCCCCATGCCGCGCCGCACGATGTCGTGGATCGGACAGCCGCAGTTGAGGTCGACCCACGACGCGCCTCGTTCGACGGCCGCGAGGCCAGCCGCGATCGCATCACCGGCCCGGTTCGCGGCGATCTGCGCGCCAAAGCACGTCTCCTCCGCGTGCTTGCGCAACAGCGCCAGCTCACTCTTGCTGCGCCGCACGACCTGGTACGCGTAGGCCATCTCCCCCATCGTGGTCGTGCAACCGTGCGCGAGGCACAGTCGGCGGAACGGCAGGTTGCCCCCCTTGGTCAACGGAGCGAGAAGGACGCGACCGCGAAAGTCCATGTCCCGGCATCCTGTCCGCGCGGTCACGGCCTTTCCACCCTGGCTATACTCCCGGCCCCTTCCCTCCCTCTCCGATGCACACGACGAACCTGCTCACCGCCGTCGCGGCACTCGCCGCCCTCGGTTGGCTCTGCGCTCCGCAAGCCTCCGACGCGGCGAACGCCCCTCCTGCCGCTCTTCCTGGCGCGCCGACCCAGCCAACCCAGCCAACCCAGCCGCCGCCGGTTGCACGGGGCCACCTGACCCTCGTCGTCGAAGGCGACCGCGACCAGCTCACGATCCGCCGCGCCGTCGCGAAGGAGGACCCCTGGGCCGGCGTACCAAAGGGCCTGACGAGTGCCTGGACGCTGACGATCCGCGCCCAGGACGGTTCGACTCTCGCCGAGATCCCGCTCGACCTGGTGCACTTCGACACCGCGGCCGATCGCAAGGGTGCCGCAGTGCGCGTCGAAGGCTGCGTCGTACGCGACTCGCGGATTGCGATGCTCGTCAACGTGCCGCGCTTCGCCGAGGCCGCGACCTACCAGTTCTCGCGGCGCGACGGCGTCGAAGACGTGCCTGTCGGTTTCACCACCGGCGCCCGCGTGAACGAGCTCGCCGGAGGTGGACGATGAGACACGCGATCCCCCTCTGCGCGGTGCTGGGCACGCTCGCCGGCCTCCGCGCCCAGGCGCCCGTCGTCACCACCGTGCTCAGCAACGGCACGACGCAGTCGCGCTACGACATGGTGATCCTCGGCGACGGCTATCAGGCCACCGAGCAGGCGCTGTTCGACGCGAACGTGCAGACGTTCCTGACGGGACTGTTCCAGACGCAGCCGTACCAGACCTTCGCCGCCTACTTCAACGTGCACACCGTGTTCCGTGCCAGCAACCAAAGCGGCGCCGACCAGCCCGACATCGTGCCGCCCGTCTTCGTCGACACCGCGTACGACTCGACCTACAACGTCGGCGGCACGGATCGCTGCCTCTACATCGGCGACACCGCGCTCGCCCTCGCCGATGCCGCACTCGCACCGGCGAACGAAGGGCGCGTCGTCGTCCTAGTCAACTCGAGCCGCTACGGCGGCTGCGCGGCCACGTTCTCGGTGAGCTACAACGGCTCCCAGATGGCCGACGTGCAGACCCACGAGGTCGGGCACAGCCTCGGTCTGCTGGCCGACGAGTACGACTACCCCAACAACACGTACTCCGGCTCCGAACCGGGCGAAGTCAACGTCACGACGTCGCCGACCGGAGCCAAGTGGTCCATCTGGCACGGCACGGACGGCATCAGCGCCTTCGAAGGCGCGCGCTACTACCTGCATGGCATCTGGCGCCCGCGCAACAACTGCATGATGCGCAGCCTCGGCCAGACCCTGTGCTCGGTCTGCCGCGAGCAGATCTCGAAGATCACCAACTCCGTGGTCGACACGATCGTGTCGACGGTGCCGTCGGCGACGAACGTCACGGTCAGCGTTCCCACGCCACAGCTGTTCGCGATCTCGCACATCGTGCCCGGGAGCAACGCTCCGACGATCGCGTGGAAGCTCGACGGCAACGTCATCGCTGGCGCCACGGGCACCGCGTACTCGCTGAACCCCAACACCGTGGCGCTCGGCGCGCACACGCTCGAGGTTTCGGTCACGGACCACACGACGATGGTGCGCAGCGATCCGGCCTCGACGCTCGTCGAATCGCACACCTGGCAGGTGACCGTCGACGACCCGACCGCTTGCAACCTGCGTGTGCCGAGCCTGGGGGCCAGCGCGTCCTTCGTGGTGCCCGGCGCCACGTTGACGCTGACTCCGACGGTGACGAACGACGGACCCGCAGCCGCCGGGCCGTTCGCCGTCGAGTTCTTCCTGTCGTCGACGAGCACGTGGAGCACGCAGGACATCTACCTCGGCAAGGTCACCGTCGGCGGCCTCAACGCGGGGCAGACGACGACCGCGCCGAAGACCGTGCAGGTGCCCTGGCGCACGAGGGCCCAGGTGTGGTTCGTTCATGCGGTCGCCGATCGCACGAACGTCGTGCACGAGAGCAACGACAACGACAACTCGCGCTTCGCCGGCCTCCTGTGCAACACGGGTCCGTGCATCACGAAGATCGAGTTCGAGGATCCGCTGCTCTATCCGCCGGACGCCGCGTCGGTCTCCGTCACGACCGGCGGCACGGCGCTGCCGATGGTGATCGCGCCGTGCGCGAATCCGGCGGTGTCGCTCTACCTGATCCTGTGGGGCGCCTCCGGCACGTCGCCGGGCCTGCAACTGACGCCGTCGACGTTCCTGCCGCTCAACCTCGACAACTTCTCGAACCTCGGCCTCGCACTCGCCAATTCTCCGATCTTCGGGGCCTTCCTCGGCGTGCTCGACGCGCAAGGCCGTGCCCATGCGACGTTCGCGCTGCCGCCGGGAACGGGCCTGCCGAGCGTGCAGACGCACTTCGCGTTCCTGATCGCGAACGACGTCGACCTGTTCGCCGCGGCGAGCAACGCGATCAGCCTGACGCTGACTCCGTAGCAGCCCCGCCGACGCGCAGGAATCCGACCGGATCGCCGACGACCGCGGTGTCCACCAGGTCGTCGGTCGCTTCCACGGCGGCGCCGGCGAGTTCCGCCTGCTCGAGGAACCACGCCGCCTCCTCGGCCGACGTCGTCACGACACCGGGTCGCTGCAGACGCGCGAACAGCGCCGCCGCCAGCTCGCGCGCGGCCTGGCGCTCCGCGACGAACCGGTCGACGTCGATCTGCACCGGGGCGATGCGGCCGTACGCGACGTCGCTCAGCACGGGCCACGACTCGGGATCGGTGAACACGCTGATGCAGCCGAGGTGGTCGAACGTCCGGGCCGGCGCCGCGACGCGCGCGTCCTCGGGCGAGAACTGCAGCGCGACCTGCGGAGCGGCGGCGCGCAGGCCGGCGTCGAGCACACGACACTCCTCGGCGCGCAGGTTCGTGGCGACGACACTGCGGCCGTGCAGCAGCACCTCGCCGAGCAGCACGGGCAGTTCGGCGACGCCCGCGCCGACCCACAACGACGAGCCGCCGGGCGGCAGTTCGCGCAGCAGCCGCCGACCGAGTTCACCGCCGAGATCGAGCACCCGCGGGCGCCGTTCGGACCAGAACGCTTCGCCGCCCCAGTGGAAGTACACGTCGCCGAGCACGCGCCAGTCGAGATGCTCCAGCACCCGCCCCGCGATCCGCAGCACGTCCTTCCAGTCCGGCGGCGCGGTCACTCCCGGCTCTCCGGCGCACCGAGGTTGCGCAGGCGCGGCCACGCGAAGATCCCGGTGCGATGACCGTCGCTCCACTGGAACGACAGTCCGTAGCGACCGACGAGTTCGCTGCCGAGGATCAGGATGTCCGGCGGCACGGTCGCGGGATCGAGCAGCGGGCGGCCGGTGCCCTCCTCGATGCAGCTTGCGCACGGACAGGCGAGCCGGAGGGACCGCGCACCGAGGTCGGTGACGGCACCGTCCTTCCACTCGATGCGGAACGTGAACGGCGAGACGAGGTCGGCCTTCTTCGGCGTCGGCTGCTGCTGCATGCGGAGGGATCACCGCTTGCGGGCTGCCGGGGAATGCCGGACAAGATCGCCATGCGGCTCGGGTCGCTCATTCTGGCAGGCGGACGCAGCACGCGCATGGGTCGTCCCAAGGAGTCGCTGCCGTTCGGAACGGACACGATGCTCGGCCGGGCGGCGGCCGCGGCGACGTCGTGCTGCGCGCCGGTCGTCGTGGTCGCGCAGGCAGGCCAGGACCTGCCCGCGCTGCCCGCGGCGGTCGAACGCACGAACGACGACCGCCCCGGCGAAGGCCCGCTCGCCGCGATCGCGACCGGCCTGCGGTTCCTCGTCGAGCGCCACGGCTTCGGACCGCGCGACGCGGGGTTCGTGACCGCCTGCGACACGCCTTTCGTCACGGCGGCGGCGATCGTGTTCCTCCACGAACGGCTCGGCGCGGCGAGCCTCGTGCTCCCGCGCACCTCCGACGGACTCCATCCGCTCTGCGCCATCTGGCGCGTCGACACCGCGGCGACGATCGACTCGCTGCTGGCCGCGGGCGTGCGCACGCCGCGCCGTGTCGCCGAGTTCGTTCCCACACGTTTCGTCGACGAGGACGAACTGCGTGCCTTCGATCCGGAGTTGCGCATGCTGCGCAACGTGAACGCCCCCGCCGACTACGACCGCGCCCGCGCGGACGACCGCTCGTGACGAACGAACCTGCCGGCATCGGCCGCTGCTACCGCTGCCTGCGCCCGCAGCGCCTTTGCTACTGCAAGAGCCTGCCCATCGTACCGACGCGCACCGATGTCGTGGTCCTGCAGCACCCGCACGAACGAACGCATCCGTTCGGCACGGCGCGACTCGTGGGCCTCTGCCTGCCGCGTGCGCGCGTGCACGTCGCCTACGCCGGCGCCGCGGACGTGCTGCGTTGCGAACCCGACGTGCCGCCCGACACGGTCGTGCTCTGGCCGCGGCCGGACGCACCGCTCGTGGAAGACCTGCGCGAACACGAACGCCCGTCGACCCTGCTCGCGATCGACGGCACCTGGGCCCACGCGAAGCGCCTGCACGCCGACAACCCGTGGCTCTCGCGCCTGCGCCACGTGCGCATCGACCCCGCGGAGCCGAGCCGCTACCGCATCCGCCGCGAGCCGCGGGCCGACTACGTCTCGACGCTGGAGGCGATCGTCGCGGCGCTGCGCGCGTTCGAGCCCGACAACCATCGCCTCGGGGAACTGGTCGACGCTTTCGATCGCATGATCGACCAGCAGGTGCATCTCGTCGCGACGGTGCCGCGTGTCGGCCGCACGCACCGAGCGCGGCTCCGCGAGTCGCGCGCCCTGTCGCCGCTTCTCGCCGATCCATGTCTCGTGGTCGCTTACGCCGAGGCTTCGGCCGCGGGCGCCGACCCCGCCGCCGGACGAGAACTCGTGCAATGGGCCGCGGTTCGTCCCACGACCGGCGAGACGTTCGAAGCGATCCTGCGACCGACGGGCCGGGGCCCGACCGACGCCCACCTCGACCACATGGCCCTGTCGCGCACCGACCTCGCGAACGGCGACACGGCGGCGGGCGCGAGCGAGCGCTTCCGGCGCTTCCTCGGCGACGGCGCCCCGGTGACCGCATGGACGTCGACATCGCTCGCGTGGGGCGCGCCGCTCCTCCCCGCGGGTACGCCGACCACGGTACTGAAGACGAACTACTGCAACGCGACGAACCACCGCGCGGGCTACCTCGAGGACGTCGTCGCGCGCGAGCACCTGACCGTCGAACCTGTGCCTTGCCACGGCCGCGCCGCGATCCGCCTCGGCCAGGCGCTCGCCATCGCACGGTGGCTCGAGCTCCGCACACACGAGGGTCGGACACTCCCGTTCGCAACACCACGCAGCACCCCGTAGAAAGCGGCCATGGTCCTTCGCCATTCGGCGCCGTTGCTCCTCGTCCTCCCGGCCTGCGCCGGTCTGCAGGGCGCGTCGCGGCTCGAGTCCTCCGTCGTCCTGGCACCGGCAAGCAAGTGCACCCTGCGTGTGTCGGGCGCCGACCGTGGTGGAGTCTCGATCGACATGCACGGGGTCGGAACGGGCGCGGTCACCTTCGACGTGAACAGCGAGACGGGCGAGAACCTCGCGCACGGTGTGCTGACGGCGGAGTCGAGCGCGTCTGCCTTCGCCGGCTCGGGCGACCTTGTCGTCACGTTCGTCGCGGACGCCGGCGGCGGCACGGTCGCGTACGTGATCAGCTCACGAACCGGCGGAGTCGCGGTCACGACCCGGCCGTGACGCTCGCGGCGCCACCGCGACCCGCACGCCATTGCGCCGGCACTGCTCGAGCTGCACGCTCCCCTGTCGATGGCACGCGGCGCCCCATCCGTTCGCACGCCCGCCCCGTCCGCGCGCGGTGACGGCGTTGCCGCGTTCGCGCCCTTCGCCCTGATCGCCGCGACCGGTCTCGTCGCGTGGTGGGGCGTGTGGCGCGGCTCGTTCGTCTTCGACGATCAGCCGGCGATCGTGGCCAACACGGCTCTGCAAACGGGCGACGTCTGGGCCGCCGCGTTCGCGGAGCCACACCAGCCGCTGGCGAATCGCCCCGTCACGTGCTTCTCGCTGTGGCTCGATCTCGCGGTATTCGGACCCGGCCCGTCCGGCCCGCGCCTGACCGCGTTCGTGCTGCACGTCGTGAACGCGATGCTGCTCTTCGTCACGATGCGACGGACCCTGCTCGCCCCCGCGTTCGCAGGGCGCTTCGACGCTGCGACCTCGCGATGGACGGCGCTCGCGGTCGCTTCGATCTGGGTCGCGCATCCGCTTTCCGCTGACACCGTTGCCTACGCAACCCAGCGATCCACGCTGCTCGCCGCGCTCTTCCTGCAACTGGCCTTGCTCGCCGCGATCGTCGAGGGCGCCGCGCCGAGCGCACGCCGATGGCGCGGACTGGCCTTCGTGAGCATGGCGCTCGGAATGGCGGCCAAGGAGGACTTCGTCGTCGCGCCTCTCCTGTACGTGCTCTTCGAGCGGGCGTTCGTCTTCTCGTCGTGGTCCGCGATGCGGCCGCGAGTGCGGTGGTACGGCGTGCTCGCGAGTTCGTGGCTCGTGCTCGCATCCTGCGTCGCGCTCGGGCCGTCGAACCCGACCGTCGGCTTCAACATCCGGCCGACGATCACGCCCTGGGAGTGGCTGTCGACGCAAGCGGGTGTCGTCGCGCACTACGTCCGCCTCGCGGCGTGGCCGCATCCGCTGCGCGGCGCCTATGGGACGCCGATCCTCCACGAGGCGTGGCCCGCGGTGATCCCCGGGCTCTTCGTGCTGTCGCTGCTCGCCATCACGCTCCTGTGCTGGTGGCGACGCCCGCACCTGGGCTGGCTCGGTGCGCTGTTCTTCCTGCTGCTGGCGCCGACCTCGACCATCCTGCCGACCCAATGGGAGGTCGCCGCGGAACGGCGGATGTACCTGCCGATGCTGTTCGTGATCGTGCCCGCCGTGATGCTGGCGCGGCGCGGGCTCGTCGCGATCGGCCGATCGCGGTGGGCCGGTCCGGGGATCGTCGTCGCGGGGATCGCCGTCCTGGCGTGGCGCACGCGAGAGCGGGTCGAGGTCTACATGGACGACTTCTCCTTCTGGACCGACGCGTACGAGAAGCGGGATCGCGAGAGCCGCACGCCCGGCGAAGGCCTCATCCTCACCAACTACGCGTCCCACCTGTGGAGGCTCGGACGTCACGACGAGGCCGTCGCGGTGATCGAGGAGTCGATCGGCTGCCACGTCTCCGCTGCCACGGCCGTGAAGCAGGCGGCGGCGTTGTTCCAGCGGGGAAAACGCGACCAGGCGCTCGGCATGATGCGCGGCGTGCTCGCCGAGGAGCCCGACAACGCGGACGCGCTCGGGACCTTCGGGGTGCTGCTCGTGGGCGCGGTCACGGCGGAGCGCACGGAGTCGCAGGACCCGCGACTCGCCGACGCCGAACGGGTGCTGCGGCGGAGCCTCGCGTTGGAATCCCGGCGACCCGAGTACTGGAACAGTCTCGGCTTCGTCCTGCAGACGACCGAACGCCTGCGCGAGGCGGAGGAGGCGTTCCGGCGCGCGACCGAGCTGACGCACCAACGCCTGCAGCCCTACCAGGCGCGAGGCGAACTGCTGGTGCGACTCGGTCGCCGCGCAGAGCTCGCGCCGATGTTCGACAGCCTGCTCGGCAAGCGCCCGGGTGACGTCGGAGTACGGCTCGAGGTTGCCCAGTGGCTGCTCGCGTGGCGAGAACCCGCGCTCGCCGAAACGGTGCTCCGCGACGCCCTCGTGATCGAACCGGCGAACCAGCGCGCCGCCGAACTGCTGCGAGCCGCGCAAACACGCTGACCCGCGCCCGGATCTCGCCCGCAGAACGAAGAACGGCCCGCGCGGCAGACACCGCACGGGCCGTTCGTCAGGTGACGGCGAGTCGCCTCGCGTCGCCGGGGATCAGTCGAGACCGATCGTGTAGTGGATCGTGTTGCTCGTCCACGGGACCAGGAACGGCGCACCGAAGTCCAGACCCCAGACCTGCGCGGTCACGTTCAGGCCGAGCGTGGCCCAGCTGCCCGGGTCGTTGTGCTCCGGGATCGGGCCGATCCCGGGCGCGATCGGGATCGTGCCGCCGGCTACGTTCAGCGCCGAGGCGAAGTTGAGCACGACCGGCAGGATGTTCGGGAACGCCGTCGTGCAACCAGCCGGGGAGAGACCCGCGAACGCCAGCGGGAACGAAGCAGTCGGCGCCCCCACGTCGAAGCTCAGGATCGCGAGGGAGAGACCGACGGGCGGCGGAACGTTCGACACCGTGTAGGTGAGCGTCTGGCCGTTGAACATGCGACCGGTCTGCAGCGCGGAGCCGGCGACCGGCGCCGAAACCGCCGTCAGCAACACGTTGCCGGTGGAGCCTTCGACCGCCGTCGTGTAGGGCAGCAAGGCCGGATCGGAGAGGTCGCGCGAACCCGGATCGACGGACGCCACACCGGCGATGCGGCCGCGGGTGAAGCCGACGATCGCCGCGCCGGTCTGGTTCGTG
>JAEUHQ010000151.1 GCA_016794565.1 Planctomycetota bacterium | reverse complement strand
GCGAACCCGATCGAGCCGTCGGAGATCGGTGGCGCCAAGATGGTGAAGGTGATCCGGCGCGTCGTGGAGCACCACGACTTCGGCCGGAGGGCCACCGCGATCTACGCCTGATCCTCGGCGGGCGGGGGTTCCGGCGGCGGCCGATCCCTCGGCTCGGCGCGGCGCGCGCCCTCGGCGAGCAGGCGCCCGAGCAGCGCCGGCGACGCCTGGATCTCCATCAGGCAGCCTTCCTCTGTGTAGAACTCGCTGAGCACGGTGGCCTTCGCCCGGATCTCACCGAACAGGCCGCTCGCGGCGTGCGGGAGCAGGATCTCGACGCGGTTCTCGACGTCCGCGAGGTGGCTCTGGATCGCCGCCATCAGGTCTGGCAAGCCTTCGCCCGACGCGACCGAGCACGCGACGGCGCGCGGTTCCGTCTGCCACAGGGGAGCGAGCTGCGCGCGGTCGGCGACGAGGTCGACCTTGTTGAGCACGGTGATGCGCGCGAGGTTCCCCGCACCGAGCGTCTCGAGAACCTCGTCGACGGTCTGCAGCTGTTCCTGCGCTTCCGGCGAGCTGCCGTCGACCATGACGAGCAGCAGGTCCGCGTGCAGCGCCTCCGCGAGCGTCGCGTGGAACGAGGCGACGAGCTGGTGGGGCAGCTTGCGCAGGAAGCCGACCGTGTCGGTCAGCAGGACGGTGCGGCCGCCGGGCAGACGCCAGGGGCGCGTGCGCGTGTCGAGTGTCGAGAACAGGCGGTTCTCGGCGAGCACACCTGCGTCCGTCAGCCGGTTCATCATGCTCGACTTGCCGGCGTTGGTGTAGCCGACGAGCGCGATCGTGAAGAGATCGGGGCGCGCCTCGACCTCGCGCTCCTTGTGCTGCTCGATGCGCTTCAGTTCCTTCGTCACCGCGGCGATGCGGCTCCGGATCAGGTCGCGGTCGACGTCGATCTGCTTCTCGCCGGCTCCGCCGCGCACGCCGATGCCGCCGCGCTGCCGCTCGAGGTGCGTCCAGCGTCGCCGCAGCCGCGGCATCTCGTACTGGAGCGCCGCGAGTTCGACCTGCAGCTTCGCCTGCGGGGTGCGCGCGTGCATGCCGAAGATCTGCAGGATCAGTTCGCTGCGGTCGATGCACGGTACCCCGACCGCCGCTTCGATCGCCTTCGCCTGGTTCGGGGTCAGCGAGTCGTCGCAGATCACGGCGTCGCTGTGGGCGAGCTTCGTGACTTCGGCGAGTTCCTCGAGTTTGCCGCTGCCGAGGTAGCTGTGCGGATCGGCGTGGCGGCGGTGCTGCGTCATGCAGCCCGCCGTGACGAACTCGGCGGTGTCGGCGAGCAACTGCAGTTCGTGCAGCGCCTCGGCCGCGGTGCGCGGGTCGCCCATAGGGACGAGGCCGAACAGGATCGCTTCGCTGCGTTGGCCGACGGCGGCCTTGGCACCTTGGGAGTCGCTTCTCACGGGTTCTGGCGGTCGGTCGGAACGTGCTCGTCGGCGAGCGTGGTGCGGATCGAACCATCGTCGCCGCGCTGCAGGAAGATGCGGCGGCAGAATCGTTCGTCGTCGCGACGCGGGAAGTCGCGCCGGAAGTGCGTGCCGCGCGATTCCGTGCGTTCGATCGCCGCCGCCGCGACGAGCGCCGAGACGGTGAGCATGTTCGCCAGTTCGCAGCTGCGGCGATCCGCGATCGCGGCGCGCGTCAGGTAGTGGTGCCAGAACGCGATACGGCGGGCGGCGTCGTCGAGCCCGTTCGCCTCGCGGTCGAGGCCGACCTGGCGCCACATCAGGCTCTTCAGCGAGTAGAGGAGGTCGTCGTGCAGCAGGCGCGGCGGGTCGTCGGCGACGGCCGGCCCGCTCGCGACGCGCGGCAGGCCGGGGCCGCGGCTCCGCGCGAAGTCCGCGGCGACGACGCCCGTCCTGCGGCCGATGACAGCGCCTTCCAGCAGCGAGTTGGACGCGAGGCGGTTCGCGCCGTGCAGACCCGATGCCGCGGCTTCGCCGACGGCGAACAGGCCCGGGATCGACGTCCGTCCGGACGCGTCCGTGACCGCGCCGCCGATGAAGTAGTGCGCGCCCGGCCGCACCGGAATGGGATCTTTCGCGAGGTCGAGGTCGAACGTCGAGCAGATGCGCGCGATCGACGGGAACAGGGTGCGCGGATCGCCCTGTACCGTCGCGAGGTCGAGGTAGACGTGCGTGTCGTTCGTCGCGACCATCCGCTCGAGGATCGCACGGCTCACGGTGTCGCGCGGCGCGAGCTCGGCCATCGGGTGCGCCGCGGGCATGAAGCGGTCGCCGTTGCGATCGCGCAGAACGGCGCCCGCGCCGCGAACGACTTCGCTGATCAGGAAGCGCGAGGCGCCGGCGATGTAGAGCGTCGTCGGGTGGAACTGCACGAACTCGCAGTCCGCCATGCGCGCGCCGGCGCGGAAGCAAAGTGCGTGGCCGTCGCCCGAAGCCCCGGTCGGGTTCGTGGTCTCGCGGTAGATCTGGCCGCAGCCGCCGGTCGCAACGATGACGGCGCCCGCCTCCACGGCGAGTTCGCCTGCGGCCTCGGTGAGGCAGGTGGCGCCGGTGCAGCGTCCGTCCTTCACGACGAGATCGCGAACGAAGGTGTGGGGGCGGACAGTGATCCGCGGGTGGTCGACGAGCGCCTTCGCGAGCGCGCGCTGGATCTCCTGGCCGGTCGCGTCGCCGTTCGCGTGAACGACGCGCGCATGGCTGTGTCCGCCCTCGCGCGACAGCTCGAGAGTGCCGTCGAGTTCGCCGTTGCGGCGGTCGAAGCGCGCGCCGAGCTGCTGCAGCCAGCGCACTGCGTCGTTCGCCGAGGCGACGACTTCGTGCACGACCTCCGGGGTCGCGATGCCGGCCCCGACGCGCAGCGTGTCCGCGACGTGCGTGTCGACGCTGTCCTCGGCCAACGTGACCACCGCGATGCCGCCCTGGGCCCACGCGGTGTTCGTGTCGCGCGGGTCGCCCTTCGCGCAGAGCAGCACTTCGGCGCCGGCCTCCGCAGCGTGCAGCGCGGCGCACGCACCGGCGATGCCCGAGCCGATCACCAGAACGTCGGTGCGCAGGACCGGCGTCGTGCGGAGATCGAACGCGGCGAGGCGTTCGGGGAACCTGGCCGTCGCACGCGGGAGGTGCATGGGGCCGGCGCGCCGACTACGGCGCGCCGTGATCGCCCGTGCCCGTGACTTGCGCGGGCGTCGCGGGGGCCGGTACGGCCGGAGTGTCGCCTTCCTTGTGCATCCAGATGAGGACCGGCGCGGCGATGTAGACCGTCGAGTAGACGCCCGACACCATGCCCACGAACATCGCGAACGCGAACGGCTCGAGGTCGGAGTCGCTGCCCCAGTTGACGAGGAACTGCGCGAGCACCGTCAGCATCGTGAGACCCGACGTGAGCAGTGTGCGCGACATCGTCTGGTTCAGCGCGCGGTTGATGAGTACGCGGAACGGCTCCGTGACGCCGAGGCGCGCGTTGTCGACCAGGTTCTCGCGGATGCGGTCGAAGATGACGATCGTGTCGTTGACCGAGTAGCCGATGATCGTGAGGAAGCACCCGATCATCGTGACGTTGATCTCCGCTCGCACGAAGCCGAAGCGGTTGCACACCACGACGAAGACGAATGCGACGAGCACGTCGTGGATGAGCGCGACGACTGCCGCGACGCCGTACTTGTACTCGTGGAAGCGGACGCGGAGGTAGAGCACGATCAGGGCCCACGCGATCACGAGGGCGCCGATGGCCGCGTTGCGCAGGTCGTTGACGAGGCGACCCTGGACTTCCTGGGCCTCGGGGAACGGGTCCGACAGCGTGACCTTCTCGCCGGCCTTGTCCTTGACCTCGCCGAGCGCTGTGCGCGCGATCTCGAACAGCTCCTTGGTCGGGGTCCCGGTCTGCGTCATCCATTCGACGCGCACGTCCTGGGCTTCTCCCATTTCGGTCGAGCCGAGCGGCGTCAGCTTTGCGCCCTTCAGGTTCTGCGTGAGGGTCGCCGTGGCCTTCGCGAGTTCGATCGGGCGCTGGAAGTGCAGCGTGATCTCGGAGTACTGCAGCGCCTTGTTCTCGCCTTCGTTGGGCGTGTTGGTCGGCTTGCTGAAAGCAGGCTTCACCAGCATGCCGTCGAAGACGCGCTTCAGTTCGACGACGTAGGGCGGTTCGTACGCCGGGGGCAGGGGCGTGCCGGCATCCTCTGCCGCCGTGCGCGCGAGGCGCCACTCGCGGCGACCGTTGTCGATCTCGATGCGCTGCGCGTCGCGCAGCTTGAGGCGCACGTTGAACTGGTTGAAGCGGTCGCTGTCCTTCGGCGAGGGGTCGCCGACGGTGTTGACGGTCGCGTTCGGGTAGGTGCTGTCGAAGCGCTGGTCGCTCTCGAGCTTGTGGCGGAAGTCCTCCGCCGTCATGGACTGCGCGGTGACCATGCGCAGGTTCGCGCCGCCGGTGAAGTCGATGCCCAGCATGACCTCGCGCGGCACCCCGAACAGCGAGTAGCCGACGCCGACGACGAGGAAGATGGCGCTCGCCGTGACGCACGGACCGAGGAACTTCACGAAGTCGAGGTTCAGGTTCGTGAACAGCGACCGCGGCCGGTAGTTCTCGAGCCACTTGCGCTCGACGGCGTAGTGGAAGAGCAGTCGGGTGACGAAGAACTGCGTGAAGACGGTCGTCACGATGCCGACCATCAGCGTCACCGCGAAGCCGCGCACCGGACCCGTGCCGACGTTGAAGAGCACGAGGCCGACGAGGAACGTCGTGATGTTCGAGTCGAGGATCGCGGACATCGCGCGCTCGAAGCCGGCCCGGACCGCGCGCAGCACGTCCTTGCCCTTGCCGAGCTCCTCGCGGATGCGCTCGTAGACGAGCACGTTGGCGTCGACCGCCATGCCGAGCGTCAGCACGATGCCGCCGAGGCCCGGCAGCGTGATCGTCGCCTGCATGAACAGCATCGACGCGTAGAGCAGGAAGACGTTCAGCAGGAGCGTCACGCACGCGATCGAGCCGGCGACGCCGTAGTACCAGAGCATGAACAGGAAGACGAGCGCACTGCCGACGGCCAGCGAGATCACGCCGGCCTTGATCGCGTCCGCGCCGAGCGATGCCCCGATGATCGAAGTGCTCTGGAGTTCCGGTTCGACGCGCAGCGAGCCCGAGCGGAGCACCTTCACGAGCTCGTCGACTTCGACCTTCGTGAAGTCGCCGTGGATCTGGCCGCTGCCCGGGATCTTGCCCTCGAAGCGCGGCGCCGACTTCACGACGCCGTTCAGCACGATGGCGCTGCACTTGCCGATGTACTTCTCGGACCAGTCCGCGTAGTCGTTCGTCAGGCCTTCGACCACCGCGTAGTTGACTGCCAGGCCGCCGTCGCGCGAGTTGCCGGCCGACACGCCTGCCGGGTTCAGGTCCTTGCCGGTGAAGTGGCGCTCGTGCATGTTGAGCGCGACGAACTCGACGAGGAAGCGTTCGCGCTCCGGCAGCTTGGCCATCGACTCGGGCACGAGGCCGTTGTTCCACTCCGCCTGTGAGAACAGCGGCACGGTCGCCGGTTCGAGCAGGGTGCTGTGCGTGAACGAGTAGTCCCACTGGTTGCTGCCCGCCTTCGGGCGCACGTAGTGCGGATACCACGCGAGATTGCCGAACTGGATCGGGCCCGCGGTCGGGTCCTCGTTGAACAGGCGGATCGTGAGCGCGTTCTTCGTCACGCGCTCCCGGTTCTCGGGGACCGCGAGCCACGTGTTGAGCCGCTGCTTCTCGCCCTGGAGGTTGGCGAAGGAGACCGTGTCCTTCGCATAGCCGGTCTCCGCGACGATGCGCATCTCCAGCTTGCCGAGGTTCGAGATGCGATCGAGCACGCGCCGCAGCTCCGTCGCTTCCTCGAAGTACGGGAGCTCGATGAGGATGCCGGTGTCGCCGCTGCGCTCGATGCGCAGGTCGAGAGCGCCGGTCGGATCGATGCGCTCGGCGATGATGCCGATCGTCTGCTCCATCACGGCGTCGATCGTGATCCCCTCCTTCGAGGTGACCCGTTCGAGCACGTCGCGCGGGATCTCGTAGCGGACCTGTGTGCCGCCGCGCAGATCCGGGCCGAGCGGGATCTTGAACAGCAGTGTGCAGGCGATGCCCGCGGCGATGGTCAGGAGGACCAGGAACAACTGGCGACTGGCGTTCTCGAGCATGACGTTAGGGCTCTAGCCGCAGGCACGCGCCGAATGCAGAGCCGAGCGGAGGCGCGCCACCCGTTCGGACGATCTCACGAAAGGACCGCGGCGCCGCTCGTGTGTGCGGGGCGCGACGCGATCACCGAGCAGTTCACGACTCCGATCACTGCGCTGGGGCAGCGTCGCCCTTCGAAAGGCCGCTGCCCTTGCCGGCGCGCGGATACTGGTGCTTGCCGAGGTTCGGGTCGAGGCGGGTCGCCTTGCCTTCGCGCTCCCGCAGGTAGTAGAGCTTCGCCCGGCGCACGATGCCGCGCTCCTTCACCGCGATGTCGGCGACCCTCGGGCTGTGCAGCGGGAACGTGCGCTCGACGCCCTCGCCGGCGACGAGGCGCCGGATGGTTGCGCTGCGGCGCGTGCCGCTGCCCTGGAAGGAGATCACGGTGCCGGAGAACAGCTGCACGCGCTCCTTGTCGCCTTCCTTGATCAGGTAGTGGACGTCGACCGAGTCACCGATCCCGAAGTCGGGGATCGCGGGCTTCATGTGCTCGAGTTCGATCTGGCGAAGGATGTTCATGGTTCGGTCTTCGGTTCGGTGAGCACGCGCAGGGAGCGCGGACTCACAGGTTCGGGGCTTTCGGTTCGGGCTCTCCGCTGTCGGAGTTGTCTGGCTTCGTCGGTTCGGGGCTGGCCGATCTCTGGTCGCGGAGCTTCGCTGCGGTGAGCAGTCTTGCTTGTCCTTCCCGCCAACGCGCGACCGCGGCGTGGTCACCCGACAGCAGCACGTCGGGCACCGCCATGCCGCGGAACTCGCGAGGTCGGGTGTACTGGGGGTAGTCCAGCAGGTCGCCCTCGAACGACTCGAGCACAGCGGACTCCGCGCAGCCGAGCACGCCCGGAATCAGGCGCACCGCGGCTTCGAGCACGACCAGCGCGGCGAGTTCGCCGCCGGCCAGCACGAAGTCGCCGAGCGAGATCTCCTCGAAGGCGTGTCCGTGACGGATCCGCTCGTCGTAACCCTCGTAGCGCCCGCACACGAACAGGAGCCGCTCCATGCGGCTCAGTTCGCGCGCGCGCCGCTGGTCGAAGGTGCGACCGCGGGGACACAGCAGGACCTTGTGGAACGGACCGTGCGTCCGCTCCGCGTCCTCGATGGCTAGAAAGATCGGTTCGGGTTTCAGCACCATGCCCGGCCCGCCGCCGAACGGTCGGTCATCGACGGTTCGGTGCGGGTCGAAGGCGTAGTTCCGGAAGTCGATCAGATCGACCCGGAGGTTGCCCTGAGCCTGCGCGATCCCGAGGATGCTCTCGTCCAGGTATGGCCGAATGGCCGCCGGAAAGAGTGTCAGGATGGCGCAGCGCAAGGTGCCTTGCCGCGAAAGAAGGGGCGGGGAGACTAGGGGCCGGGGGTAGACGGGTCAAGCAGACGAGCGAATCGGTCCGCTGTCGGGCTACGCTGCGCGCGATGTTCACGGGCCTCGTGCAGGCGCTTGGTTCGGTGGCGAGGTTCGATCGGACCGCCGACGGTGCGCGTCTCGTGGTCGATCTCGGCGGGCTGCGCGGCCCGTTCGGGCTCGGGGACTCGATCGCGCTGTCCGGCGTCTGCTGTACGGTGGTCGCGATCGACGGGTGCTTGGCGACGTTCGACCTTTCGGCAGAAACGCTGGCCCGGACCTGGCTCGGCGGCGTGCGAACCGGCGCGCCGCTCAACCTCGAAGCGGCCCTGCGGGCCGGAGATCCGCTCGGGGGACATCTGGTACAAGGTCACGTCGATGGCGTGGGTTCGGTGGTCGGGACGATCGATCCTGCGCGGGGCGGGGACTTGTTGGCGCGAGTCCCGGAGGAACTGCGGAAGTACTGTGTCGAGAAGGGCTCGATCACCCTCGACGGGGTGTCGCTCACGATCGCCGGTGCCCCGACGGACACCGTCGCGATCGCGGTGATCCCGCACACGGCGGCGGTCACGACGCTAGGCCGGAAGCGGGTGGGCGACCCCCTGCACGTCGAGGTCGACGTGATCGCCAAGTACGTCGAACGCATGCTCGCTGCCCGCGGGCTCGGGGCGTAGTCGCATGCTGCACGCGTCCGACGCTGCGACGGGCAGGTCCGTTCGGCGCTGTCGCGGCATGAAGCCATTGCGCCTCGTCCTGTCGTTGGCTCTTTCGACGCTGCTCTGCAGCTGCTTCACCTTGGGGCTGTGGGGATTCCAGCCGGAAGACGACACCGATCCCGTGACCGGCGACGACGACACTGCATTTGCCTACGACGAGGAAACGGAGTGGTCGTGGGAACTGCTCGGCCTGCGCATCCTCCTCACTCCGGCCACGTTGTGCCTCGATTGCCTCACGTGTCCCGTGCAGTGCTTCTTGTGGGCCAACGACGACGATGACGACGACCATTGCCGTCGTCACCGCTGACACAGGCGCGCGGCCCTCGGCGCTGTTGCCGCATGAAGGATCTCCGGTCGCGTCGTCTCTCGCGCTCTCCCGTGGCGGTGTTCCTGGCCGCATCGCTCCTTCCGCTCGGCGGCTGTTGCACGTCGGCGCTGTGGGGCTGTACGGCGACCGACATGGTGTTGGTGGGGGAGGCGCAGGCGAAGGAGGGCAAGGGCAACTTCCTGTTGGACTCGCACGCCCCGTGGACGGCGCTGCAGATCGGCAAGCGTGTCGCGCTCACCCCGCTCGCACTCGCGTTCGACGCATTGACCTTCCAGGGGCAGATCGGCCAGGCGATCCTGGGTTCGACGCGGCGAAAGCAGAAGGAGCTCGAACCGGGTGCGGGCGCGTAGCCGGTCGGCCCCCGGTCGGTGCCCCGTCGCCCGCGAGGGCGTCGCGTCAGAGCCGCTTCTGCGCGACGAGGTCCCACTTCGTTCCGGGCTCGAGCGTGACCTTCTCACGTTCGTCGCCGACCTTGCCGTCCGTGTGCGTCGGGAGGACGTACGTCGGGAACTCGCCGAGCACTTCGAGAACGCTGCCCGTCACGACCGCCGCCGACTCGACGTGGATGCCGATGATGCGGGGCATGCGACGCGCGTGCGCGTAGACCCACTCGTGGGGATCGCCATCGGTGACAGGCCCCGACGTGTCGCCAGGTGGAAGTCGTTGCAGTTGACGGCGCACGATCATGGTTCCGGGGAGCAGTGCCAGGCCGTGGGCATAGCCGAAGCCCTCGGGTTTCGCTTGGCACCACGACATCCAGGAACCGGCGGCGACTTCGCCGGCGATCCCGTTGCCCCACACCACACCGCCGCGCGCGAGCAGCGCGTTCACCGCTTTCGCGGAAGGCATCGTGCGGCGCGACTTCAACATCGATTCCGTGCGGTCGAGAGAGTCGTCGCCGAACACGACGCCATTGGCTGTCTCCAGCGCCGCTTCGCACTCGCCGGCCGTCGTTCCCTTGGTGCGGATCGCGAACGTTCGCACGTCCGTGGCGCCGGCTTCGTGCAACCACTTCTGCAGTCGCTGCACCTCGCTGTCGTAGTCGGCGCAGACCACGATCTTCGCGCCGAGACCTCCTGCGAGAGACAGGAATCGTTCGGTGAGCCCGGCGGCGTTTCCAATCAGCAGCGTTCCCTTGGTGAGCATCGGCGGTGCGGGGTCGGTCAGCGACCACGTCGCGCGTTCCGTCGCCACGCGTCTCCATTCGCCGAGATCGAGCGGCGGGTCCTTCGGCTCGGCCTTCTCGTTCAACTCGACGACTTCGTCGTGGCCCTTCTGTGCGGGCAGGACCAGCACCACCTTCGAGTCACCGAGCACACGCAACGAATCACCCCGGATCTCGGCCGCGGTGCTCTCGTCGACGCCGATGCCGACGAGTCCCGGATGTGCCGTGAGCACCTTGAGCAGCCTCGGCAGTCGGTTCCTCTTCACGAAGTGCTGGTCGCTGACCACGCCGGGCACGAAGTCGAAGCCGGTCGCGACGACCGGGTTCTCCATGCCTTCCTGGATCATCGTGCGCGTCTGGATCGCGGTGCCGGCCGACGTGCCGGCGATCACGCCGCCGCGCGCGAGCAGCGCCATCAACTCCTGCTCGACGCGTGTGCCGAGGTAGGCGGCCGCAAGGCGTTCCTGGGCGCCACCGCCGATCCACACGCCGGTGGCCGCGCGCAGCGGCGCCGTGAACGCTTCGTCGTCGGCGGTCGCACGATCGCGCGTGTGGAGCAGCGAGATCGACGCGCCCGGCAGGCGCTCGCGGAAGAGGCGGAGCGTGTCCTCGTTCTCCTTCGGGTCGTCCGCGGTCTGGCTCGCGGTCGGCACGAGGACGACCACGGCGTCCTTGCCGCCGGCGAGTTCGTGGAAGCGCGCGAAGATCGACGCAGGCAGTTTGCCGCCGCCTGCAAGAATGCAGGTTCCCCGGCGTTCCACCGCGACCGGCTCGGGCCCCACCTGGCTCGGGAGATGTGACACCGCGAACAGCAACACTGCGAGCACGCGCATGGCCGAGCACGATACCGCAGCGACTACGATCGAGCAGGTGGCCGACCCGACCCGCGACGACGCGCCCGTGATCCTGTTCGACGGCGTCTGCAACCTGTGCAACGGTGCCGTGCAGTTCGTCATCCGCCGCGATCCCCGTGCGCGGTTCCGCTTCGCGTCCCTTCAGTCGGCCGCGGCGAGGGACCTGCTCACGCGCCACGGCGTGGCCGACGACCTTCCCGACAGCGTGGTGCTCGTCGCGAACGGACGCGTGCGCACGAAGTCGGCGGCGGCGCTGGGCGTCGCCGGCGGGCTCGGTCTGCCGTGGTCCCTGCTCGGCGTGTTCTGGCTGGTCCCTGCGTTCCTGCGCGACGCCGTCTACGACTGGATCGCGAGGAATCGCTACCGCTGGTTCGGCCGACGCGAAGAGTGCATGGTGCCGACCCCGGCGTTGCGCGAGCGCTTCCTCGACACGCACGAGCGATGACGCCTGCTGCTGCGACGCGGACGTTGCCCCGCGTTGCGCGGATCCCATGAGAACCTGATCCACGCCGCGCGTGGGGCGGCGTGGATCAGAAGGCGCCGAGCAGGACCTGTACGAAATTGCCGATCGGTGCGGCCTCGCGGGCGTCTTCGAGCGCGCGCGAGACCTGCGTGAAGATGCGGCGGAGGCGCACGCCGAGGTCCTTGTCGTTGATGAGGATCCCGAGCGCACCCTCGGCCTGGGTCAGCCGATCCGTGACGTCGCGCAGGTTGGCGATCGTCATCTTCAGGTTCCTGCCGGTCTCCCTGTCGCTCATGAGCGCGCCGAACGCACCGGCGTCCGGATCGTTCGCCTTCGCGAGCAGCGCGCTGAGTCCGGCGAGCGAGTCTGCCAGATCGTTCGCGAGCTTGTCGTCGCGCAGGATGCGGCCGAGGGCGCCCTTGCCGTCCTTCGCGTCGTTCACGATCGCGGCGAGGTCGCCGATCACCGAACGAAGGTTCTGCGCCGTGGCACGGTCGTTCAGGAGCGTGCCGAGTGTTCCGTCGGTGCTGCGCAACGTGTCGCTGACCGCGGCGAGGTTGGCGAGGAAGCGCATCGCGTCGTCCCGCATGCCGCGGTCGACGACGAGGCGGCCGATCGTGCCTTCGCCGCGGGTGACCGCCTCGAGCACGGTGTTCAGGTTCTTCCCGACCTGCAGGAACTCGTCGTACATGTCGCGGCGCCGGGTCAGGCGGCCGATCGTCGTTTCCTCGTCGGCCATGTTCTGGAAGACCGTCCGGATCGCGGTGATCGCGCCGTTGAGGTTCTGGCCGAGTTCGCCGCGTCCGTCCGCGATGTTGCCGATGCGCTCGAAGGCCGACGGTTGGCTGGCGCCGCGCAGTTCGGCGCCGTCGGGCAGACGCGTTCCGCGCCCGGGGTCGATGTAGACCTGCTTGCCGCCGAGCACTCCTGCATCGCGGACTTCGATGATTGCCTTGTCGGTCAGCGGGATCGGCTCGCGCAGGAGGATCGTCATCTTCACCGGCAGGTCGGCCCGGTCGTAGTCGACGTCGATCGCGCCGACCTTGCCGACCTTCTTCCCGAGCACCATCACGTTCGTGCCGGCCTCCGCGGAGCCGGCATCCGGGAAGTGCACCACGAGGGGCGCCACGCGGTCGAGTGCGAGGTCGGTGAGGTTGATCGTCGCCCACAGGAGGAAGGCGAGGGTGCCGAAGAACACGAGACCGAGCAGCGTGTCGCGACGAGTGCGTTCCATGAGCGTTCCTTGGATGAATGCGATCAGTCCGTGCCGCCATCGAGGAAGGAGCGCGCGAGCGGGTTGTCGCTCGCGAGGATCTCGGCGACCGATCCTTCGATGCCGAGCCGGCCGTTCTCGATGATCCCGATCCGATCGCCGCACTGGGTGGCGCAGGCGCGCGAGTGCGTGACGATGAGGCCGGTCACGCCGAGCCGGTCGCGCACTTCGACGATGAGTTCGTGGATCTGCTTGCTGATGATCGGGTCGAGGCCGGCGTTCGGCTCGTCGTAGAGCACGTACTCCGGATTCGTCACGAGGGCGCGGGCGAGGCCCGTGCGCAGCTTCATGCCGCCCGAGATGGCGGGCGGATACTGCGTCGCCGCGTGGTCCATGCCGACGAGGCCGAGCACTTCGTGCACACGCTGCTGCAGCTCGGACTTCGACACTCGAGCGTGTTCCCGCAGCGGGAGCGCCACGTTCTCCGCGACCGTCAGCCAGTTGATGAGGGCGCCGTTCTGGAACAGGTAGCCCATGCGTTTGCGCAGAGCCATGAGCTGGGCCCGGTCCATGGACTGCACGTCCTGGTCGTCGACTTGCACGGAGCCCGAGTCGGGGCGCAGGATGCCGATCACGTGCTTCAGCGTGACGCTCTTGCCGCAGCCCGATGGGCCCATGAGCACGAAGTTCATCCCCTTCGGCACGCGGAACGACATGTGATCGAGCACCTGTCGTTCCCCGAGCCGTTTGCAGACGTCGCGCAGTTCGATCATCCGGCGAGGAAGTAGAAGAACCAGGTCACGATGAATCCGAGCACGATGATGAGGATCACCGAATTGCGCACGGCGGTCTGCACCGCGAGGCCGACCCCGAGTGCGCCACCGCCGGCGCGGAGGCCCGACGCGCAGCTCACCGTCGCGATCGCGACGCCGAAGACGAACGCCTTGAGGAGCCCGACGTAGACCTCCTTCGGCAGCATCGTGCCCGACGACGTCAGCGCTTCGCGCGCGCTGATCCAGTAGAGGTCGGGGCTGACGCCGAGGTTGTGTTCTGCGATCACGCTGCCGCCCCAGATGCCGATGAGGTTCGACAACACGGTGAGTGTCGGGCACATGACGGCGAGCGCGACGACCCGGGGGAGCACGAGGTAGTCGACGGGGTCGACCGACATGACTTCCAGAGCGGCCACTTCGTCGCTGACCTGCATCGTGCCGAGTTCCGCCGCCATCGCGGAGCCGACGGTCGCGGCGAGGATGACTCCCGTGATGAAGGGCCCCATCTCCCGGCACATCGACAGTGCCGTGATCGTGCCGAGCACCGCGGTGTCGCCGAAGCGGCGCAACTCGATGCCGGTCTGCATCGCGAGGATGGCGCCGGCGAATGCCGCGACGACGAGGGTCACGGGCAGCGAACGCACGCCTGCGTTGAACGCCATGTCGAGCGTGAACCGGACTCGCCGCACGAGCTTCGGCGATGCAGCGACCGTGCGCAACAACAGGTCGACGACGAAGCCGGCGTCCTGCGCTCGCGTGCCGACGATCCGTCCGACGGTTGCGCTCGGGTTCATCGGCCGGCTCCGTCGACGTCACCGCCGCCGAGCGAGATCGGCAGGAACTGGAGCAGCCGCAGCACGGCGTGTCCGTCCTTGTCACGCTCGTAGTTGAAGAGGAAGGGCACGCTCGACGTCGATGTACCGTCGCGCTCGCGCCGGGTGAACAGTCTGGCCGCGAAGTCGACCGCTCGATCGCCGCGCGCGCGCTGTCGTCCGGTTGCCAGTTCCCACAGGAACCCGTACGCCTCCTCCATGCCGTACGCGTTGCCGTCGCGCCACGGCCACGGCGACAGGATGCTCCAGTCGCCTGCGATCCGGCGGCCCTCCTTGTCGTACTTCGTCGTGCGGTGGCCGAACGGCCAGATCTTCGTGTGCTCCTCGCGCGTGCCCTGCGGCTGGTCGATCAGCACGTGCCAGAAGAACGGCAGCACCCACTGTTGTTGCGTGTGGCCGTCAGGGTCGTCGTACTCGCGCCACCAGATGAGCGGCCACAGGAACGACCACGATCTCTGGTCGTCGCTGTTCACGCGGGCGACGAACGGCCACAGCCACCACTGCGTGATGTTGTCCTCGGCACGGTTCCAGTAGTAGTGGAACAGCGGCCAGAAGAGCGTCAGCGCCGTGAAGTGATCCTGCTTCCACGTGTGCTGGAAGAACGGCCACAGGGCCATCCATCCGTTCACGGTCCGGCCCGTGCGCCAGCCGAACAGCGGCCAGACCCAGAAGCTGTCGGTCTCGCTCTCGGTGCCTTCGTTCTCGATGCTCCACGCGAAGAACGGCCACAGGGCGAAGCGGCGGTCGTGGTCGCCGGGCTCGATGTCGTAGCCGAAGAACGGCAGCACGCGGAACCATCGGTGGCCGTTCTCCGCGCACGAGCTCGTGCCGATCAGCGGCCAGAGGAACAGTCGGTGCCGGTGCCCGCCCTTGTCGAGCCGCACGTAGAGCGGGAACAGGAACGTGTAGAAGCGGTCGTAGGCGAGGAACTGCGGGATGTCGGCGTAGAAGGGCAAGAACGCGAAGTAGTTCTCGCGGTTGTCACCGGACGCGCCACCCCAGAAGAAGGGGAAGAGCAGGTACCAGTCGACGTCCCGTACGCCGGCGTCGTTCTCGCGCGAGCGCCAGCTCCAGAACGGGAAGAGTCGGTGGGACGTCTCGACGTCGTCCGTGCGGATGCGGCCGAACGGCCACAGGAACTGGTGCTCCGTCGCCTTCGCCTCCGGTTCCGTGACGCGTCGGTACAGCGGGCGGATGCGGAAGTCGTCACCGCCTTCGGGCGTACGCTCGTAGTGCAGGATCGGCCAGAGGCAGTCCCACTCGAGGACCTCTCCTTCGGTGTCCATCCGGTGGAACCACAGCGGCGAGAGGTTCAGCTCGCGCGGCAGGATGGAGCAAGACGAGAGCGCCAGAGCCGAGCAGACGATCGTGAGGCGGCTCGTGAGCGGCATGTCGAAGGCGGTGGAGGATACTCTCCGATGGGCTCGGCCCGCATGCACGAAACGCGGTGTGTCGATGGACAGGCGAGTCGGCAGACAGCGCGAGAGCGTGCGTGCGCGTCGCGCACGCTTCCCGATCGCGTCGCCGCTGCTGTATACCGATCGCATGCTTCGCACCATGTCCGGCGTCCAGCCGACCGGGAACCTGCACATCGGCAACTACCTCGGCGCGCTCGTGAACTGGGTGGAGCTGCAGAAGCAGTACGAGGCCTACTTCTGCGTCGTCGACCTGCACGCGCTGACACGCCGCCCCGCTCCCGAGGAACTGCAGCTCGCGATTCGCGAGTTGACGGTCGGCATCCTGGCGAGCGGCGTCGATCCGGAGAAGGCGACCTTGTTCTTGCAGTCGCACGTGCCCCAGCACACGGAGCTGGCGTGGATATTGACGTGCCTCACGCCGTTCGGCGACCTGAACCGCATGACGCAGTTCAAGGAGAAGAGCTCGCAGCAGCCGGACAACGTCAACGCGGGCATCTTCGCATATCCCGTGCTGCAGACGGCCGACATCGTCCTGTATCGCGCCGAGCGTGTGCCGGTCGGCGAGGACCAGGAGCAGCACCTCGAACTCGCGCGCGAGACCGTTCGCAGGTTCAACTTCGTGTACGGTGAGACACTCGTCGAGCCGCAGGTGGTGAAGAGCGCGGCGCCCCGCGTGATGGGCCTCGACGGCGAGAGCAAGATGTCGAAGTCGCGCAACAACGAGATCGGGCTGTTCGAGACCGCCGACGAGACGATGCAGAAGCTGCGCGGCGCGAAGACCGATCCGGCGCGGTTGCGCAGGACGGACAAGGGCAACCCGGACGTCTGCAACATCTTCGCCTACCACGGCTTCTTCACGCCGGCGGCACTGCGCGCCGAGATCGCCGCGGGGTGCCGTGCAGCGACGCTCGGATGCGTGGACTGCAAGAAGATGCTCGCGGCGAATCTCGAGGCGGTGAAGGGGCCGATCCGCGAACGCGCCGCGGAGCTCCGGAACAAGCCCGCCGTGCTCGACGAAATCCTCGCGGCAGGCTGCGCCAAGGCGCGAGCGACGGCCGAGGCCACCATGGAAGTCGTGCGCGAGCGCGTCGGCTTGCGTGCGCCGGGGAAGGGGCGATGAACTGGTCCCAAGGGCAACGGGAGATGGCGACGATGCGTGCGACTCGACTGGCGTGTCTTCTTCTCGCAGCCTCCTGCGGGGCCGCTCCGGCGACTCCCGAGCAGAAACGAATCGCCGAGGCACGCCTCGTCGAGCCATACCTTCGCGGCGCCGAGGTCGGCTGCGCCGAGCTCGAGGTCGAGGTGACGGGCAACTTCCACGCGTACGTGGGCCAGCCCGCGATCGACCCGGCGGTCCACAAGGCCGTGCGCAACGACGGCGCCGGCTTTCGTGAAGTGACATGGACCAACCTGTCCGGCGATCCTTCGCACGCGCTCCGCGTCACCATCGGTGAGCTGCCAGAGCTGACCGAGCAGGGGCTCGTGCAGAAGGCATGCACGACGTTCCGCGTGGTGAACCAGGTCCGGTTCCGGACCTGGGAGGACCGTCGGCCGCTGCAATTGTCCGCGGCCGCGAAGGGATTCGTGTTCGTGCGCGAGGCGCGTGGCGCGCCGCGCGAGGTCGCCGGGTTCGAGATCGCCGACGGCGTGATGCGCATTCGATGAGGCGGGCTCGCATCGAAGGACTGGCGGCCCTGGCTGCTTCGCTGCTCGTCGGTTGCGAGACCGGCCCGGCGCGTGTCGAAGGCGCGATCGACCCGCGCATCTACCGCACCTGTGCCGATCCCGAGGCGCAGGCCGCGTGGCAGCGGGCGCGTGCGGCGATCGCGGCCAAGGACGACGCGCGAGCGATACCGGACCTTCGGATCTGCGTGCAGCGTTGCCCTCTCTTCGTGCCGGCTCACGTCGCATGGCAGGACGCGGCGCGCCGGCTCGGTGGTGACGCGCAGCGGGAAATGCAGGCGCACTACCTCGGCGCGCCCGACGACCTGGGCGTCGTGCCTTCCTATCTGCGGGCTCGCCTGTCGGACACGTCGTACGCGCAGTGCAACGCCTTGGAGGCGATCCTGAAGCGCGACCCGTCGTTCGCGTGGGCGCATTTGTCCTGGGCGCGCGTGACGAGGAAGCAGGGGCGCCTGCTGCAGGCCGTGGACATGTTCGCGCAGGCCGTGCTGTACGACCCGGAGATGCACGAGGCGCGCCTCGAACGCGCCCAGGTCCTTGCAGAGCTCGGCCGCGACGAAGAGGCCGCGGTCGACTACCGCAGCTACCTCCGCGCGGTGCCGGACGACCGGGCGGCCTCGCACGCATGCGCGACACTGCTCCTCTACCGCCTCGAACGCACCGACGAGGCCGAAGAGCTGCTGAAGCGCCTTCTCGTCGCCGAACCCGGTTCGATCGCGTTGCGCATGGATCGAGCGGCCGCGATGTGGTTGTCCGGGCGCACACGCGAAGCGGTCGACACGTACCTCGCGGTCCTGGCGGAGCAGCCTTCGTGTGCACGCGCCGCGCTCAACCTCGGGATGCTGTACTACGAGGTGCTCCCGCGCGACCCGGCGAGTCGCGCGACGTTCTGGCCGAAGGCGCGCGCGGCGTTCCGGCTCTTCTTGCGGACAACTCGCCCCGCGGACGGACACGAACAGTTCGAACGAACGCTCGCCGTGCCGTACCGACTGCAGGTGATCGACGAGGCGCTCGGCGCGGATGACGGGGCCGCGCCAGGGCTCGACGATCTTCGCTGGCCGGCTGGCGCCTAGGGCGCGGCGTTCCGTGCGACCTGATCGACGCCAAACGGCGCGAGCTGCGGCAGAAGCCGATCCCAGTCCGCGCGCGCGAGATGGTCGTTCGCGGCACCCGCGTGGAGCAGGCGGTGGCGCGGTGAGTCGATCTTCGCAACGACCCAGCGGCCGTCGCGCCCGCGATGCGCGACGAGGTTGCGGGTGTCGAGGTTGCGATCACGGAACCCGAGGCGATGGAGGTGTGCGACGAGTCCGCCGATGGCTCGGGCCAACGCGTCCCGATCGTCGTTGGGGAGATTGGGGAGAAGAGTCGCGACCGACTCCCCAGGAAACGCGGCGGTAACGAGGGTCGTGCGCCGGAGGAACCCAAAGGTGCGCCACTCATGCGCCGCGATTGGCTCCGGCGCGGGCAGTCCGTGCCCCCGGAGCCAGCTGAGGGCGTCGAACTCGCGCGCTGCCCGCGATGAGCGGCCCGGTGCCGTCCACTTGCCAAGATTGCGCAAGCGATCCGCCCAACTCCTGTATTCGTAAGTTTTTAAGTAGACCGTCCCGCGTGGGGTCTCGATTCGCCGGACCCACGAAGAGCGGTGTGTCGCGACCGCCGCGCCGAGGTCTTGACGGCAGCGGTCCGCAGGGGCGGGGAGGGCGGACGACCAGGCCGCTTCTTGCGGTGCGCCGCGAACAAGGCGACCGTCGGTGTGGATCCTTGTCGACACTGCTTTCACAAGAGTATAGTCCGCCGCCACTTGATGCTCTCCCGCGCCAGTGAGGTGCGAAGTCGTGTCGACCTTCGCATGCGCTGGCCCTGACGGAGCACGCCCCGGAGTTCGCCTTGAAGACGATCACGAAGAAGGAACTGGTTCATCGCATCGCCGAGAGAACCGGTGTCACCAAGGTCGTGGCGAAGGAAGTGATCCAGTCCTTCCTGAACTCGATCATCGACGAACTCGCGGAAGGCAACCGGCTGGAGTTTCGCGAGTTCGGCGTGTTCGAGTCGCGTGAGCGCGCGGCGCGCCTCGCGCAGAATCCGCGCACCCTGGAGAAGGTGCCGGTTCCTGCCAAGCGCATCGTCAAGTTCAAGGTGGGACGCTTGATGCGCAAGAAGGTCTCGGGCGAAGACGTGGGCGACCTCACACTCGACGACGGCGACGACGACGACATGCCGGCGCCGAGACCCAAGAAAGCGAAGCCGGGCAACGAAGCGACCGGGATGGCCTGAGTTCGTACGGCGCTTCGCTCGTCTCGCACAGCGAAGGGGACGTCGCGGCGCGCGCGAGGCTCAGCGCGCCTTCTGCAGCGCGCGGTCGAGATCGGCGATCAGATCGCCGACGTCCTCGATGCCGACCGACAGGCGGATGAGTCCGTCCTGCAAGCCCGTGCGACGTCGCTCCTCGGCCGGGATCGACGCGTGCGTCATCGACGCGGGATGATCGACGAGGCTCTCGACGCCGCCGAGGCTCTCGGCGAGCGAGAAGACCTGGAAGGACGAGCACACCTTCTTCGCCTGCGCGACGGAGGCCTTCAGTTCGACGGACACCATGCCGCCGCCGGCGCGCATCTGCTTCTTCGCGAGAGCGTGGTTCGGGTGGCTCGGGAGCCCCGGGTAGATCACGCGTTCGACGCGCGGGTGCTTCTCGAGCCACTTCGCCACGGCGAGTGCGTTCTCGCAGTGTCGCTGCATGCGGATGTGCAGTGTCTTCGTGCCGCGGAGGACGAGGAAGCAGTCCATCGGCCCGGGAGTGCCGCCGCACGAGTTCTGGAAGTGGGCGAGCTTCTTCAGGAGATCGGGTTCGTTCACCACGAGCGCGCCGCCGACGACGTCGCTGTGGCCGCCGAGGTACTTGGTCGTCGAGTGCGCGACGATGTCGCAGCCCAGAGCGAGGGGCTGCTGCAGAAACGGCGTCGCGAACGTGTTGTCGGCCATCGAGAGCACTCCGCGGCGCTTGCAGATCTTCGCGATGGCGCGCAGATCGCAGCAGCGCAGCAGCGGGTTCGTCGGCGTCTCGAGCATCACGAGTCTGGTGTTCTCGCGAAATGCGCCCTCGAGCTGCTCCGTGTCGGTGAGGTCGACGAACGTCGTCTCGAGTCCGAACTTCTGGTAGAGCGTGCGCAGGAGGCGATAGGTCCCGCCGTACAGGTCGTTTCCGGCGATGACGTGATCACCGGACTGCAGCAGGTTGAGCACGCAGTGGATCGCGGCCATCCCACTGGCGAAGCCGAGGCCGTAGCGGCCGCCCTCGAGTGCGGCGAGGTTGTGCTCGAGTGCGGTGCGCGTAGGGTTGTGCGTGCGCGAGTAGTCGTAGCCCTTGGTCTTGCTGGGGGCTGCCTGGACGTAGGTGCTGGTGAGGAAGACCGGCGTCATGATCGCGCCGGTCGTCGGGTCGGGCTCCTGGCCGGCGTGCACTGCCAGCGTGGCGAAGCCCGTCGTGCGTTCGCTCTTCATCGGGGCGCGGAGTTTACATCGCGTCGGCTGTCGGCAACATGCTTCGGCAGATGCCGGTCAAGCCCGCGACTCGCCCGTTCGATCTCGACGCGCTCGAGTTCCCGGTCGTTCGCGCTCTCCTCACGGAGCGACTCGCGTCACCGGTGGGACGATCCGCCGTCGAGGCGCTCGGGCCGTTCGTGGATCTCGAGGCGGCTCGTGCGGAACTCCGTGCCGTGGCCGAACTGGCCGCGCGCCTGCGCGAGAACGTCGAGCTGCCGCTCGTGGGCGCGGTCGAAGTACGTTCGTGGTGGCCGCGCTTCGCGGTCGGCGAGCATTCACTGCAGGCGCGCGACCTCGCGGACCTGAAGCGGTTGCTGCGGGCCGCCGAGCGGTGCCGGCGCTGGTTCCTCGCGACCTCCGAGGCGCTCGTGGCGCGTGGGACGGTCGCCCCGGATCTCGACGATCTCGTCGGCGAACTCGAGCAGATCGTCGACGATCGGGGCGAAGTGCTCTCCACCGCGTCGCCGAAGCTGGCCGCGGTGCGTGCGGACATCGAGCAGGCTCGTCTCGGCGTCGACGCGGCGATTGCGCGGGCTCTCGCGAGCGCGGAGGTCCGCAAGCACCTGCAATCGCTCGAGCCGGCCTGGCGCCACGGTCGGCCGGTGTTGCAGGTGAAGGCGGAGTCGCGGCAGAGGGTCGCTGGAGTGCTGCACGATCGCAGCGCCTCGGGAGCGACGGTGTTCGTGGAGCCGGAGGTCGTCGTCGAGGCCGCCAACCGGCTCTCCGACGCGCAGTCGGCCGAGAATCGCGAGATCAACGTCGTGCTCGCCGATGCGGCGCGAGGGCTCGGTCGACTCGCCGTCCAGATCGGTGTCGCGATCGACTTCGTCGCCGCGTCGGACCTGCTGCAGGCGAAGGCGAGGCTCGTCGTGCGCGACGGATTCACGGTGCCGACGCTCGCCGACGGCGGTGCACTGCGCTTGCACGGGGCCCGGCACCCGCTGCTGATGTTGCGTCGCGACGCCACGGAGATCGTCCCTCTCGACATCGCGCTCGGTGACCCGCACCGGCTGCTCGTGGTCACCGGACCGAACACCGGCGGGAAGACGGTCGTTCTGAAGACGCTCGGCCTGCTCGCGTCGATGGCGATCAGCGGAGTGCCGGTACCCGCGGCAGAGGGTGCGCAGGTGCCGTTCCTCGCGTCCGTGCAGGCCGACATCGGCGACGAGCAGGGGATCTCGCAGAACCTGTCGACCTTCAGTTCCCACGTGCAGCGGATCGCCCGTTGCCTGCACAACGCGTCGCCGCGGTCTCTCGTGCTGCTCGACGAACTCGGCGCAGGCACGGATCCCGAAGAAGGCAGCGTGCTGGGCTACGCGGTGCTCGAGGAACTCACGCGCGCCGGCTCGTTCGCCGTGATCACGACCCACCTCGGCCGACTGAAGGCCTTCGCGTACCAGCACGCCGGTGCGGAGAACGGGTCGATGGCATTCGATGGCGCGACGCTGCGTCCGCTGTACCGGCTCGACGTCGGCATCCCGGGCAACAGCCACGCACTGGACATCGCGAGTCGGGTCGGCATGCCGCCGACCGTCGTGGCGCGCGCTCGCGAGCTCCTGGGTGTTCGCGACCAGACCCTGGACCGTGTGATCGAGCGTGTGCAGGAGGCCAGGCGCGACGCCGAGGCGGACCGGCGGAAGTCCGGTGAGATGGCCCGCGCCGTGGCCGCACAACAGCACGAACTGGACGGGCGTCTCGCGGAGGCGAAGCGCCGCGAGAACTGGTTGCGAGAAGAAGCCGACGGAGCGGTGGAGGCGGAACTGCGGGCGACCCAGGCCGCGCTGACCGAGGCGGTCGGCGGTTTGCTCAACGCCCCGGCTCCGTGGGGCGACAAGGCGCGAGCCGCGAAGGCGGTGGTGGACGGCATGCTGAAACGTGCGGCCCTGCACCGCAGGCGAATGCAGTTCTGTGCGACGTTGAAGAAGGGCGATCCGGTTTTTCTCGCGCGATGGAACCGCGTCTGTGCCGTTCAGAAGATCGATCGTGTTCGCGAGCTGATCGTCGTCGACTACGGCAACATGCGCGTCGAGGTGCCGTTCGAGGACGTTTCGTGGTTGCAGCCGCTCAACGGGTGAGGCGCCCTTGCGGGCGGCGACGCGACCGCTAGCCTGCCCCCGCTCATGGTGAACGATCGCGGGGCTGCGGCTCAGGACTCGCCAGGCGCTTGTGTCCTGATCGCCGACAACGACCGTGGCGTCGGCGGTCTGCTCGCCGAGGTCTTGGCCACTGTCGGCATCACCAACGAGCACGTGCTCGATGGCGTCGATGCCCGGGCCCGTCTGGCCGCAGTCGGCTTTCGCGTGCTGGTTTGCGACCTCGACATGCCGGGGGTTCCGGGCCTCGAAGTCCTCGAAGGCCTCGCCGGCGCGGAGCGCCCGCCGGCCGTCGTTGTGGTGTCGGGCTACGTCGACTCCGAAATGGAGGAGCGTCTCGCCCGGTGGCCGTTCGTTCGAGCGGTGTTGCGGAAGCCGTTCGACCTGATCGAGTTCGCGACTCTCGTCCGCAGCCTGCTCGGTGCGCAGAGTCTCGAGAGCGGACGTTGAGTCCGCCGGGCGAGAAAAAGGCCAAGGCCGACCTTGAACTGGAAGACCTCGTCGGTATCCTCGCTCGGCCTTTCCACAGCAGCTAGTCCGCTAGCGTAGCTCAACTGGTAGAGCACCTGATTTGTAATCTGGAGGTTGTGGGTTCGAGTCCCATCGCTAGCTCCAGGTCGGGTGCGCGCCGATCGCCGCTGGCGAGCGGCAGCTAGCAGGGCGCGTGACGCGGTCTTTCGGCCGTGGGAGGGATCGCGCGCACGGCTCACGTCGGGCGGATACCAAAGCGGCCAAATGGACCAGACTGTAAATCTGGCGGCTCAGCCTTCGCAGGTTCGAATCCTGCTCCGCCCACCAAGTCTTCCAGCTGGCTCGACGGTGTCCAGGTCTCGAGGTGACTCGAGTCGACGACCTGGCGACCGGTGACCGGCTGGTTCCCGAGTCGTTTCGGGCGTTCGCGCGATCGCGGGTGTAGCTCAATGGTAGAGCTCCAGCCTTCCAAGCTGGTGGTGAGGGTTCGATTCCCTTCACCCGCTCCAGATCGTTCTTTCTCCGACTGTCCGCTGCTATAGCTCAGCTGGTAGAGCACCTCCTTGGTAAGGAGGAGGTCGTGGGTTCGATTCCCGCTAGCAGCTCCACCTCTCAGCATCCAGTTCGCATTCCAGTGTTCGGGGCCCCGGGGGCCCCGCCGAGATCCCATGGCCAAGGAAACCTTCACCAGAACCAAGCCTCACGTGAACGTGGGGACGATCGGGCACGTTGCCCACGGCAAGACCACGACGACGGCGGCCATCACCTACACGCTCGCCGCCGTGGGGCTCGCCAAGTACAAGGAATACGCCGCGGTCGCCAAGGGCGGCACGGTGCGCGACGCGACGCGCGTCGTCACGATCTCGGCGGCGCACGTCGAGTACGAGACGAAGAACCGTCACTACGCGCACGTCGACTGCCCCGGCCACGCCGACTACGTGAAGAACATGATCACGGGTGCGGCGCAGATGGACGGCGCGATCCTCGTGGTCGCGGCGGACGACGGTCCGATGCCCCAGACCAAGGAGCACGTGCTGCTCGCTCGTCAGGTTGGTGTGCCGGCGATCGTCTGCTACCTCAACAAGTGCGACCTCGTCGACGACCCCGAGCTGCTGGACCTCGTCGAGATGGAGATCCGCGAACTGCTGACCAAGTACGACTACCCGGGCGACAAGGCCGAGGTCGTGCGCGGCGCGTCGTTCAAGGCCCTGCAGACGCCGAATCCCGGCCCTGACAACCCCGACAGCAAGTGCATCTTCGCCCTGATGGACGCGATCGACCGCGCCATTCCGGAGCCGAAGCGCGACATCGACAAGCCCTTCCTGATGCCGGTCGAGGACGTGTTCTCGATCGAAGGTCGCGGCACCGTCGCGACCGGTCGTGTCGAGCGCGGCAAGATCAAGGTCGGCGAGTCGATCGAGATCGTCGGGATCCGCGAGACGCGTCCGACCACCGTGACGGGCGTCGAGATGTTCCAGAAGACGCTCGACTCCGGTCAAGCTGGCGACAACGTCGGCCTCCTGCTTCGCGGCTTGAAGAAGGAGGACATCGAGCGCGGCATGGTCCTGGCGCAGCCGAAGACCGTCACTCCGCACACGAAGTTCAACGCCCAGGTCTACGCCCTGACGAAGGAAGAAGGTGGTCGTCACACCCCGTTCATGACGGGCTACCGGCCGCAGTTCTACTTCCGTACGACCGACGTGACGGGCACCGCCAAGCTCGTCGGTGCGGAGATGTGCATGCCGGGCGACAACGTCGAGATCGAAGTCGAACTCGGGACGCCGATCGCGATGGACGAGCACCAGCGCTTCGCCATTCGCGAGGGTGGTCGCACCGTCGGCGCCGGTCGCGTGACGAAGATCATCGCCTGAGCCGCGGGGCGCCCAGGGCGCCCAAGCTTTTCTGGTCGCTGCGTCGCCGCACAACCCGGCAGCGGCGCGGTGACCAAGCAGAGGGCAGTAGCTCAATTGGTAGAGCTGTCGATTCCAAATCGACGGGTTGAGGGTTCGAGTCCTTCCTGCCCTGCCACTAGACTGATCGTGGTCGATTCGAACGCGACAGTGGATTCTCGTCGTTGTTCGTGCTCGAACGCGACACCCACTTCGGCGCGCCAGCGCCAGAGTGAGCCAGGTCGGGGCGCCGCGCCTCGCCTGTCCGAACAAGACCGTCACGCGTGGGGCGGCGCCGTCGCCGCAAACCTCGAGGACTGAATCGTGAGCTATCGCAAGGACCAAGGACGCTACGCGCGCATGCTTGCCTTCTGGGCGCTGGTGCTGCTCGTAACGTACGGCTGTTTCCACGGTGGTGGCCTGGCCACGCTCGTCGACCAGTGGATGGGTGAGTCGAACTCGACCCTGATCGACCCGTTCCCGCTGCTCGGGATCCTGAAGACCTCGACCTGCATCACTGTCGGTGTCCTGGTCGTGGCGACGTTTGCCATCCACGTGCTGCTCGCGCGGCCCAAGATCGCCGATGCGTTGATCGACACCGAGGGCGAGATGCAGAAGGTCACGTGGCCCACTTGGGCAGAGGCGTGGCAGGGAACCGTCGCCGTCACGGTGATGGTCATCGTCCTGTTCCTGTTCCTGACCGCTGCGGACATCATCCTGACCAAGGCGATGCAGCTGCTCGTCGCCGGAGGGGTGTGATGGCACTCGACTGGTACTTCCTGCGTGTGCAGGTCGGTCGGGAGGACCGCATTCGCGAGAGCATGGTCCGCCGCCTCAAGCAGGGGGGTATCGAGCACCTCGTGCCGCAGATCGTCGTTCCGACGGAGACGATCGCGGACCACCGTCAGGGCAAGAAGACCGTGAAGCGCCGCAAGCTCTACCCGGGCTACCTGATGGTGCAGATGGACCTGTCCGACGAGGTCTGGTTCATTCTGCGTGAGACGCCCGGTTTCGGCGACTTCGTGGGTGGCCACACCCAACCCACGCCCGCGCGCGGCGAGGACGTCGAAAAGGTCCTGGCGCACATGGACGCGAGCAAGGACACGCCCAAGGTCGCGGTCCAGTTCAAGAAGGGCGATCGTGTGAAGATCAAGACCGGCGCCTTCGAGAACACGGACGCCGTCGTCGAGGAGGTGCACGCGGAGAAGGGCACTCTCGACGTCTCGGTCAACTTCTTCGGGCGGCCGACCCCGATGTCGCTCGGTTATTGGGAAGTTGAGTTGACGTAGAGCTCCGCTTCTGCTTTGCTTTTCGCCCCCGTCTGCGGCAAGCGGCTCGTCGGGCCGGCCTGGTGCCACCTGATCCCCTCGTCGCCCGGGCCTCTTGTAGTGGGAGGGCGTCAGCACTTGCCGACGTCCGCCTGAACCGCTGAGAGAACGACATGGCCAAGGAAATCACCGCTTACGTCAAGCTGCAGTGCCCCGCGGGGCAGGCTACCCCTGCGCCGCCCGTCGGTCCGGCACTCGGCCAGCACGGCATCAACATCGGGCAATTCGTCAAGCAGTTCAACGACGAGACGCGCGCCCAGGCCGGGTTGGTCATTCCCGTCATCATCACGGTCTACAAGGATCGCACCTTCTCGTTGCAGTACAAGTCGCCGCCGGCGGCCGTGCTGCTGAAGAAGGCGGCGAAGCTGGCTTCCGCGGCGGCGACGCCGGGCAGTCAGGTCGTCGGACAAGTGACGCGTGCGCAGGTCCGTGAGATCGCGCAGGCGAAGATGAAGGACCTGAATACGGTCAACGTGGAAGCGGCGATGCGGATGGTCGAAGGCACCGCGCGCTCGTGTGGCATCCAAGTGGTCGACTGACCCCGCCTTCCGCCGGTAGCACCAGACCCAAACGCGCTTCGGTTCGTTGCGGCAAGCCCGCTTCGCCCTCGAAGCCAGAGCACAACAGGAAGATCCATGGCCCGCACGCGCAGTCGTCGCTACGAGAAAGCCGCCGCGAAGGTGGATCGCACCAAGCGATATCCCCTCGCCGAAGGAATGGCGTTGATCAAGTCGCTCACCGGTCCGAAGTTCGACGAAACGGTCGACGTCGCCGTTCGCATCGGCATCGATGCGAAGAAGACCGATCAGCTCGTCCGCGGTTCGGTCAGTCTGCCGAAGGGGACTGGCAAGAGCGTGAAGATCGCCGTGTTCGCCGATGGTGAGCGCGCGAAGGAAGCGCTGGCGGCGGGGGCCGACTACGTCGGTGCCGCTGACTTGGCGGACAAGATCGAAAAGGGCTGGACCGACTTCGACATGACGATTGCGTCGCCCGACATGATGCGCTTCGTCGGCAAGCTCGGCAAAGTGCTTGGCCCGCAGGGCAAGATGCCATCGCCGAAGGCCGGCACCGTGACTCCGAACGTCGCTGCGGCGGTGAAGGAGTTCAAAGCCGGAAAGATCGAGTTCCGCACCGATGCGGGCGCGAACGTGCACGCGGCGATCGGCAAGAAGTCGTTCGGGGCAGACGACCTCGCTTCGAACTTGGTTGCGTTCCTCGACCACCTGCGGACGCTGCGTCCGGCTCAGGCGAAGGGCGAGTTCATCCAGAAGGTCGTCGTGTCCACGTCGATGGGGCCGGGCGTCGTGCTCGCCGTCGAGTAGGAGATCTCGCCATGCCCAACCTAGTCAATCAGATCCTCCTGGCGGACCTGCAGCGCGAGTTCCAGCAGATGGGCTCGTGCGTCGTGGTCGAGTTCGGCAAGCTGCTCCCGAAGCAGGACATCGAGATCCGCGCGAAGCTGCGCGAGGCCGGTGTCCGCTACCGTGTCGTGCGCAGCCGCCTTGCGGAAAAGGCCTTCGAGGGTCTCCGTCTCGACATGGGCAAGGCCCTGACGGGGCGCTGTGGCGTCGCGATCGCGCAGAAGGAAGGCGCCATTCACGCTGCCAAGATTCTTCGCGACTGGATCAAGAAGACCAAGGACGCCCCGCTCGAGATCAAGGGTGGCGTCGTCGAGGGTGCTGCGTACGTCGGTGCGGCGTCGTCGTCGATCGCGGACCTGCCAGATCGCCACACCGTCAACACCCAGATCGTGACGGCGATCAGCGGTCCTGCCCGCTCGCTCGCCACCCTCGTCAGTGCCGTGGCCGGTGGCCTCGCGCGCTGTATCCAGGCGAAGGTCGACAAGGGCGGCGGTGCTGCCTAGTCGCTGAGTTTTCCTCGGGTGCGCCACTGGTAGGCGTTCTCGACAACCGTGCTGTTTCGTTTCATCGGAGATCGTGTCCATCATGTCGGATAATCAAGCTGTGGTTCTCGATGCGGACCTCGAGGACATCTTCAAGAAGATCGATGGCCTGAGCCTCGGCAAGGCTGCCCAACTCGTGAAGGCCATGGAGGCTCGCTGGGGCGTGTCGGCGGCGGCGCCGGTCGCCGTGGCGGCGGCTCCGGCCGGTGGTGGCGCCGCGGCGCCCGCTGCCGAGGAGAAGACCGAGTTCACCGTCGTCCTGAAGGACGGCGGCGCGAACAAGATCAACGTGATCAAGGTCGTCCGCGAGATCACGGGCCTCGGCCTCAAGGAAGCCAAGGCACTCGTCGACGAGGCGCCGAAACCCGTCAAGGAAGGCGTCAACAAGGACGAGGCCGCGGACATCAAGAAGAAGCTCACCGAGGCTGGCGCCACGGTCGAACTCAAGTAGTGCGGACAGCTCGGTCGGCTTGGCGAAGCGGCGGGGCATCCTGCGTGGATGTCGCCGTCGTTTCGTGCGTCACCGCGCTGCTTCGCCGGATGGTGCTACCGAACGGCTCGCAGCTTTTTGTTTGCGAGTCGGCCCGGCGTGCTCCTACTCTGCTGCCCGCTCGCCGGTTCGCTTTTTGCACGCAAGTGGTGTGAGAAGGTGGATCCCCGGCTGCGGCGTCTTCCCACGAGTGCCAGCTCGCTCTTCGTTCGTTTCAGGTCGCAGATTCCGGGCCATGCCTAGGCCCGCAGGTGGAACCGCATGGAGACCGTAGTCTACGGGCGATACAGGTCCGTCGCCGAAATCCCCGACCTCGTGGAAATGCAGACGAAGTCGTACCTCGACTTCCTGCAGCCAGACGTCGCACCGAACCGGCGCAAGGTCGAGGGGCTCGAGGCGCTGCTGCGCGAGATCTTCCCGATCTACTCGTACGACAAGACGCTCTGCATCGAGTACGTCAGCTACGAGCTGGGGCGGCCACGCTACACGGTCGAGGAGTGCCGCAAGCTTCGCGTCACCTACGGGTACCCGTTCAAGATTCGCGTGCGGCTCGTGAAGCCCGAACCCGTCGAGGAGGACATCTACCTCGGCGAGATCCCGATCATGATCGGTGGCGGTGAGTTCATCGTGAACGGCAGCGAGCGCGTCACCGTGAGCCAGCTGCACCGCAGCCCCGGGGTCGACTTCTCCGTCGAGCTCCACACTGGCGAGAAGAAGCTCCACTCGTGCTGGATCATTCCAGAGCGCGGCTCGTGGATCGAACTGAACGTCACGAAGAAGGACTCGGTCGCGATCCGAATCGACCAGTCGGGCAAGTTCGCGTGCAGCACCCTGCTGCGGGCGATGGATCAGAAGTACTCGACCGACGCGGCGATCCTCCGCGAGTTCTACGACGTCGAGAAGGTCAGTCGGAAGAAGTCGGACCCGGAAGCCAAGTTCGCGAAGTCGCTGGTCGGCACCTACGCCGTCGGCGACATCGTGGATGCGGCGAGCGGCGATCCGTTCGTGCGCAGTGGCGAAGAAATCACCGAGGAAGCCGCTCGCGCGATCGCGGACAGCGAACTGCGCGAAGTCGAAGTGCTCCGCGACCCGGAGGACTTCCTGATCCTCAACACGCTGCGTGAGGACACCACCAACAGCCACGAAGAGGCGCTGCTGAAGATCTACCAGCGCCTGCGCCCCGGCAACCCGCCGCAGATCGAGAAGGCGCGTGAGCTCTTCCACGAGAAGTTCTTCGACGAGACGCGCTACCGGCTCGGTCGCGTCGGTCGTTTCCGCCTCAACCGCAAGTTCGGCACGACCACGGCGGAGACGCAGCAGACGCTCGGTGCCGCCGACTTCGTGCAGGCCATCAAGTACATCCTCGGACTCCGCGGGGGCGAGGGCGAGATCGACGACATCGACCACCTGGGCAATCGGCGCGTGCGCACGATCCAGGAGCTCGCCGGTGACGAGTTCCGCAAGGGTTTCCTGAAGCTCCGGCGCACGGCGCAAGAGCGCATGAACCTCGAGAACGTCGACACGGTCACGCCGCGCAACCTGATCAACAGCAAGACCTTTTCGTCGGCGATCGAGTACTTCTTCGCGCGCGGCGAGTTGAGCCAGGTCGTCGACCAGACCAACCCGCTGTCCCAGCTCACGCACGAACGCCGCCTGTCGGCGCTCGGACCCGGCGGTCTCAATCGCAAGCGCGCCGGCTTCGAAGTGCGCGACGTGCACATCTCGCACTACGGCCGCCTCTGCCCGATCGAGACTCCGGAAGGCACGAACATCGGCCTCATCTCGAGCCTCGCGATCTACAGTGCGCTCGACGACTACGGCTTCCTCACCACGCCGTACGTCGTGGTGAAGAACGGCAAGGTCACCGACGAAGTGCGCCGCTTGCGCGCCGACGAGGAGAACAACGCCATCCTGGCGCCGGCGGACACCGAGGTCGACAAGTCCGGTCGCCTTGTTGGTGACGAGCAGAGTCGCGTCATTGCTCGTGTGAAGGGCGATCCGGCGCTCGTCGATGCCAAGGAAGTCCAGTTCATGGACGTCAGCACGAAGCAGGTGGTCGGCGTCTCCGCGTCGCTCATCCCCTTCCTCGAGCACGACGACGCGAACCGCGCCCTGATGGGTTCGAACATGCAGCGGCAGGCCGTGCCGTTGCTGATCTCCGAGGCGCCGCTCGTCATGACGGGCATGGAGGAGATCGTCGCTCGCAACTCGAGCATGGTCGTGCGTGCCCGCAAGGGCGGCGCGGTCACTGCGGTCGATGCCACACGCATCGAGATCGGCGACGATGTCTACAAGCTTCGAAAGTACGAAGCGCTCAACGAGCGCACGTGCCAGACGCAGACGCCGATCGTCAAGCTCGGCCAGAAGGTGAAGGCCGGCGAAGTCATCGCCGACGGGGCGGCCACGAAGAACGGCATCCTCGCTCTCGGCAGAAATCTCACGGTCGCGTTCATGCCGTGGGACGGCTACAACTACGAAGACGCGATTCTCCTGAGCGAGAACCTCGTCAAGGACGACGTCTACACGTCGATCCACATCGACGAGTTCGAGATCGAGATCCGCGAGACGAAGCTCGGGCGCGAAGAGTTCTCGCGCGACATTCCGAACGTCTCGGAGAAGGCTCTCCGCCACCTCGACGAGAGCGGCATCGTCCGCGTCGGCACCCGTGTGAAGCCGGGGGACATCCTCGTCGGCAAGGTGGCGCCGAAGAGCAAGAGCGAGCTGACGCCCGAGGAGAAACTGCTGCACGCGATCTTCGGTCGCGCCGGCGAGGACGTGAAGAACGCGTCGCTCGAGGTTCCGACCGGCGTCGAAGGCATCGTGATCGGTGCCGAGAAGTACAGCCGCAAGGTCAACCTCACCGAGAACGAGCGCACGCGCAACCTCGAGGAGATCAAGAACGCGGAGATCGAGTTCTTGAAGCAGTTCCGTGCGAACACGAAGCGTCTGCTCGAGAGCGCCAAGGAAATCACCGGCCAGGCGGTGGCCTCGTCGGAGGGCAAGAAGCTGTCGGTCAGCGACGACATGCTGATCCTCGACCTTCGCACGGTCCGCGACCGCGTGCGCCAGGTTGCCGAAGAGCTGAAGGACGGCAAGGAGCGCCAGGCGCTCATGCAGGTCCTGCAGGAGTTCGGGGAGCGCGTCGAGGAGTCCGAAGCGGAGAAGAACAAGCTCGTCAATCGCCTGTCGCGCGGTGACGAGCTGCCGCAGGGTGTGCTCGAGATGGTCAAGGTCTACGTCTCGACCAAGCGGCGCATCTCAGTCGGCGACAAGATGGCTGGTCGCCATGGCAACAAGGGCGTCATCAGCAAGATCCTCCCGGTGGAGGACATGCCGTTCCTCGCGGACGGCACGCCGGTCGACATCGTGCTCAACCCACTCGGCGTGCCGAGCCGCATGAACGTCGGCCAGATTCTCGAGACCCACCTGGGCTGGGCCGCGAGGAAGCTCGGCTTCCGCGCGATTTCGCCGGTGTTCGACGGGGCGTCCGAGACCGATATCGAGGCAGCGCTCGAGAAGGCCGGTTTCAGCAAGGACGGCAAGTCCGTTCTCTACGACGGCCGCACGGGTGAGCAGTTCACCCAGCGAGTCACGGTGGGCACGCTTTACATGCTGAAGCTGCACCACCTCGTCGACGACAAGGTGCATGCACGCGCCACGGGTCCCTACTCGCTCATCACGCAACAGCCGCTGGGTGGCAAGGCGCGCTTCGGCGGCCAGCGCTTCGGCGAGATGGAAGTGTGGGCGCTCGAAGCGTACGGGGCGGCCAACATCCTGCAGGAACTGTTGACTGTGAAGTCGGACGACGTCGACGGACGCACCAAGATCTACGAGGCCATGGTGAAGAACGAGAACATCCTGGAGCCGGGCACGCCCGTCTCCTTCGGGGTGCTCTGCAACGAAATCAAGGGCCTCGGCCTGAACATCGAACTGCACAAGCGCGGCGCGGCGGAGTCCGTGATCCCAGGCTAGTCCCCGTTCTCATTCACACCCGCTTCTGCGACCGACCCCGGTCGAGGGCAGAAGCTCGCGAGTCCACAAGCAACAGGCGGCGCAACGATGGTCGAGCCCATCTACGACAAGATCAACGACTACGCTTCGGTGACGATTCGGCTGGCCTCGCCCGAGGACATCCGGACGTGGTCCTTCGGCGAGGTCAAGAAGCCGGAGACGATCAACTACCGAACGTACCGGCCCGAACGCGACGGCCTCTTCTGCGAGCGCATTTTCGGGCCGGAGAAGGACTGGGAGTGCTCGTGCGGCAAGTACAAGGGCATCAAGCACAAGAACATCACGTGCGACAAGTGCGGCGTGATGATCACGCACAGCCGCGTGCGCAGGAAGCGCATGGGCCACATCAACTTGGCCGCGCCGGTTGCGCACATCTGGTTCTTCAAGGCGATGCCGTCGCGTCTCGGGACGTTGCTCGGCCTCAAGACGGCTAGCCTCGAGAAGGTCATCTACTTCCAGGACTACATCGTCATCGATGCGGGTGACACGCCGCTCAAGGCGCAGCAGCTCCTGTCCGAGGACGAGTACCGCCAGGCCCGCCAGAAGTACGGAATGGCGTTCCAGGCTGCGATGGGTGCGGAGGCGATCCGCGACCTTCTGCGGCGCCTCGATCTGCCTTCGCTGTCCGAGACGTTGCGCGAGGATCTGAAACGCACCGAGAGCAAGCAGAAGATCAAGGACATCATCAAGCGGTTGAAGACCGTGGAGATGCTCCGCGACTCGGGCAACAAGGCCGAGTGGATGATTCTCGACGCGATCCCGGTGATCCCGCCGGATCTTCGCCCGCTCGTGCCGCTCGACAGCGGCAACTTCGCGACGTCGGACCTCAACGACCTCTACCGCCGCCTGATCAACCGCAACAACCGGTTGAAGAAGCTGCTCGACCTCAACGCACCGGAAGTGATCATCCGCAACGAGAAGCGGATGCTGCAGCAGTCCGTCGACGCGTTGTTCGACAACAACCGCTGCCGTCGCCCCGTGCTCGGCTCGAGCAACCGTCCGCTCAAGTCGCTGACGGACATGATCAAGGGCAAGCAGGGCCGTTTCCGCGAGAACCTGCTCGGCAAGCGCGTCGACTACTCGGCGCGTTCGGTCATCGTCGTCGGGCCCGATCTGAAGCTGCACCAGTGCGGTCTGCCCAAGATCATCGCGCTCGAACTGTTCCAGCCGTTCATCATCCGCCGGCTGAAGGAGCTCGGTCACGCCGACACGATCAAATCGGCGAAGAAGATGCTGGAGCGAAAGGACGAGGAGGTCTGGGACATCCTCGAAGAAGTCATCCAGAACCACCCGGTGCTGCTGAACCGCGCGCCGACGCTGCACCGCGTCGGCATCCAGGCTTTCGAACCGGTGCTCGTGGAAGGCAACGCCATCCGCATTCACCCGCTCGTCTGCTCGGGCTACAACGCGGACTTCGACGGCGACCAGATGGCGGTGCACCTGCCGCTGTCGTTCGAGGCGCAGATCGAAGCGTCGACGCTGATGCTGTCGACGAACAACATCTTCTCGCCTGCGCATGGCGGTCCGATCATCGCGCCGAACCAGGACATCGTGCTGGGTTGCTATTTCCAGAGCCTCGCGCGGCCAGGGGAGCTCGGCGAAGGCAAGACGTTCGCCTCGCGCGACGAAGTGTGGATGTCGTACTCCAACGGCAAGATCCACATCCATGCGCGCATCAAGGTGCAGTTCCCTGCGGGCATCGAGATCCGCAACCAGGGCAACACGGTCCGCACCGACGGCAAGACCCTCGTCGAGACGACGCCGGGTCGCATCATGTTCAACGAGATCCTCGAACCGGGGATGCCGTTCTACAACCACGACCTCGACAAGAAGGGGCTCGCGAACATCATCGCGGACTGCCACCTCTTGCTCGGTCGTGACGCGACGCTGCGTCTGCTCGACAACCTGAAGGAGTCGGGCTTCAAGGCGGCGACGCGCGCGGGTCTCTCCTTCGGCAAGGACGACATGGTCGTGCCGCCGACGAAGGACAAGATCATCGCGACGACGCAGAAGGAAGTGGAGAAGATCCACACGGCGCACGCGCGCGGCATCATCACGGAAGGCGAGCGCTACCTGAAGGTCATCGACGCGTGGACGCACGCGCGCGAACGCATCGGTGAGGACATGCTGCACGAGCTGCGCAACGACACGCGCGACGGGCGGCTCTATGTCAACCCGATCTTCTGCATGGTCATGTCCAAGGCGCGTGGCTCGGTCGAGCAGATTCGTCAGCTCGCCGGCATGCGTGGCCTGATGGCGAAGCCGTCCGGCAAGATCATCGAGCAGCCCATCAAGGCCAACTTCCGGGAAGGCTTGCGGGTGCTGGAATACTTCTCCTCGACGCACGGCGCCCGCAAGGGATTGGCCGACACGGCCCTCAAGACCGCCGACTCGGGCTATCTGACTCGCAAGCTCGCCGACGTTGCGCAAAACGTCGTGATCGGTGTCGATGACTGCGGGACGGAGAACGGAGTCGAGAAGGGCACCGTCTACCAGGGTGACAAGGTCGCTGTGTCGTTCGTCGACGCCGTTCGCGGTCGCGTCGCGCTGCACGCGATCGTCGATCCGATGACCGAGGAGGTCATCGTCGAGAAGAATGGCCTCATCACCATCGACATTGCCAAGAAGGTCGAGCGTGTGGTGGCCAGCGAGAGCATCCGCGTCCGTTCGCCGCTCACGTGCGAAGCTCCAATCGGAGTGTGTGCCAAGTGCTACGGGATGGACCTGTCGCGCAGCGCCGTCGCCGAACCGGGGCTCGCGGTCGGCATCATCAGCGCCCAGTCGATCGGTGAACCCGGCACTCAGCTCACGATGCGCACGTTCCACATCGGTGGCACGGCATCGAAGAAGGTCGAAGAGTCGGAGATCAAGAACAAGCGAGCCGGTCGCGTCCAGTTCGCGAATCTGACCACGGTCACGGTGGCCGCCGAGGAGGCCAAGGGCAAGGCTGCGACGCAGAACATCGTCCTGAAGCGCAAGGGCGAGATCCTGGTCGTCGACAGCAAGGATCGCGAACTCGAACGTCATGCGGTGCCGCTCGGCGCCGTCGTGCACGTCACCGACGGGCAAGAGGTCAAGGAGCACAATGTGTTGTGCTCGTGGGATCCGCACCACAACCCGATCCTCGCCGAGGTCGGCGGTATCGTCCGCTACGAGGACATCCTCGAGGGCAAGACGTTCCGCACGGAGCGTGACACCGAGACCAAGGTCCAGCGCAAGGTGATGATCGAGCACAAGGGTGACTTGCACCCGCAGCTCATCATCGAAGACGAGAACGGCAATCGCCTGGCGATCAACCCCGTTCCCGAGAAGGCCTACATCGAGGTCGAAAACGGCCAACGCGTGACCGCAGGCATGCTGCTCGCCAAGACGCCGCGCGAAATCCAGGGCACGCAAGACATCACGGGTGGTCTGCCGCGCGTGACCGAGCTGTTCGAGGCGCGTCGTCCCAAGGACCCGTCCGTGTTGTCGGAGATCGACGGCATGGTCGAACTCGGCGACAAGCGTCGCGGCAAGCGCACGATCATCGTCAAGGGCGAAGGCGGGCTCGAGCGCGAGCACCTGGTGCCGCAAGGCAAGAACCTGCGTGTCCACCGCGGTGACCACGTGAAGGCCGGCGAAGCTCTCGTCGACGGTCCGTTGGTCCCGCACGACATCCTGGCGATCCAAGGCGAGAAGTCGGTGCAGAACTACCTGCTGCGCGAGGTCCAGACGGTCTATCGGGCACAGGGTGTGAGCATCGACGACAAGCACATCGAGATCATCCTGGCGCAGATGATGCGCAAGGTTCAGGTCGAGGATCCGGGTGACAGCGACTTCCTGCCGGGAGCGGTGGTGGACAAGTTCCGCTTCCGCGAGGCGAACACGCGCGCGCGCATCCAGCGAAAGAAGCCAGCGACTGCCTCGCCGCTGTTGCTTGGCATCACCAAGGCATCCCTGCAGTCCGACAGCTTCATCAGCGCCGCATCGTTCCAGGAAACGACCAAGGTCCTGACCGAGGCGGCCTTGGCCGGCAAGCGGGACGAACTGGTCGGCCTCAAGGAGAACGTGATCCTTGGCCACCTGGTGCCCACGGGAACCGGCTTCCGCAGCTACCAGAAGACCCGCGTTCGCAAGAATGTCGACCTGCAGGCGGCGGCCGAGGAACTCGGCCGACTGTCCAAGCAGGGGTTCCTCGACGAGGGGGGGCCGGTCATTCGGCTCGAAGGCATCGACCCGCAGCCCTCGTCGTCCACGAAGAGCCAGGAGGCCGACAAGGCCTGATCCCTGGCGACCCCCCTGCGTTCCTGTGCCCAGGGCCGCAGCGGGGTTGCAATCGCGATTTCTTTCTCTATCCTGTCCCGCCCTGAATTCTCGGACCGCCTAGCCCAGCATGCCCACGATCAACCAGCTCATCCGCAAGGGTCGCAAGAAGATCAAGTACAAGAGCAAGTCTCCGATCCTCGATGCGTGCCCGCAGAAGCGCGGTGTGTGTCTGCAGGTCAAGACGATGACCCCGAAGAAGCCGAACTCGGCACTTCGCAAGATCGCCCGTGTCCGCCTGAGCAACGGCAAGGAAACGACGGTCTACATCCCCGGCGAAGGCCACAACCTCCAAGAGCACTCGATCGTGCTCATCCGCGGCGGCCGTGTGCGCGACCTTCCAGGTGTGCGCTACCACGTGCTGCGTGGATGCCTCGACGCCTCGGGCGTCGAGAACCGTCGCCGCAGCCGTTCGAAGTATGGAACCAAGCGCCCCAAGAAGTGATGGGGCTGCCCAAGTTGTCCTGACGTGATCCTGTACAGCTCATTCCCCGACTGCATTCCCGCCTGAGTTTCCGATGCCTCGCTCCTACAAGTCCACCGAAGTCTTCCTGAAGGGCGATCCCCGTTACAACAACAAGCTCGCCAGCAAGATCATCAACAAGATCATGCTGCAGGGGAAGAAGACCACTGCGCAGCGGCTCTTCTACGATGCACTCGACACGGTGTGCAAGAAGGTAGAGGGCAGTGAGCCGGTCGATGTCTTCACCAAGGCGATCGAGAACATCAAGCCGCGCGTCGAAGTGCGCAGCAAGCGAGTCGGTGGTGCGACCTACCAGGTCCCGCGTGAGGTCAACAAGCGGCGCCAGCAGAGCCTGGCCATTCGCTGGTTGGTCGACGCGGCGCGCAGCAAGCGCGGCAAGCCGATGGGCAAGTCCTTGGCCGAAGAGATCTTCGACGCTTTCAACAACCAGGGCGCGGCGGTGACCAAGAAGGAAAACGTGCACAAGATGGCCGAGGCGAACAGCGCCTACAGCCACTTCGCCTGGTGAGGACGGCCCTGGCCGACAGCCAGCTTCAGGTCTGGCATCGGCCAGCGTCCATGTGCGAATGAGCAACGAGGTCGCCTTGGCGACCTCGTTTCGTTTCGCGATGTGACACCCTCCGGCAAGCTGCGGAATAGTCGGCCGCTCCAGGTCGTCTGAGGGACTCCGCTCAGGTCCTTCCGCTTCGAACCCGGTTCGCTACGCTCGGTGACGCCGATGAGATTGCCGATCAACTTCCTGCTCTACACAGCCTCCCTCGGCTTGTTGGGGCTCTCGGGGTGGAACGTCTACAAGATGCTGCCATCGTGGAAGAAGGAGGTTCGGGAGAGTGCGCACAACGACGGGCTGAAGGCGGGCAAGGACTGTCTGGGAAAGGGGCGTGGCACCGGCCGGATCTCCGATGTGTGGCGCTACTCGCCCGACACGATTCCGTGGTGGGCCATGCTGAAGACGGCCAACCTCGTGGGCAAAGTCCCGCCGCCACCGCCAAAGCCCAAGGGCCCGGATGACAACGATCGGAGCAAAGTGCCGGTTGCGTACGTCGCCACGCCACTCGAGCAGATGTTCGAGCTGGTTTCTCTGGTCTCGGACGACGCCCACGACGGCAAGGGCGGCAACAGCCATGTGATCTTGCGGTTCAGGCCCGATGCGAACGTGAAGCCGCCAGAGTGGTGGGTGCGCGAGAACACCCGCCCGGCCGTTGGCGCCGGAATGCCGGGCGTGCCGGCGATGCCCGCGGATGTCACCAAGGGTGCTCAGGGCAACCAAGCCACGCGGCCGCCGGCGAACGCGCCAAAGCAGAACCCCACGCAACTGCGCGGTACGTCGAGCATGCCGATGTCGCCCATGGGGAGCGAGATCCTGCAGAAGCTCTGGGTCAACGCTGCTGGCGACCCCCGTCGAGCCGCCGAAGTTTGGCCGATGTCGCCAGCGGCCGCGGTGGCGCAACCTGGCCAGCCAGCGCCAGTGCTTGGAACGATCCGGCTCGTGCGTGTCGCGGAGGATGCGCAGTCGGCGTTCTTCGTTCGCGAGTTCCCAAAGCAAGGGGATGCACCCCCGCCGGAGCCCAAGGAGGAGCAGCTCTTCAAGACTTCGATGAACCTGCCTCAGGACGTGTTGAAGGCCTTGCACGCCCTCCAGGGGCGTTCTGGGCCCGTGCCGACTGCTTCGGCGCAAAGGCCTCTAGCCGTCAACCCGAACGGTGTTTGGCAGGATGTGGAAGTCACGACCAAGGTCG
>JAEUHQ010000140.1 GCA_016794565.1 Planctomycetota bacterium | reverse complement strand
CGCTGCGGGGAGACGGTCTACTAGCGAACGGGCGAGCCACGGGCTTCGCCCGCCCGGTTGGAGCCGACGCCCGCGACGGGCGCGGCTCAACGGCGACAGGCCGGGTCGAGCTGCCGTCCCATCTCTCGGGGGTGGCCGAAGGCGTTGTCGGCCTCCGCTGAGGTCGGGTCTTCGGCTTCAGACCTGCGCGAGCACGACCTTGAGCGGCGGGCGGCCGTCGAACGACGGGAAGTCGGCGTCGACGGGCACGGCCTCCAGCGAACGCAGCGGGCGCCCCGCCTTCGCGGCAGAGCGGCGCAGCGCGTCGTGCCAGTCGGCCTCCGCGACGGTCGGCACGTGGTTCGTCGCGACGATCGCGCCGCCGTCGGCGAGCGTGAGCAGGCACGGCTTCCACAGCGACTGGTAGTCGTTCACGACGTCGATGGTGCCGAACGGCGTCTTCGCGAAGCGCGGCGGGTCGAGCACGACGAGATCGAACGGGCGCGGTTCGACGTGCGGGAACGGCACGTGCCGGCCGCGGCGCTGCACGGGCATGCGCGCGAGCTGGCGCAGCACCGGGATGCAGTTGCCGTGCAGCGTCGTGAAGGCTCCGTCGGCGATGCCGTTCGCCTGCGCGTTGCGGCGGCCGACCTCGAGCGCGCTCGCCGCGAAGTCGACGTTCCACGTTTCGCGCGCGCCGGCCGCCGCCGCGACGACGCCCACGCCGCACGTGTAGGCGAAGAGGTTCAGCACGGAACGTCCCGCGGCGAGCGAACGCACCGCGCGACGTCCGGCGCGGAAGTCGAGGAACAGCCACGGATCCTGACCGCGGTGGCGCGCGCACACGACGAACCGCGTCCCGCCCTCGTGGCACACGTGCTCCTCGAGTGCCGCCGGCGAGGGATCGTGCGGCGGCGTGTCACTCGCGGCGCCGCGGTGGTTGCCGGCGACGAGCAGCGGTGTGCCGAGTTCGTCCTTCGCGACCGCGGCGAGCTCGTCGATGCGTGCCGCCGGCAGCGCGTCGCGGAAGGTCTGCACGAGCAGCAGCGGCCCGTAGCGGTCGACGGTCACGCCCGGCGCTCCTTCTGACACGCCGTGCAGCAGGCGGTAGCAGTCGGTGCCTTCCGCGTGCAGGCGCGCGATCGTGTCGGCGCGGGCGCGGATGGCGGCGCGCAGGAGTTCGTCGAGGCGATCCACGGCCCGGCATCTTCGCGAGCGGGTCGCGCGACGCCAGTCTTGCGCCGCGCACTCCGCCGCGATTCGCTGCCAGGATGGCGAACGACGACGACCTCGAGCGACTGCGCAAGGCGATCCGGACGAAGGTGCGCGAGGGCGCCGACCTCGTGCTGCCCGCGGCGGATGCGCGCCTGCTGCTCGACGAACTCGGCCGCCTGCAACAGAGCAACGATCGTCTTCGCCGCCAGAATCGACGCGTCCGGCTGCGTCTGCAGCGCGCAGGGCTCGAAGCCGACGACGCGACCGACGGCGATCGCGACGAGGGGGAAACGCCCGCGCCCTGACTCCGCGCGTTGCCGGGGCTCCGTGCAGCGCTATCCTGCGGTCCTTCCCGAGGAGGTCGTCGATGCCGGTGCCCGGTCCGTTCCGTCTGTTGTTGGTCGCACTGTCGATGGTGTTCGCGCTGTCCGCGCAGGACGGGTTCAAGTACCCGATCCCGGAGAAGCTCGAGCGCGCCACGGCGAAGGACGACAAGGGCGTCGAGCAGTGGGTCGCGTTCGAACCGACGAAGTGCCTGGCGTGCTCGGGCACCGGCAAGGTCAAGTGTCCGACCTGCGAGCGCTACCCCGAGGAAGCGACGAAGTGCGTCGACTGCAACCGCAGCAAGGACCGCATGGCGGTCTGCCACACCTGCGCGGGCACCGGGCAGACCGTGGATCCGCTGACGAAGGCGATCTGTCCCGGCTGCCAGGGGGCCGGCGGCGTGATCTGTGGCTTCTGCCCGGGCAGCGGCCTCCTGACCCTCGGCGAGGACAAACGCTGGAGCAACTGCCTTGGCTGCCGCGGCAAGGGCTTCGAGAAGTGCGGCGTGTGCAACGGCCAGCGCCTCGTGGAGTGTGCCGCAGTGAAGCCTTCGCTGAAGGACGCGAACGCCGCCGCGCTCGACAAGGCGCTCACGGCGACCGACGACGCGCTGAAGGCGCTCAGCGCGTTCTCGCCGATGGCGAAGAACACGCGCAAGGAGCAGAAGGAGCTCGCACGGCTCATCGGCTTGTCGCAGCAGATCTACCCGCCGTTGAAGCGCACGGTGCCCGTCCTCGACGGTCTGATGGCGACCGTCTCTGCGAGCAGCGGGTACCAGAACCTCACCGAGCGTGAGGTCGCCGCGATGGGGCGCATCAAGTCCGGCGCGGAGTACTACCTGAAGCACCAGAAGCGCATGATCGAGCTGGCGAAGAAGCGCGCCGAAGCGAACGAAGCCCTGCAAGCCGAGAACAAGGGCAAGTGACGCTGCGAGCTGGCGGGGTGCACGGTAGGCTGCCGCGATGCGTTCGCGTTCCGTCGTGCTCTGGTCGTGTCTCGCCGCCGCCGCTCCGGCGCAAGGCCATGTCAATCCCTCGCTGCTGAAGGCCCCGGCCGACGCGGTGTCCACACCGCCGGCCCAGCGCGGTGTTGTCGCGGCGACCGTGGCGAAGGCGCGGGTCGGCGTTGTTCACGTCGTCGTCGAGGTCGACGGCGCGCAGGGCAAGTTCGCGATCGAGCGCTCGAGTTCGGGCGTCGTGGTCGACGCCACCGGGCTCGTGGTCACGTGGCGTCACCTCGTGCACGAAGCGATCGATGCCGACGACAAGAGGTTGTTCGTGCAGCTCGACGACGCCGAGAACACGCGGCTGCCGGCCGGGATCGAGCGCGTCGACGACGCGACCGGACTCGCGCTGCTCCGCGTGACCCCGCCCGCCGGCGGCCTGCCCTTCGTCGAACTCGGCTTCGACCGCGCGTTGCCCGGTGAGATGGCGATCGCGATCGCGCGGCCGGAGGGCAAGGAGATGCTCGCGTTCGCGGGCGTCGCGAGCCCGGTGCTCGCGGCGGTCGAACTCGGCGGCAAGTCGTTCGCCGCGAACGACCTCTTCATGACCGACTCGCGCAGCGACTACCGTTGCGACGGCGCGCCCGTGGTCGATCGAACCGGGCGCCTGCTGGGCCTCTACGCGGCGGAACACGTGCTGCGGGACAAGAGCGAGCCGACGATCGAGGACCTGAGGAAGCCGAGCTTCGGCGTCGTCGTGCCGGCGGGCACGATCCGCCGCACGTTCGCGAAGGAGTTCGCGGCCGTCGCAGCGAAGAACGCGTCGCTCGTCAGGGGACAGAGCCACTCGGATGCCGGCGCCGTTGCCGTCGCGCGCGTCGCACCGTCGGTGGTGGGTGTCTTTTCGGGCAGCGGCGAGTGGCCGGACCTCGGGGGGCGCGATCCGGGGGCCGTGCAGCGGCGCGACGGCCTCGGTTCGGGCGTGGTGATCTCCGCGAAGGGCCTCGTCGTCACGAACGCGCACATCGTGCGCGACGGTGATCCGCGCGTGCGGACGGCCGGCGGAAAGACGTTCCCCGCCAAGGTCGTGAAGACGCACAGTGCGACGAACATGGCGCTGCTGCAGGTCGAACTGCCGGCGGGAGCGACGTTGGTCGCCGCGGCGTGCGATCCCGACGACGACGCCATTCTCGGCGAGGTCGTGCTCGCCGTCGGCAACCCGCTCGGCACGCAGGTCGTCGTCAGCGGCGGGGTGGTGTCGGCGCGGCGCGATCGTGAGGGCGGACGCGTGCAGGCGGATGCGAACCTCGGCAACCAGAACGCCGGTGGCGCCATCGTCGACGCCGCCGGCCGCCTGCTCGGCATCGGCGACGGCGGCGCGAAGGACCCGCTCGAAGTGGCGTTCGCCCAGCGCGGCGATCGGGTGACGACGGAGACGAATCTGTCGACGTTCGTCGGCATCGGGCGCGTGCGCCGGGTGTTCCAGAAGGAGATCGAAGCGGGGGCTGCCGCCGACGAGTCGATTCGCGCACCCGCCGCCGTTTCCGAGGCCGAGATGGGGCTGAGGACCGGTCCGCTGACCGCGATGGTGCAGCGTGCCTCGGGTGCGATGCTGAACGTCTACATCGCGCAGAACGTCGCCGTGCAGAAGGCAGACGACCCGTTCCCGCCGGACCCGCAGTGGGTCACGCTGGGGCTCGGCTCCGGCGTCATCATCGATCGCTTCGGCCTCGCGATCAGCAACTGGCACGTCGTCGACGAGGCGACGAATCCCGACGGCTCGATGCGGCCCGACCACAAGGTCTTCGTCCGCATCTTCGGCGGCAAGCAGTACGACGTGAAGGTGCTCAGCATCTCGCGCGAGGACGACCTCTCGCTGTTGCAGCTGCAGCTCGAACCCGGCGAAGAGGTCGCTGCCGTCGACCTCGGCAGCTCCGATTCGCTCGCGATCGGCGAGAACGTCGCCGCGATCGGCAACCCGCACGGGCGCGCCAACACGATCACGTTCGGCGTGGTTTCGGCCAAGGACCAGGGCATCGGCGTCCGCGGTCGCTTCGCGAAGCTGCAGCACCTGATCGAGACGGACGCGGCCATCAACCCCGGCAACAGCGGCGGCGCTCTGCTCGACATGCAAGGGCGCCTCGTCGGCATCAACAGCGCGGGCGGCGGCACGTTCACGAACAAGGGCTACGCGATCGAGGTCGACCACGTTCGCCGGCAGATCCTGGGCCTCCTGTTCGCCGCGTACAAGCTGCGGAGCCCGGACCTCGGCCTGCGATGGATCGACGACGAGGGTCGGGTGGTCGTGATGGACGTCGACGACCGCGGCTCGGCCGCGCGGGCCGGCGTCCTGGGCAGCGATCGGATCGTGGCTGTCGACGACGTCGCGATCACGTGGGGGCCCGGGTTCGCGATGGAGCTGTTGAAGAAGGAGCCCGGCAAGGAGATCGCCCTCGTCATCGAACGCAAGGGCGAGAAGAAGACGATCCGCGTCGCTCCGATGGCCCCCGAGGTCTGGGCCGTCGTGAGGCAATCGGGTCTCCTGTGCCGCGAGTTCCCCTACGCGGAGGATCCGGAGCGTGCGCGTGCCGCGTCGATCGCGCTGCACAGGCAGTTCAGCGGCGATGTGACCGGGGAGCCGACGCAGATCGCGGCGTCGTTCGTGGCGATCGAACGGGTGTTCGCCGGCGAGCAGAGCGTCGACACGGACCTGCAGCCGGGTGACCTGGTGCTCGCGATCGAACTCGTGTCATCCGCGACGTCCAATCCCGCGCTCGTCCGTCTCGCGACGGTCGCCGAGCTGCGTGATCTGTGGAACGCGCGGGAGCTCGGCTCCTACGACGGCCGCGACTGGAAGTGCTGGGTTGCTCGGGGCGCGGCCGTGCGGAAGATCGACATCCGCAGCAAGCGCCTCTTCTGGTGAGCCCCGCCGCGGGAGCGCCGCGGCGCTACGGCGCTACTTCGCGGTGAACGCGCCCTTCGCGACCTGCTGCGAGCCGTTGCCGTCCCAGGTCCAGATGAAGCTGATCTTGCCCTTCGGCAGGGGATCGAGGGGCCAGAAGGTCACCATGCCGGGCGCCGTCGTCGTGCGGACACGACCTTCGTCGTAGACGAGCACGCCTTCGATCGGGTCACCCTTCGGACCGACCACGGAGCACTTCAGCGAACCGCGGATCCCGACGCCGCCGGTGCCGCCGGCGTGCAAGGTGAGCGGGAAGCCGATCGTCTTCTTCCCCTCGCGGCCGTTCTTCTTGAGGATCGCCTCGGCTTCCGGCCCGAGATCCGTCACGGCGACCTCGCCCTCGAAGATGATGCTGTTGGATTGGTCGTTCGCCGGCGGGTAGCAGCGGATCCCGGCATTGGCCTTGTCGGGCGAGCCGATGCCGCTCGTCACGTTGATGACGAGGACATCGCCGTCGAGGAAGGCGCCGACCGTGAGGATGGAGTTGTTGACGAGCGCGTCGCGGTAGCCCGGCAGGTACATCCACTTCTTGAACATCTGCTTGCTGTTGCCGATGCTCGCCGACGTCTCGACCAGCGCCATTTCCGCGAAGAGCGCGCCGTTGTAGGTGCCGCCGAGCTCCACCGACTCGGTGTGCAGTTCGGCAGGCGTGCGCAGAGGCTTGTTCTTCTTCAGATACTCCGCGTGTTCCTTGCAGCGCGCCGAGAAGTTCGCCGACCAGCGCACCGGCGTCGCCTCGTGTTCCTTGCGCGCGGCGTTGAACGCCTCGATCCACTTGTCGGCGCCCTTGCTGATCGCGTTGAGCGGCGGCGTGTTGTTCAGGATCGCCTTCATCACGGGCGACGCGCCGGTCCAGAAGTCCTCCCACTCCTTGTCGAGCTGCGGGAGCGTGATTCCCGGGTGCTTCTCGGCGAAGCGTTTCTCGAACTCGTCGGGCTGCTTGAGGCGCGCCGCCTTCATCTCCTGGGCGATCCGATCCAGCGTCCGGAGCAGCTCCGGATCCCGCCGCATCACGTAGTCGCAGAAGGACCAGGCCTTGATGCGCTCCTCGTTGGGGAAGTTGGCGGCGTCGCAGAACGCGAGCATCTTCGCCGGCACGCCACCCGTCACCTTCCACGCCATCTCGAGCGTGAGGTTCTTCCACACGTCGAAGTCGGGCGACTGGAACTCGCGGTCCTCCTCGCTCGCCGACGTGCCTTCCTGCCGCTTGCGATCGATCGCGAAGAGACGGTTGTTGTTGAAGATCTGCCCGACGAACGTGTGCCCGATGCCTTCGCGGAAGCCCGTGGAGCCGAAGCCCGAGTAGTCCTGCGCGACGTTGCGCACGCAGGCGTCGAGGAGCACCTGCACGCCGTCGGTGTTGGTGATCTCGGTCCGCCCGATCTGGTCCGATGCGCCGTGTTCGAGTTTCCAGGCGAGATCGGGTACCTGGTTCGCCTTCAGGATCTGGTGGTAGGTCTCCTTCGCGGTGAGGCACGCCCACTCGCTCGGCCATTCTCCGTCCTGATATTGCCACGGGAACGCGACCTTGCAGACCTCGAGCGTGCGCTCGGCCCAGCGCAGGGCGTTCATCAGGTTGTCGAGCTGGTCGGGGTCGCCGTGGAGCGTGAAGTGCTGCGACTTCACCGACACGTACTTGACCTGCGCAACGTCGAGCGGCTCGCACTTGACGTCGGTCACCTGCTTCACTTCGTAGTCCGTCTTGCTCTGGGTCTCGATCGCCTTCTCGACGGCCTTGCTCCGCTCGTACAGCGTCTTCTCGAGGTCGGTGCCCGACAGGCCGCCGATCTCCACGTACTCGAGTGCCTTCTTCGCCTGCTCGTCGTTGTCGACCCAGCGCAGCACCATCTGCCAGTGGTGGTTGGCGCGGTCCGCGCGGCCGGCCTTCGAGTACTTCTCGGCCTGCTGCCGGTGCTGGTTCGCGAGGTCCTTCTTCAGAGTCTCGTAGGCGCTCTTCAGCGGCTGGCCTTCGGCGCCGCTCCCGGTGTCCTGGGTCGGGTAGGGGCGCTTCGGGTCCGGGTTCCACGACGAACCGATCTTCACGTTGCCGAGAGACGTCCACGCGTCGGCGTTGTCGGCGTCGTACAGCTTGATCGTCTGCATCCAGACGACCTTCGCGATGCGCGGGAAGCCCTTGTCGAAGGCCTTCTTGGCGAACGCGTTCAGGGTCTTGGCCTGGCGCTGGTTGAAGTCGGCCTCTTCGTTCTGTGCGGCGGCGGTCGCGAGGATCGACGTGGCGCAGAGTGCGGACAGGAACGTGCGATGCATCATGGTGTGCGGTGGTACCGGCGGTTTGCGTGCCGCAGTCTAGCCAGCCCGCGAGCCTGCTGCACCGACCGGCCGAACCGAGAATCAAACCGATTGGCGGCGGCAGGGAGGGGCGCCATACTGCTCCGCCCTCGAAATCGCCGGCACCCGCCGGCGCGACCCCGGCAGCACGGATGAGCAAGGTCTACGACATCGGCGTTCTCCCAGGCGACGGCATCGGCGAAGAAGTCGTGCGCGAGTCCCTCAAGGTCCTCGACGCGATCCAGTCGATCCACGGCTTCCAGACGAAGCGCGAGCACCTTCCCTACGGCGCGGAGCACTTCCTGAAGACCGGCGAGACGATGCCCGACGCGGCGTTCGACCGGATCCGGCAGATGCACGCGGTCCTGTTCGGTGCGATCGGCGATCCGCGCATCGAGGTCGGCAAGCTCGAGTTCGCGATCATCGCGGGCATGCGGCACCGGCTCGACCTCTACGTGAACCTGCGCCCCGTGAAGCTGTACCACGAGTCGCTGTGTCCGCTGAAGGGCAAGAAGCCGGAGGACATCGACATCCTGTTCCTGCGCGAGAACACCGAGGACGCCTACGCCGGTGTCTACGGGACTACCAAGAAGGACACCGACTACGAGATCGCGCACCAGTCGATGATCTACACCGCGCGCGGCACCGAACGGATCATCCGCCACGCGTTCGAGCTCGCGAAGAAGCGCGGGCCGAAGCCCGGCAAGGACAAGCCGCTGGTGACGCTGATCGACAAGGCGAACGCGGTGCGGGCCCAGGACATCTGGACGCGCATCTTCGCCAAGGTCGCGAAGGACTACCCGGGCATCGCCACCGACCACGCCTACATCGATGCGGCGTGCATGTGGATGGTGAAGACGCCGGAGTGGTTCGACGTGTGCGTCACGACCAACCTCTTCGGCGACATCATCACCGACCTCGGCGCGATGCTCATCGGCGGCATGGGCATCGCGGCGTCGGGCAACATCCACCCGGGCAAGGTGTCGATGTTCGAGGGCATTCACGGCTCGGCGCCGAAGTACAAGGGCACGGACAAGGCGAGCCCGCTCGCGACGATCCTCGCGATGGGCCTGATGCTCGATCACATCGGCCAGCACGAGGCCGCGAAGGAACTCGAGGCGACGGTTGCCGAACTGATCCGCGCGGGACGCATTCGCAGCCTCAAGGCCGGCGACCACAAGTGCAGCGAACTCGGCTCGATGGTGCGCGACGCGCTGCTCGAGCGCGCCCGCGCGCATCGCTGACACCGTCACGCGGGCGGCGGGTCCGTCGGGATCCGCCACCTTCGCGGCGGGCGTTCTCCTGCGGGGGCGACACCGGCGCCGCATGCGTCCGGCCGGGGCGCCTCCTCTGCAACCGGCGCGGGCTTCGGTGTTGTCGCGGCTTCGTCGTCGGGCGAACGATTCATGGCTCCTCCGGGAAGGAGTGCGCGAACGGGGGCAGTCGGCCTCGCGCGACCAATCCGTTACGTGGGGCGCATTGGCAGGGTGCCGTAGCCGTCGCCTACGTTTTTCGACCCCGGCTCCGCGCCGGCTCGAACGCACTCTCCGAAGGAACCACGATGAACATCCGCATTGCCTCCGCCCTGCTCGCTCTCGCCCTGCCGCTCGCCGCGCAGGGTCCCGCGGTCGACGAGACCGAAGCGCTCTTCTACAAGGCGTACTACCTCGAGAAGGGGCCGAAGGATCACGCCGCGGCGATGGTGCTCTACGAGCAGTTCCTGACGAAGGCCCCGGAGCACAAGCTTGCCGCCGAAGCCGCGAAGCAGCAGTACTCGCTGCTCGATCGCCTCGGCAAGTCGAAGGAGCGCGACGCCTTCAAGGCGAAGTACGAGAAGCTGCTCGGCAACATGCCGGCGACCGCGGGTGGCGGCGACGCGCCGGCCGGCGATGCACCGCGCGGCCGCGGCGAGGGCCGCCCCGATCCGGCAGCTCGCATGGCCGAACTGGAGAAGCAGCTCGCGAAGGCCAAGGAGGCCGGCAACGAAGAAGAAGTGAAGCGCCTGCAGCAGCAGATCGAACGCGCGAAGCAGGGCGGCGAACGCGGTCGCGGCCAGGGCGGCATGCGCGGCGGCCTGTTCGGCGCGCTCGTCGGCAACAAGAAGATCAGCGAGATGAGCGCCGACGAGATCACGCAGCTGAAGGACAGCCTCGACCGGTCGGGCACGATGATCGACCGCATGCGCGAGAACGGCAACGAAGACGGTGCGAACAAGCTGTCGACCGGCGTCGAGGCGCTGAAAGCGGCGCTCGCGGCGAACAAGATGGAGGACGCGCAGAAGGCGATGGACGCCCTCCGTGCCGCGATGCCCGCCCGCCCGAACCGCGGCGGCGGCCGCGGTGAGGGTGGTGGCGGTGCTGGCCGCGGCGAAGGCGGCGGTGGCGCCGGTCGCGGTGAGGGTGGTGGCTGATCCACAGCCGCAGTTCCGACCGATGTCCTGCGGCCGCGTGGGTGTCCCACGCGGCCGCGCGCATTCCGGGCGACGCTCTTCCTCGCCCTCGCGGTGTCCGCCACACTGCGCGCCGTGGCCCGCACCGCCGATCCGGTCCAACTCGAGGTGTTCCATCACCTGACGAGCGCCTTCTGTGAGGAGGCCGGCGCGCGCCTCATGCGCAGTGCCGTGAGCCCGAACATCCGCGAACGGCGCGACTTCTCGGTAGCGATGTTCGACCGCGACGGCCGGCTCGTCGCGCAGGCGGCGCACATCCCCGTGCACCTCGGCAGTGCTGCGGACGCGGTTGCCGCGGCGCGGCGCGCGCACCGGTTGCGACGTGGCGACGTCGTCGTGCTGAACGATCCGTACGCCGGGGGCACGCACCTGCCCGACATCACGATGGTCCGGCCGGTGTTCGTCGGCCGCGGCAAGCGCCCCGAGTGGTTCGTCGTGAATCGTGCACACCACGCCGACGTGGGCGGTGCCGTACCCGGGTCGATGGGCGTCGCGGGGGATCTGCACGCCGAAGGGCTCGTGCTCCCGCCCGTGCTGCTGCGGCGCGGCGGTGAACTGCAGGAAGACCTGTTGCGCCTGTTCGCTCGCAACGTGCGCGGCGCCGGAGAGCGGCTGGCGGATCTGCGCGCGCAGGAAGCCTGTCTCGAGCAGCTCGCCGCGCGGCTCGAGTCCTTCGCCCGGGAACGCGGTCTCGCGGCCGTGCGGCGGACCGCGCGCGACCTGCTCGACTACACCGAACGGGCGGCGCGGAGCGCGATCGCCGGGATGCGCTGCGGAACGTTCTCGGCGCACGACCATCTCGAGGGCGACGGGCTCGGCGGCCGCCGCTTGCGCATCGCACTGACCGTGCGCCTCGACGGCCGGCGCGCGGTGTTCGACTGGCGTCGTACGTGCGACCAGGCGCGCGGCGGTGTGAACGCGAATCGCAGCATCGTGATGGCGGCGTGCGTGTACGCGCTGCGCTGCCTCTGCCCCGACCGCCTGCCGACCAACGACGGGCTCTTCCGGCTCGTGACGCTCGAGACGCGTCCCGGCAGTCTCGTCGATCCCGTCTCACCGGCGCCGGTCGCGGGTGGCAACGTGGAGACGAGCCAGCGCCTCGTCGACATCGTGTTCGCGGCGTTGGCCCGAGCCGCTCCCGGTCGGGTGCCGGCTGCTTCTGCAGGCACCATGAGCAACTTGTCGTTCGGCGGCGTCGACGCCGCCGGCGCCGAGTTCACGAGCTACGAGACCCTGCCGGGCGGCGCCGGCGCCTGCGCGTTCGCGGCCGGGCGCGCTGCCGTGCAGACGCACATGACGAACACGCGCAACACGCCGATCGAAGAACTCGAGCAGCGATTGCCGGTGCACGTTCGTTCCCTGTCGGTGCGCCGCGGCAGCGGCGGGCGCGGCCGGCATCGCGGCGGCGACGGACTGCGCAAGGAGGTGACGGCGCTCGTGCCGCTGCGCGTGTCGTTCCTCGGCGAACGGCACGAACACGGGCCGCCGGGCGACGACGGCGGCGCCCGCGGCTCGCCCGGACGCCTGTGGCGGATCGCGAACGGTCGCCGGCGACGGTTGCCGGCGAAGCACTCGTTCGACCTCGAGCCGGGCCAGGTCGTCGTCGTCGAAACGCCGGGGGGTGGCGGTCATGGTCGCGCGAAGTAGGGCGACGTTCGTGGCGTGTCTGTTCGCCGCGGCGTGCGCCGTCGCGCCCTACTCCGCGTTCCCGGTCGAGATCGCCGGCGGTCTGCCACCGGATGCGTTCGCGACGTGCCGTGCCGTGCTGCTCCGCGAGTTCGGCCAGATCGAGTTCGTCGACGAGGACCGGTTCCTCCTGCGGACCGGCTGGGCGCCCGTCGCGGATCCCGAGGGGGAACGGCGCGCCGCGGTGTTCCGCGACGAGCGCGGCGGGCTCGGGGTCGTCGTCGAGCTGCGTCGCGTCAGCGAGCCGTTCGTCGGCGTGCCGGCGTGGACCGAGCCGCGGGGGTGGGACGCCGGCGAGCGCGACCTCGCCCGCCAGCTCGAGGCCGCGCTCGCGGCGTCGACCGTCAGTCGCTGACGCAGGACAGCGCGCACCGCAGCCTCGGCTCGGTTGGCCAGCGACCCGCTGCGCGCGCGACCAGGGCGCGAGCCGCGCCGAAGCGGCCTCGGGCCTCGAGCAGGCGTGCGCGGGCGAGCACGAGGGTGGGACGGTCGAGAGGGCGGCAGCGACGGGCGGTCCGGATCGCCGCCGCGGCGCCGCCGATGTCGTCCTGGGCGATGCACGCTTCGAACAGCCAGAGCCGCGGGCCGCTCGTGTCCGGCGCGAGTGCCACGGCGTCCTCGAGCAGACGTCGCGGCGCTCCGGCGTCGAGACGTGGTCGACGCAGCCAGGGCCTCAGGATGCGCCGCACGCGAATCGTCGACGGCCGGATCTCGAATCGTGCGCCGATCGAGCGGATGCGTCGGAGCCGGGCGCGCACGTCGGGTACCTTGTGTCACGGGCCAGCGTGTGGAGGGCTCCGCGCTCCCGCAGCAGGTCCGCGGCGAGACCGGTGAGAGCCTCGGCGAGTCGCATGCGCCAGAACGCGTCATATTCGTCGTCGTGACCGAGGTGCACGAGCAGGTGGTCCAGTTCGCGCTGGAGCTCCGCGGTGCGTCGCCCGCTCCGGCGTGCGGTCGCCGTCACGTTCCATCGGCCGTTGCCGAGATGCACACTCTCGGCCAGCAGTGCCGGCGGAACGAACCTGCCGAGCGCCGGCGCGGGCACGTTCTCGTGAACCTCTTCGTTGGTCCGTCCGCGCACGAGCTGGTGGTAGATCCAGCGCTCGGAGAACCTCATCCACCGCGCGTTGCGGTCGTTCGTCGACAGTCCCACCAGGAGCGCCGCGTGTTCGAGGCAGTCCACGGCCAGCTCCTGGTGCAGCTCCGCGACGAGGTCGGGCACGTGCGCCCGGCGCAGCTGCTTCCACGTCGCGATGCGTCGCACGGTGCCGGGGAGGATGTTCGCGCAGAACGTGTGGAGGTGCTGCAGCGCCGCAGCGCGCACGGGATCGTCGGGGGTGTTCATGCCGGCCTCGTGCGATCCTGTTGCGTGTCGGGGGGAGCCGTTTTCCCGCTGCGGAAGGCGGGGAGCCGCGTGGTATGCTCCGGCGCTTTTTCGCGATCGCGGTTTCCATGCCCACTACCTGTGTCGTTGGCATCCTCTGGGGTGACGAAGGCAAGGGCAAAGTCATCGACTTCCTCGCAGCGGACACCGACTTCGTCGTTCGCTTCGGAGGCGGCCACAACGCCGGCCACACCCTCGTGCTGCCATCGGGCAAGCTCGTCCTGCATCTCGTCCCGTCCGGCATCGTGCATCCGCACACCGTGAACGTGATCGGCAACGGGGTCGTCGTCGATCCCGTACACCTCTGCGGCGAGATCGAGAAGCTGCAGGCGCGCGGCCTGCGCATCGAACTCGGCCGCAACCTGCTCCTGTCCGAGCGCGCGCACGTGATCGTCGAGGCGCACCGTCGCCAGGATCAGTGGGCGGAGGCGCTGCGCGGCGCCGGCAGGATCGGCACGACCGGTCGCGGCATCGGGCCGGCCTACAGCGACCGCTGTGCGCGTGTGGGCATCCGCCTCGGCGACCTTCTCGACGAGAAGCGTCTGCGCGCGGCGCTGCAGGCGCTCGTCGAACAGAAGAACGCGTTGTTCGGCTCGGCCGGCATGCCGCCGCTCGACCTCGACGCGATGTGCGCGCAGCTGTTCGCCGCCGGGGACCGGTTGCGGCCCGGCATCGTCGACGCCGGCGCGGTGCTTCGCCGGGCCCACGCGGCGGGCAAGCGCATCCTGCTCGAAGGGGCGCAGGGCTGCCTGCTCGACCTCGAGCACGGCACGTATCCCTACGTGACCAGTTCCCACGCCAGCACCGGCGGTGCGTTCAGCGGCACCGGTCTGCCGCCGCACGCGATGACGGTCGTCGGCATCGCCAAGGCGTACAGCACACGCGTCGGCGAGGGGCCGTTCCCCAGCGAACTGAAGGGCGAGATCGGCGACCGGCTGCGCACCGCGGGCAACGAGTTCGGGTCCACCACGGGTAGGCCGCGTCGGTGCGGCTGGTTCGACACGGTGGCCGTCCGCTACTCGGGCGCGGTGTCGGGCGCGACCGAACTCGTCGTCACCAACCTCGATGTCCTGCGCGGCTTCGGCCCGCTGCGGCTCGCGGTCGCGTACCGCATGCCCGACGGCGTGCGTACCGAGGACATGCCGGCGTTCGATCTCGCCAGCGCCGAAGCGGAGTACGTCGAACTGCCGGGCTTCGACGAGGACGTGCGCGGCGTGCGGCGTTTCCAGGATCTGCCGCGGAACGCACAGGCGTACCTGCAGGCGATCGAGCAACACACGAAGCTGCGCATCCGCACCATCTCGGTCGGGCCGGAACGCGACCAGGTCATCCCGCGGTGAAGGCGAAGGCGAACGACGACTTCGTGGTGCCGCGGAGCGTCGCGGTGATCATGGACGGCAACGGCCGCTGGGCGAAGCAGGCCGGCCTCGAGCGCATCCGCGGCCACGAACGCGGCATCGACGCCGTGCGCACGACGGTCACCGAGTGCGCGCGGCTCGGCGTGCAGGCGCTCGTGCTCTACGCCTTCTCGGAGGAGAACTGGCAGCGGCCGCAGCGCGAAATCGACCTCCTCTTCAAGCTGCTGAAGCGCTTCCTCACCGAGGAATTGTCGACGCTGATGAAGAACGGAGTGCGCCTCCTGCACTCGGGGCGCCGCGATCGGCTCGCTTCCGACGTGCTCGACCTGCTCGACCGCACCGTCGCCGCGACCGCCGGCAACACGGGCATGAAGCTCAGCCTCGCGATCAGCTACGGCGGCCGGCAGGAGATCGTCGATGCGGCGCGGGCGCTGGCTGCGAAGGTCGCGAGCGGGGCGATGCGCGCCACGGACATCGACGAAGCCGCGATCCACGCGCACTTGTACCAGCCGTCGCTGCCAGATCCCGATCTCCTGATCCGGACCGCGGGGGAGCGACGGATCAGCAATTTCCTGCTGTGGCAGGTCAGCTACGCGGAGATCCACGTGGCCGACGTCTGCTGGCCGGAGTTCGGTGCGGAGCACCTGCACGCCGCGTTCCGCGACTACGGCCGGCGCACGCGCAAGTTCGGCAAGGTGCTGTGATGGGTCGCAGCGACCTCGCGACGCGTGCGATCCTCGCGCCGACGATGCTCGCCGCGATCGGCGGCATCTACTGGCTCGACCTGCGCGGCACGGTGGGGCTGCGCGAGGGCACGCTGTCCGCGGCGCTGCTCCTGTTGCTCGGCGTCGCCGGCACCCACGAGTACGTCGCGATGATGCGCGGCGCCGGGTTCGCCGTGGCGCGCGGCCTCTTGTTCGCCGCGACCGTGCTGCTCCTCGGCAGCGCGTTCTGTTTCGGCTGGCACGTGGTCGACCACGAGCTGTACCCGCTCGTCGCGTCGACGCTGCTGCTCCTGTTCCCGCTGGCCTTGAAGTCGCTGCGTCGCGACGACATGCCGAAAGGGCTCGAGATGCAGGGCGCGACGCTGCTCGGCTTCACGTTCGTGGCGTGGCCGATGTTCCTCGCGATGGGGACCTGCCTGCGTTGCCTGCCGTCGGCGTTGTACGTCGTGCTGGTCTGCAAGGGCGGTGACATCGGCGGCTACTGCGTCGGCCGGCTGCTCGGGCGGACGAAGCTGATCCCGCACGTGAGCCCCGGCAAGACGATCGAAGGCGCGCTCGGCAGTCTCGGCGCGTCGGTGCTGCTCGCGGCGACGCTGGCCGACCCGTTGCTCGGAGGTCTCGTGCCGATGTCGCTTCCGGTGTCGCTCGCCGTCGGCGTGATGCTCAACATCACGACGCAGACGGGTGATCTCATCGAGTCGCTGCTGAAGCGGCGCTGCGGCGCGAAGGACAGTTCCCGGCTCGTGCCGGCGCACGGCGGTGTGCTCGATCTGATCGACAGCCTCCTGTTCTCGTTCTGCGCGTGGTTCCCGGTGCTGGTCTCCCTGACCTGACGTGTAGACTCGCGGCCCGATGAGTGACGCGGACATCCAGATCCCCGTGCAGTCGGTCGAAGAGGCGCGAACGCTGCTCGGTCCCCTCGACAGCAACGCGCGATTGATTCGCGAACTGCACGGCGTGAGCGTGCTCGCACGCGACGGGAGTCTGCGTCTGCTCGGCGACGACGGGCACGTGCTGATGGTGCAGCAGGTCCTCGAGGAGTGCCTCGCCGTGATCCGCGCCGGTCGCCGCATGTCGACACAGGACGTCGCGGCGCGTCTGCGCGCGACCCTGGGAGCGGATCCCGTCGTCGACGGTGCCGCCGCGATGGATCGCGGTCAGCGGCCGGCGGGCTCCGGTCACGTGCGGCCTCGTACGGAGGGGCAGCAGCGCTACCTCGCCGCCATGGACCAGCACGACGTCGTGTTCGCGGTCGGTCCGGCCGGCACGGGCAAGACGTACCTCGCGGTGAGCAAGGCCATCGAGGCGATGAAGCAGGGCTCCGTGCGGCGCCTCGTGCTCGTTCGGCCCGCGGTCGAGGCGGGTGAGAAGCTGGGGTTCCTGCCCGGCGACTTCCAGGCCAAGATCGATCCCTACCTGCGGCCGATGTACGACGCGCTGCAGGATCTGCTCGACGTCCGCACGCGCACGCGCTGGCTCGAGAGCGACGCCGTCGAAGTCTGCCCGCTCGCGTACATGCGCGGGCGAACGCTGAACCGCGCGTTCGTGATCCTCGACGAGGCCCAGAACACGACGGTGCCGCAGATGCTGATGTTCCTGACCCGCCTCGGCGAAGGATCGCGCATGGTCGTCACCGGTGACCCGTCGCAGGTCGACCTGCCCGGCAACGTGTCGTCCGGGCTCGCCGACGCCGTGCGCAAGCTCGAAGGCGTCGACGGCGTGGGCCTCGTGCGCCTCGACGCCCAGGACGTGGTGCGCCATCCGGTGGTGAGCCGCATCGTGACCGCGTACGACCACCACCTCGCGAAGGGCGGCGCCGCGGGCAAGCCGCGGGCATGAGCGCCGCGGTCCGTCGGCGCCGAAGGCCCCGCTTGCGGCTCGAAGTGCAGGATCGCGGGCGCCCACGCGTGGACCGTGCGTTCGTGCGCCGTGTCGTGGCGACCACGCTGGCGTTCGTTTCGCGCGAGGATCTCGGCGTCTCGCTGCTGCTGACCGACGACGCGGAGATCGCGGCATTGCACGCAGCGCACCTCGGGGACGCAACGGCGACCGACGTCATCTCGTTCGCGCTCGACGACGGTGCGGAGATCGTCGTGAGCAAGGAGACCGCGCGTCGCGTCGCGCGCGAGAGCGGTCACACCACACGCGCGGAGATCGCGCTCTACATCGTGCACGGCATCTTGCACACGACGGGGTTCGACGACGTGCGTGCACGCGATCGTGTTCGCATGCGCGAAGCGGAGCGTGAAGTGATGCGACGACTGCGGCTTTCCGTGCGCGCGGTCGATGCGTGATGCGCGACGAGTGGTCGCACTGCGCTCGCAACTCGCTCGGTCGTACGTTGCGCACGCCTCGCTGCATGTGGTAGCCTGCGCGCCGTCGTGTGCGGGTCGATGCGCACACGAGGTGTTTCGGATGCTGGTGAACCAACTGCAACCGAGTGGCGCATGGTGAGCGACTCCGCGCACGGTGCGGTGCGGCGACGACGTTCGCCGCCCGAAGACTCGACCGAAGACCTGCTGCGGCGCTATCGCCAGCGCGGTACGACGTCCCTGCGTGATCGCGTCGTCGAACGGCACCGGACCACGGTCGAAGCGATGGCGCACGGGCTGGCGACCAGGTTGCCACGGAGCGTCGATGCCCAGGACCTCGTGCACGCCGGCATGTGGGGGCTGATGCAGGCGATCGCCAGCTACGAGCCCGAGCGGTGCGACCAGTTCTCCGCGTTCATGCGTATTCGTGTGCGCGGCGCCATGCTGGACGAACTGCGCCACCTCGACTTCCTGCCTCGCCTGTTCCGTCGCCGCCTGCGGGAGCGCAACGCCGTGCGTGCGCGCCTGTCGATGGAGCTCGAACGCGAACCCACGGAGAGCGAACTCGCGGCGGCGCTCGGCATCACCGAAGCGGCGCTGATGCGGCGCCACGAGCCGCGGATCGGCAGTGTCGGCAAGGGCGACGACGACGCCGAGGTCGACACGTGCGAGCAGATCGCGGACGACGACCTCGAGTCGCCGATCGACGCGATCACCCGCCAGGAGCTGCTGGCCCTGGTCCGCCGCAGCCTCGACCCGATGGAGTGGAAGGTGTTGCAGCTCCACTACCTGGAGGGCATGACGGGCAAGCAGGTCGCAAAACGCCTGCGCCTGTCTGCGTCGCGCATCTGCCAGATCCACGGCCGCGTGCTCGACCGCTTGAAGGCCCGACTCGCCCCGACGGGCGCCTGATCGCGATGGCGGCTGCGGGCGCCTTGCCCTGTCCCGAGGCCGGCGCCGACGCATTCCATGTCCGCGGCGGCGAGCTGTGGTGCGAGGAAGTGCCGCTGGCGTCGCTCGCGGCCCGCTTCGGGACGCCGCTCCACGTCTACAGCGCGGCGACGATGGACGAACGCCTCGCGCGGGTGCAGCTCGCGTTCGGCACCGGAGCGAACGTCTGCTACGCCGTGAAGGCGAACCCGAACCTGTCGCTACTCGCGCGCATGCACGCACGCGGCGCCGGCTTCGATCTGGTGAGCGGGGGTGAACTGCATCGCCTCGCCGCGGCGAACGTGCCCGCGTCCCGTTCGGTGTTCGCGGGTGTCGGCAAGGAACCGTGGGAGATCGAGGCCGCGGTGGCGGCGGGGCTCTTGTTCTTCAACGTCGAGTCGCCGCACGAAGTGCCGCTGCTCGCCGCCGCGGCCGCGCGCCATGGCAGCAGGATCCGGGTCGCGCTGCGCCTCAATCCCGACGTGGCCGCCGGCGGGCACTCGTACATCAGCACGGCGCGCAAAGGGGACAAGTTCGGCGTCGCGATCGACGTCGCCGCACCGATCGTCGAGTCGATCGTGCGCGAACCGTCGCTGCACCTGTGCGGGTACCACGTGCACCTCGGGAGCCAGGTGCTGCGGCCCGAGCCGTACGGCGAGGCCTTGGCGAAGGTCGCGGCCTTCGTCGACGGCGCGGCGCTGCGGCGCGAAGGGGTCACGCACTACGACCTCGGCGGCGGGTTCGGAATCGGCTACGGCCGAGGCCATGCGCTCGACGTCGACGCCGTCGCGCGGAGCGTGCTGCCGACCCTGCGTTCCCGCGGTTGGACGCCGGTCGTCGAGCCGGGCCGGTACCTCGTCGGCGACGCGGGCGTTCTCCTCACGACCGTTCTCGGCGAGAAGCGGCAAGGCGGCACCGACTTCGTGCTGGTCGATGCGGCGATGAACGACCTGCTGCGTCCGGCGCTCTACCAGGCCGAACATCCGATCGTCGCGGTACGACCACGTGACGGCGCCCGACGAGAGGTCGATGTCGTGGGGCCGATCTGCGAGACCTCCGATTTCCTGGGCCGCCGGCGGGCATTGCCGCCGTGCCGGGCAGGGGACCTCCTGGCGGTCCTGTCCGCGGGCGCCTACGGTGCCAGCATGGCGTCGAACTACAACACGCGGCGCCGCGCGGCAGAGGTCCTGGTCGACGGCGGTGCGGTGCGTCTGGTGCGCCGGCGCGAGACCTTCCCGCAGTTGTTCGCGAACGAGGTGCATCTCGATGACGAAAGCGACGGAACGGTGCGGTAGTCGAACCGCCGGTGTGCGCGCGGCGCGTGCGGTGGCCGCCCTCCTGCTCTGTGTCTGCGCCGGCGGTTGCCGGTTCCTCGCCGACGAGTTCACGCAGTACGACGTTCTGCCGCCGGGATCCGCGAAGGCGCCCGATGCGCCGGTTCCCGGCGACGAAGCGCGACCCTGACGCACCATGGTCTCGCCCGGACTGCGTGCCGTGCTGGTCGAGGGGGCACGGATGGGGGATCTCGACGGGCTCGACGTGACGCGCGGCGAGGCCGAGCACCCGGTGTGCGGCGATCGTGTGTGCCTGTCGATCCGCTGTTCCGCGGACCGCATCGTCGAGGCCTCCTGGCGTGCGGCCGGTTGTCCCGCGTCGATGGCCGTCGCCGCGCTCGCCGCGAACGTGCTTCACGACGTCGCGGCCGCCGATGCCCCCGCACTTCTGCGGAGTGCGATCGCGGCGAAAGGCGGCCTCGCCGTGCACGAGCGTCATGCCGAGGTCATGGCGTTGGCGGCATTGGCGTCGGCGCTCTCGCGATCGGGAGATCGCGGCTCGGGCGCGTGAAGAAGTTGTTCCGCGCGGTGTGTTCGTGCTGGCGGTGTCCGTAGCCCGCGCCCCCTGCGGGCGCACGACCGGACCAGTCCGACGGGTCCGTTCCACACTGGGGCAGGCACGGAACGGTTCGTCGGTCCGCGCGAAGTAGCGCGGCGGCGTGCGCCCGCACGGTTCTCTCCCCGCCGCCGGGGATCGACGGACCGGATCGCGGGCCGCTCGACGACCTGCCGACCGGCTCGATCGGGCGATCGACGGTCCGGCGCACACGACACTTCGTCGGCGACCGACGCCGCCGCAGAATGCGCGGCATGTTCCTCGCCCTCGACCAAGGCACGACGAGCAGCCGCGCCATCGTGTTCGACCGGGACGGTACGCCGCGCGGACTCGGGCAGAAGGAGTTCCCGCAGTACTTCCCGCAGCCCGGCCACGTCGAGCACGACGCGGCGGAGATCCTCGCGAGCCAGCTCACGGCTGCGGACGCTGCGTTTGGAGCGGCGGGCCGGCCGAACATCGAGGCGATCGGCATCGCGAACCAGCGCGAGACGGTCGTCGTGTTCGATCGGCGGACCGGTGCGCCAGTGCATCGCGCGATCGTGTGGCAGGACCGCCGCACGCGCAGCGTGCTCGACGGCCTCGCGGTCCGTGCGGACTTCGTCCGTGAGCGCACCGGCCTCCCGCTCGATCCGTACTTCAGCGCCGCGAAGATCGCCTGGATCCTCGATCACGTGCCCGGTGCCCGTGTGGCCGCCGAACGGGGCGACCTCTGCGCGGGCACGATCGACTCGTGGCTCGTCCATCGCCTGTCGGGAGGCCGCGTGTTCGCGACGGACGCGAGCAACGCGTCGCGCACGAGCCTGTTCGACCTGCGCACCGGCGCGTGGTCGGATGACCTCTGCGATCTCTTCCGCGTGCCGCGGGCGTGCCTGCCGGAGGTTCGTGACACCGCCGGGGACTTCGGCACGTGGGCCGATCGTGGATGGCCCATCCGGGCCGTCGTGGGCGACCAGCAGTCGGCGCTGTTCGCCCACGGTTGCGTCACCGAAGGCGACGGCAAGTGCACCTACGGGACCGGTGCCTTCGTGCTCCAGAACGCGGGACCCGCGATGCCGAAGACGCGCCCGGGCATTCTCTCCACCGTGGCCTGGCGACTCGCCGGGCAGACGACGTTCGCCCGCGAAGGCAGCGTGCTCGTCTGCGGCGCGGCCGTGCAGTGGTTGCGCGACCAGCTCGGGCTCGTGCGTTCGGCCGCCGAGACCGAAGCGATCGCCCGGTCGGTGCCGGATTCCGGCGGCGTCGCCTTCGTGCCGGCCTTCGCGGGGCTCGGCACGCCGTGGTGGGATCCCGACGCTCGCGGACTGATCGCCGGCATCACGCGCGGCACGACCGCGGCGCACATCGTCCGCGCGACGATCGAGGCGATGGCGCTGCAAGTGGACGACGTGCTGCTCGCGGCCGGTCGCCTCGCGCGGCCAGCGGCGCTGCACGTCGACGGCGGCGCGGCGGCGAACGGACTGCTCCTCGAGATCCAGGCGTCGCTGCTCGGCGCGCCGGTCGTGCGCCCGGGACTGCTCGAGGCGACGGCCTTCGGCGCGTTTCGTCTCGCGCTGCTCGGCAGCGGCGCTGTGCGCGACATCGCGGCCCTGCCCGCGTTGCCCGGAACCGCGCAGATCGTACCGCCGACGCTCTCCGCCGAAGCGGTGACCGCCCTGCGCGAACGGTGGGCCACGACCGTGCAACGGGCCCGATCTCGCGGGGCGAACTGACCTCGGGCTCCGCCCTTTCACGGTCCGCGGTCGGAGCCTACAACCGGCGTCCATGTCCGCCGACACGCCCGCAGATCGCGACGACACGCCGGAGACCCCGAACGCCGGCGCCGCGGCCGGCGCCGCGACCGCGGAGGAGCGCGGCGGTGGCTTGAAGGTCGAGGCCGACGGCGGGGGATCGGTCGTCCTGAAGGACGCCGTGCCCGACACGATGTTCGTGTTTCCGCTGCGCAACGCGGTCCCGTTCCCGAATCTGATGATGCCGCTGCTGCTCGATTCGCCGAATGCGCGCGACATCGTGGCCAAGGCGGAGGCGCACAACGGGTTCCTGTTCCTCGTACTGCAGAAGGACCCCGAGCAGCAGCAGCCGGGCGGCGACGGTCTGCACGAAGTCGGCGTCGTGACGCGTATCCTGCGGACACTCAAGCTGCCCGACGGCGGCATGTCGGCGATGACCCAGGGCCTGCGCCGCGCCCGGCTGCAGAAGGTCGTGCGCGACAAGCCGCATCTCGTCGCGCGCATCAAGGAGATCGTCGAGATCCCGGCGCAGGGACCGCGTGCCGACTCGCTGTTCCGGCTCCTGCAGAAGCAGCTCCAGAAGCTCGCCGAGATCCAGGAGCAGATGGACACGGGGTTCGCGACGGCGTTGCTCAACGTCGACGACCCGAGCCAGCTCGCGGACTTCACGGGCGGCGTCGTGCGGAAGGTGGTGGACCGCCAGCGGCTCCTCGCGGAGGCGGCGGTCGAACCGCGGCTCGAACTCGCGCTGCAGCTCGCGATGGCGGAGACCGAACTGGTCGAACTGGACAAGAAGATCCAGCACGAGATCCGCGACAAGGCCGAGAAGGCGCAGAAGGACTACTTCCTCCGTGAGCAGCTGAAGTCGATCCGGCGCGAACTCGGGGAGGAGAAGGACCCGCGCGCGCTCGAACTGCAGCGCCTCGAGGAGGCGATCGGCAAGGCGAACATGCCCGAAGCCGCGCTGCGTCGCGCGAAAGAAGAGCTGACGCGCCTGCAGACGACACCCGTCGAGTCGGGCGAGTACGGCGTGATCCGCAACTACCTCGATTGGCTCGTGTCGTTGCCGTGGTCGGTCGCGACCGTCGACGATCGTGATCTCGACCGCGCCGCACGCGTGCTCGCCGACGACCACTACGGCCTCGAAGAAGTGAAGGAGCGCATCCTCGAGTTCCTCGCGGTGCGCAAGCTGCGGCCAGGGCACCAGGGTTCGATCCTCTGCCTCGCGGGTCCGCCCGGTGTCGGCAAGACCAGTCTCGGCCGCAGCATCGCGCGCGCGATGGGGCGCAAGTTCTGGCGCTTCTCCCTCGGGGGCCTGCGCGACGAAGCGGAGATCAAGGGTCATCGCCGGACGTACATCGGCGCCCTGCCGGGGCGCATCCTGCAAGGACTGAAGGCCTGCGGCTCGAACAACCCCGTGCTGCTGCTCGACGAGGTCGACAAGCTCGGCAGCGACTTCCGCGGCGACCCGAGTTCGGCGCTGCTCGAGGTTCTCGACCCGGAGCAGAACCACGCGTTCCTCGACCACTACCTCGACGTGCCGTTCGACCTGTCGAAGGTGATGTTCCTGGCCACGGCCAACGTGCTCGCGCAGATCCCCGAACCGCTGCGCGACCGCATGGAAGTGCTCGAGATCCCCGGCTACCTGCTCGACGAGAAGGTGCAGATCGCGCGGCGGCACCTCCTGCCGAAGCAGCTCGAGCGCCACGGCCTCGAGAGCCGGCACTTGTCCGTCCCGGACACGGTGTGGCGGCGCGTCGTCGACGAGTACACGCGCGAAGCGGGTGTGCGCGGCCTCGACAAGGTGGTGCAGCGCTTGTGCCGGAAGACGGCGCTCGAGGTCGGCCGGGGGCGCCAGGGTGTCGGGCGCCTCAGTTTCGCCGAGATGGAGCAGCTGTTGGGCAAGCCGCGCTTCCGTCCGGACGAGCGACGGAAGCAGCGCCTGCCCGGCGTCGTGCAGGGACTGGCGTGGACGCCGGTCGGCGGCGACGTGCTCTACATCGAAGCGGTGTCCAGCAAGGGCAAGGGCGCGCTGCAGCTGACGGGCAGCCTCGGCGACGTGATGTCCGAGTCGGCGCGGCTCGCGATGAGCTACCTGCGGAGTCGGGCGGAACGCTTCGGCATCGATCTGGCGAAACTGGCCGAGCTCGACCTGCACCTGCACTTCCCCGCTGGTGCGATCAAGAAGGACGGGCCATCGGCCGGCATCGCGATCGCGTCCGCGTTCCTCGGCTGCATTCTCGGCAAGAAGGCGCCGACGGACGTCGCGATGACCGGGGAGCTGACGCTCGTCGGCGAGGTGCTGCCGATCGGCGGCGTGCGCGAGAAGGTGCTCGCGGCGAAGAACTTCGGGCTCTCGCGAGTGATCCTGCCGAAGGGCAACGAACCCGACGTGCTCGAGCTGAAGAAGGACCTCGTCGAAGGTCTGGACGTGCTCTACGTCGACAAGTTCGAGCAGGTCTTCGACATCTTGTATGGCGCGTCGTCTCCGCCGGGTCGCAGCGCGTCCGCCGTGTCGAAGAGGAAGAAGAAGGCTGCTCGCAAGCCGATGCGCCCGGCGCGCTGATCTCCGTTCGCGCTGCACCCGCGTGGCGCGCGGCGGCCGTCCCGCATAACCTCGCGCCCTTCCCACACAAACCGCCCATGGCCAAGATCACGTTCAAAGGCAATCCCGTCGCCACCATCGGCGACCTCCCCAAGGTCGGCAGCCCGGCGCCGGCGTTCACCCTGACGAAGAACGACCTCTCACCGATCGCGCAGAAGGACGTCGCCGGCAAGAACGTCGTGCTCAACATCTTCCCGAGCATCGACACCGGCGTCTGTGCGACGTCGGTGCGCAAGTTCAACGAGAAGGCGGCGTCGTTGCCGAACACGGTCGTGCTGTGCGTCAGCAAGGACCTGCCGTTCGCGATGAAGCGCTTCTGCGGCGCCGAGGGAATCGAGAAGGTCACGACGGCGAGTGCGTTCCGCGGGCCGGACTTCGGCAAGGACTACGGCGTCACGATGACCGACGGCCCGCTCGCCGGTCTGTTCGCGCGGTCGATCGTCGTGATCGACGCACACGGCAAGGTGACCCACACGGAGCTCGTGCCCGAGATCGCGCAGGAGCCGAACTACGACAAGGCCATCGCCGCGGTGCGGTGATGGGCTCGCCCACCTGCCACGTCGTGTTCTCGGCGCTGCTCGCCGCTGCGACCGCTGCAGCGCAGGTGCCGGCGATGCCGGTGTCGCCGCAGATGCGCTTCGTCGACTTCCACCGCGATCTCGCGCGCAGCGACGTCGTCGTGGTGGTGGGCACGCTCGGCAAGGGCAAGGAGGGCAAACGCGAACGGGTGCCGGACGGCCAGCTCGGCGGCACCGGCCGCGTGATGGCGATCGCCGGCACGACGTACTTCAAGGCGCCGGTGCAGGCACCGGTCCAGGTGCGCGCGACGTTCGCCGGCAAGGCGGACAAGCCCGTCGTCGGCTACGAGGTCCAGGTCGCGCGGCTGCCCGACGGCAAGGAACAGCGGCAGTCGACGACGGGCAGCGCGGCGCCGATGGACGAGGGCATGCTCGCCCTCTTCGTGATGGCGCCGGGCGACAAGAAGAAGGGCCTCGACCTCGTGCACGTGATCCCGTTCGACAAGACCGTCGACAAGGGCGCGGACGCCGAGGCCGTGTTCGTCGACACGATGGCGGACTTCATGGCCGTGAACCGCCGCATGTTGGAACTCGAGAACGGCATCTCCGCGCTCGACAAGGCCGCGGACGCCGACGGCAAGGCAAGAGCGCTCGCCGCGCTGAAGGACCTCGTCGCGCACCCGCTCGAGCTGAAGGTGGCGGCCAACGACGGCCTGGTCACGCAGCACGTGGCTCCGCTCGAGCAGCGGGCGCAGAAGCGCATCGCCGACGCCTCGGCGCCGCCTCCCGCGGCCGAGGGCGGCGGCAAGTAGCGCGCGAATGGGTGTCGTCTACGACTCCGCGCTGCCGCGCATCTGCCCGCGGTGCCGCAAGCCGCAGGGCAAGTGCCGCTGCGCGCAGCAGATCGCCGCGGCGACGCGGCCGGCGGGCGACGGTTTCGTGCGCGTGCGTCGCGAAGTGCGGAACGGCAAGCCGGTCACCGTCGTGCTCGGGCTGCCGCTGCGCGCCGACGCACTGGCCACGTTCGCGAGCACGCTGAAACAGGCGTGCGGCTCGGGCGGCACCGCCGAGGACGGCGCGATCGAGATCCAGGGCGATCATCGCGACCGCGTGGTCGCCGAACTGAAGAAGGCCGGCCACGAAGTGAAGCTCGCCGGCGGGTGACGTCACTTGCCGAGCGGCTTCTCGAGACGGTCGACGAACGCCTGATCGAAGATCTTCAGCAGGTCGTCCGCGGAGAGGCCCTGCGCGTCGACCTTGATGAGGTGCGTGTCGTGCATCAGGATCTGCAGCTCCTGACCGTTGTCGCCGCTCTTCTTCAGGATCGCCTTGTGCGGGCCGTACTTCACGAGTTCGCCGCCGTCCGCGGTGATCAGCGCGGGGTTGCTGAACACCACCGTCAGCATCTGCAGCATCGGTGAGTTCGCGGTCACTTCGACGGCGAGGCTCTTGTCGCCGTTCTCGTAGCGTCGAGTCAGGCTGAGCCCCATGACGACCATGGTCGCGCCGAGGGCGTCCGCGTTCTCGTCGACTTCGTTGTCCTGGATCGTCCAGCCCTCGGGCTTCGGCAGGCACGCGAGGATCGCGGTGCGCTGCTTCTTCTGGACGTCGCGGATCGCGGCCTGCAGCGCCGTGACCGCGGCCCCGAGCTTCTCGGCTTCGATCGCCTTCTTCGCCTGCTCGACTGCTTCGGCGAACGTGAGCGGCTTCTTCGGCGCACTGCGCTCCTGGGCGGCGAACGGGGTCACGAGCACGGTGAAGGCCAGCAACGTGGCGGGTACGAGGCGCATGGGGAACTCCTGGTTGGGGAGCGTCGAGCGTAGCGACCACCCGTCCCGGAACCTCGGATCCAGCCGCGCGCGGCGAGCTGGGGGTGCGCACTCGGTTGGGCGACCGTGGGGCGTTGTGCTCAGAGCCGCGCGCGCTCCTTCCATTGCGGAGGCTGGTTGATCATGCCCTGCACGTCCTCCTCGAGCACGATCGGCAGCGGCGTGCGTGGTAGCACGAAGAAGGCGAACGGCTTCGCCGACTGGGCGCCGCCGCCAGGACCCTCGGTCTGGTAGTGGCGATGGTCGAACCGCACGAGGCGTCGGCGGGGCTCGTCGGCGATCGACTCGACCGCGAATCCGGCGCTGTTCACGGTCGTGCCGCCGAAGATCGCGACGACCTCGTACCGCTCGAAGTCGACTTCGGGCACGCCGGCATCGTTGTAGAAGAAGCCGTACTCGCCGTCGGGCTTCGGCTTGCCGCGGTGCTGCAGCCAGAGTCGCGCGAGGCTCTGTTCGTCCACCACGCGGTGGTAGCCCTCGTTCTCGATGGCGCTCGTCGCTCCCGTCAGCGCGACGGCCGGTCGAGCGGGCGCAGCGGCGACCGCCCGGGCCGGCGCGGGATCCTGCGCGGTGGGCCAGGGAAGCAGGGACAGGAGCGTGATGCAGGCAACGGTGCGCATGTCGACCTCGTGGCGGGGGGAAGGGGACGGGAACGAAGGCGCGTCGACGACCGGTGGTGAGCCGGTATTCCCGCGCCGGGTCAGCCGCCCGACTTCTTGATCTTCTCGATGACGTTCGTCGTCGAACGCCCTTGCACCAGGGGCACGAGCACCACCTGGCCGCCGTGGCTCTCGACCCATTCGCGCCCCACGACGCCCTTGTCGCGCCAGTCTTCGCCCTTCGCGAGGACATGCGGCGTCGTCGCCTCGATCAGCGCGCGCGGCGTGTCGTCGTCGAACGGCACCACGAAGTCGACTGCCTGCAGCGCGGCGAGCACGGCCATGCGATCGCCGAGTCCGTTGATCGGCCGGCCCGGGCCCTTCTGCTGGCGCTGCACCGACGCGTCGGTGTTGACCCCGACCATCAGCGCGTCGCCGTACGAACGCGCCTTCTGCAGGTAGTCGCAGTGGCCGGCGTGCAGGATGTCGAAGCAGCCGTTCGTGAACACGAGCCGCCGCCCTTCGGCGCGCAGCCGGTGCGCGACCTCGGTCGCGAGCTCGTGTGTCAGCACCTTGCCCTCGCTGCCGCCCGCCGCTTCGCCGAGGTGCGCGAGGATCTCGCGGCGGCTCGGCGCCCACGTGCCGAGCTTCGCGACCGTCAGGCCCGCGGCGTGGTTCGCGAGACGCAGGCTGTCCTCGAGGGGCACGCCGGCGGCACGGCAGAAGGTCAGCATCGCGATCACCGTGTCGCCCGCGCCGGTGACGTCGAACACGGCGCGCGCTTCGGTCGGCAGGATCTCGTGCGTACCATCGCCCGTCTCGAAGAAGATGCCGTCCTTGCCGAGCGTGATCACCGCGTTGCCGATGCCGGTGATCTCGCGCAGGCGCTGCGCCGCGCGGTGCAGGTCGGCGGTCGCGCGGATCGCGATGCCGGTCGCCGCTTCCGCTTCTTCGCGATTGGGTGTGAGCAGGTCGACGCCGCGGTAGATCGTGTAGTCCTTGCCCTTCGGATCGACGACCGCGACGCCGCCCTGCGAACGGGCTGCGGCGACCGCGGCCTGGATCACGCGCGGCGTGAGCACACCTTTCCCGTAGTCGGACAAGAGCACGCTCTTCCACGGGAACGGCCGCTGCTCGAGCACGGCGAGCACCGCCGCCTCGGCGGCGCCGGAGATCGGCTGGCGGCTCTCTTCGTCGACGCGCAGAACCTGGAGCGTCTTCGCGACGTAGCGCGTCTTGCGCGTCGTCGGCCGCGAGGTGTCGACGACGAGCGCTTGTGTGTCGATGTCGGCGTCGTGCAGCAGCGCGCGCAGCCGCTGGCCGCCCTCGTCGTCGCCGATCACGCCGAGCACCGAAGCAGCGGCGCCGAGTTCGCGCAGGTTGGCGGCCACGTTGCACGCGCCGCCGAGCAGGTAGCGTTCGCTGTCGAAGTCGAACACGAGCACAGGCGCCTCGGGCGACACGCGGCTCGCCTTGCCGTCGGCGTAGCGGTCGAGGATGAGGTCGCCGACGACGAGGATTCGCGTCGCTGGCAGCGCCGACAGCAGGTCGGCGAGGCGGCGGTTCTCCGAGATGCTGCTGCCCATCAGCGTGGCTCCGGCAGGCAGCCGCGTGCCTCGGCCGTGCACAGGATCGCCTGGTGCAGCAGCGGCAGCACGATCTCGTGCATCGCGAGCACCGACTTGCCCTCCTTCGGCGGACGCTGCACGACGTTCGTGACGGCGCGGTAGTGCTGGATCATGTCGAAGTTGCACGTGAAGAAGTCGGTACCGAGCTGTCCGCGGTTGCGGGCGATCGACACGGCCTTCAGGAACACCTCGGGCATGATCACTGCCGAGCCGACGTTGCACCAGACGCCGCGGTCGAGCCGGCCGACGGTGTCGGCGAGGATCCAGAAGTCGCGCAGCGTCGACGTGCCGAGCGCGGCGCCGTCGAGGTCCGGATCCATGTGCGTGATGTCGCAGCCGACCGCGACGTGCACGGTGGCCGGGATCCCGAGGCGCGCGGCCTCGGCGAACACCGACAGATGCCGGTGGGGGAGCGCACCGTCGAGGATGGTGCGGCCGATCGCGAGGCCCAGACCCTCGCCGGTCGTGGCACCGCGCGACGTCGCGCCGTTCAGCGCGGTCATCGTCTCGCGCCAGAAGCCGAACGATCCGTCGGGCAGGTTCTCCGCGACGTCTTCGCTGGTGGCACCCTGGTAGGCAGTCTCCCAGTCGTGGATCGCCGACGCGCCGTTCGTCGCGACGTGCGTGACGAACCCGCGCCGCATCAGGTCGATCACGAGCGGCGACAGGCCCACCTTCAGCACGTGCGCGCCGAGCGACATGCCGACCTCGCGGCCGTTCCGGCGCGCCTCGACGATGCGGTCGACGACCGTCTTCAGCGCCTTGCTGCCATAGATGTCCGGCAGCGACTCGAACCACCGGAGGAAACCGCCGACGGGCGGCAGGACCTTCGCGAACGCGTCCTTCTTCACCAGATTCTTCCGCTCGGCGAGCGGGCGGATGCGCAGCGGACGCGGCGGCTTCGGCGAAGGATTCGGCTCGGACATCGTGGCAGGGCATCGTGCAAGAACCCGTCGCCCGGTTCCAGCACGGGACTGGTGCTTCGCGTGGATCACGGTGTCGCCAACCCGCCGCCCGCTCTCGGCTTGCGAACGAACGCGGGCCGGGTCGCCGGGTGCGATCGCGAGTGCAGGCGGCGGCCGGGTTTGCGCAGCGCGGATCGCCGCGAGATCCACTCGAAGCATCAGTTCGCGGTCGGTCGCCGTGCCGGCAGGTCGGCGAGAACTGCGCGCTTCCCAGCGTCCGACAGCGACCACCAGTTCGCGATCTCCTCGAGCGTGCGTCGGCAGCCGGTGCAGTAGCGGCGCGCGGCGTCCATCACGCAGACCCGCACGCAGGGCGACATCGGCGGCGGCTGCGGGGCCGGACGGCGTGTTCCGGCGTCGTCGTTCATCGCAGGCTCGGCCGTGCCGCGTCGGTGCGCGGGTAGACGCCGCCCTTCTCGAGCAGGGCGGTGAGCATGTCCTGGTTCGTCTGCCGCGCGAGTTCGACCTCGGCATCGGTCGCTCCGACGAGGTGGAAGAGGTCGACGCGGCCGGACGCGATCTCGAACGACGATGGGTAGTGCTTCGGCTGTTCGACGAGCAGCCAGCGGATCGCACTGTCGAACGCCGGCGTGATCGACGCGCCGAGCGGCACGCGGTTGCCGTACTCGAGCAGCTCGGCGCCCTCGTAGCTGCCGACCGCGACGAGCAGTTCGTACGCCATCAGGTTGTGCAGGAGCGGCACGGCCCAGTCGGCGGGATCCGTGGTCTCGATCACGAGTTCGAAGCCGACGCCGGAGAAGCCCGACGGATCCCTGCCCGGGCGATCGAGGTTCCACGGGTTGCTCAGTCCCGAAGTGACGTGGATCCAGCTCGCGCGCCGTTCGTTCGGCGGGCAGGCGAACACGCCGTGGTTGAGCCAGCCGGGGTGCGGTTCCTTGCGATATCGCGCGAACGTCGTCGGCGACGCCGTGTGCACGCCCTGGCCGAGGTCGCCGAACAGCGCGCGGTAGACGCGCTCCTCGCGGTCGGTCCACAAC
>JAEUHQ010000128.1 GCA_016794565.1 Planctomycetota bacterium | reverse complement strand
GTTCCCAAGCTGAATGTCGTGGGTTCGATCCCCATCACCCGCTCCAGTTTCGCTTCGCGCCTTTCGGCAGCACCGTTTCATGTGCCGCGCGGTGCAGGGTCGCAAGAGTCCGCCGAGAGCCCGCCGAAGTGGCAGCGCCGTTCAGCCAGCTAGGCTGAAGCTCGCCGATTCGCGGCGTTGTTCCGCGCTTCAGCCAAGCAGTTTTCTGAGTTCAGCCATCCGCGCTGAAGCTCGCGGATTCGCGGTGACGTTCCGCGGCTCAGCCAAGCAGATTTCGAGATCGGCTGGCGCGGCCGAGGGTCGCCAACTCCGATGCCCGCTTCTCGCCCAGCCGCTAGCGCTTGGCTACCATCAACGAACGCTCAACAGCCTGAGCCAGGAGACAGTCGGTGGGCACGAGACTCTACGTTGGGAACCTGAAGTTCAGCGTCACCGGGGATCCTGAGCTGTCGGCGGCATCTGGACAGCCGCCACCTGACCCTGTGAAAGTCAGGGTTTGGCTGCCTGACTCTGCGAGCTTGAAGCAAAAGGACAGGATCCTCGGCGCGATCGACGCATTCATGCAGGCGCACGGGTTCGAGCTCGATGCGATGCCGAGAATGCAGGTGGCGGCTGCCCTGGGGGTCGAATGATCGGATGGCTCCGCAACCTAATCTTCAAAGCGAAGAAGACCGCTGACTCAAAGCCCGCAAGGGACCTTCTCGATCAGGGTCTCGTAGCGATCGACGAGTACTTGAAGACTGGCGCGGTCAAGAACGACGCCGTCGCGGCCGGCACGATCAAGGAGTTGATCTCCTCACTCGAAGCATGCGACGAGGGGATCATTCAGTGGGGTCGCCTCCTCGTCATGAAGATGACGAGGGGCAACGACAAGGAACAACGCATGGGCGTCTTCGTGCGGCACCTCTCGACGGCCGAAGCGGACTATCTTGAGGAGCATCCCGACGCACTCGAGAAGCCTGGCGACTTGCTCCGGGTTCTCGCCGATCAGGTGCCGCGACGCGATCGCGCGATGGTGCCAGTCGTCGGTCTGGGCGGACCGGTAGTTGCGGCTGTCGGCGCGAAGCTCGTGCAATCCGAACCGAAGCCAACGGTCCAGCCTCCAGCGCTGCCCCCGCCGCCGAAGGAGGGCGAACACACGTCCTGAGTCGCGCTGCAGGCCGTCGTGAAGAAGCTGCTCGCGCAGCGCGTTCCCGCCGGCCATCGCGTGCACGAGAGGCAGGGCCTGCTGTTCTCGGCGCCGGTCACAACGATGGATGCTGAGCCGGCTGCACCGAGCGTCGATGCCGAGCCCGGTGTGCGCGGGGTTGGTCGGGTGCCCTGCGCGGGTTCTTTGGCTTTCCGTTCGAGTCCAGCGGGTGCGTCGTGGGTGTGCGGACGGGATTGCGGCGCGGTTGGCGGGAATCTCGGCGAGATGGCGGCTCTGCGGCGCGAATGGGACGCGTCTCGGGACAACGGGGAGACGTTGCGCGAGGAGGAGCGGGATGCGACGCGAATGGGCGCCGTGTTGCGGCGGCGGACGGGAATCCTGGGCGAATGGGAGTTCTGCGGCGGCGCGGAGAAGTTTGCGGCGCGAATGGCGAGTCCGTGGTGCGATCTGCTGGCTGCTGGCGGCAATTGGCGCACGACCCTTCGAAATGCCGAGCAAGCGACCGCAGACTGTCCGCGTGCGTGGATCCAACTCGAGGACACGGTCGGCGCGAGAACTTCGGAACGGAGCTCGCCCCAAGCCATCCTCGGCAACCGTCCGGCGACGCATGCGCCACACAGCTCGCCGCGACACGCCTGCTGAACTCGCCGTGCGACGACTCGTCCACCGCGCCGGCCTTCGTTACCGGATCGACCGCGCACCCTTCGCCGGAATCCGACGTCGGGCCGACCTCGTCTTCGCTCGCGCGCGAGTGGCCGTGTTCGTCGACGGCTGCTTCTGGCACTGCTGCCCGAAGCACGCGACGTGGCCGAAGGCGAACGCCGCGTGGTGGCGCGCGAAGTTGCTCGGCAACGTCGCACGCGATCGCGACACCGACCGCGTCCTGCGGGAGGCGGGTTGGCGAGTCGTTCGGATCTGGGAACACGAGGAGCCGGGCCGTGCCGCCGCCCGCGTGCGGTCGGTGCCGCTCGAACAGCCGGACGATCTCGAGAAGCGAAGTCCGCGATCGCACGACGCGAATGGCCGCAGCGGATCGTCGTCACTTGCGCCACGGCGGTCGCATTCGCGTTCTCTGCTGCACGGGCGCACGCCGCGTCCGCACGTGCGAGCGACGGAGAGCCTGCCCGCTCGCAGACCAGTACGAGCAGGCAAGGATCGACCATGGGAAGCAAGAAGAAGGAGAAGGCGCGGAACCTGTCCGCATCGTGTGGCATCGACGAGTTGCTGATCGCTGCGATCGAGCGCGGCGACGATTCGATGCAGACCGGGCGCTACCTCGTCACGTATCGCGAGAACGCGGTCGCCGAGGGGACGAAGGCGATGAAGTCGCAGGGCCTCAAGGTGGCCGACACCCGGGACTTCGCCGGTCAAGCGATGACCGTCGAAGACGTCGGCGACGCGGACATCGTGAACTTCGCGGAGTGCGGGGTCGCGCTGCTCGGCGGTGACGCCGCCGAAGCGCACGGTCTGACCACGGCTTCGACGAGCGAAGGCGACGGCGCGATCGAAGCGGTCGAACCCGAGTACTTCGTCTTCGCCGACGGCGGGGACTACATGCGCGGCTTCCTCGCCGCGACGCAGACGATCAACCGCGACCTCGGCGGCAGCGACACGGCACTGCTGGATCCGGACCAGGACGTCGACGCGGAAGTGCTCGGTGCGACGTGGGGTCTGCGAGCGTGCGCCGTGCCGACGAGCCCCCGCAGCGGGCAGGGCATCAAGGTCGCCGTGCTCGACACCGGCGGGGACCTGCGTCATCCGGACTTCGCCGGCCGCATCATCGTGTCGCAGTCGTTCGTCGGACAACCCGTCCAGGACGCACACGGACACGGCACCCACTGCATCGGCACGGCCTGCGGCCCGAAGTCGCCGCCGGGCACCACACCGCGCTACGGCATCGGGTACGGCACGTCGATCTACATCGGCAAGGTGCTGACCAACCAGGGCTCCGGCTCCACTGCCAGCGTGCTCGCGGGGCTGAACTGGGCGATCGCGAATCGCTGCCAGGTGATCTCGATGTCGCTCGGTTCGCGCAGTCCCGTGCAGAGCGCGTACACCGCGGCAGGCGCCGCGGCACTTCGTGTCGGCTGCCTCGTCGTCGCCGCTGCCGGCAACGAGAACCGTCCGACGGGTGCACCCGCGAACTCACCGACGATCATGGCGGTGGCTTCGGTGGACCAGAACCTGAGCAAGTCCTCCTTCTCCAACCACACGAAGATCGAGATCGCCGCCCCGGGCCGCGACGTGTTCTCGTCGCTCCCGATGCCGCGCCGCTACGGCACCCTGAGCGGCACGAGCATGGCGACTCCGCACGTGGCCGGCTGCGCGGCGTTGTGGGCGCAGACGAGCGCGTCGCTGCGCGGCATGGCGCTGTGGCGTCATCTGCAAGCGCGTGCGCGGCGACTGCCCCAGCCTGCAAACCTGGTCGGCGCCGGACTGGTGCAGGCACCACCGCCCGTCGCGATCACGCGACCGCCGCGGTGAGCATCGTGACAATGCCGCTCGCGCGCACTCACCGGGCGCGCGCGGGCGGCTAGGCTACCGGCAGGCCCCACACGCACCTCGCGATGCCCCCGCACCCCCGATGGATCGTCACCACGGACGACTCGCGCCCGATCGGCCAGGTCGCCACGGAACTGCGCCGGCTCGGCTTTCGCGTCGAGAACGTGATGAGCGCGATCGGGAGCATCACCGGGCAGGCCTCGCCGGCTGTCGCCGCATCGGCGCGGCACGTCGCGGGTGTCACCGACGTGGAGCCGGACGCGCCGATCGACATCGGCCCACCCGAAGCCGACCAGTGACCGGGTGAGCAAGACGGCGCGTGCGCCGTTTTCCGCAGATTCCTTGCGCACCGCGCAACCGGATTCCGTTCTGCCTGTCGAGGGAGGCACCTGGCTTCCTCCACCACCGCTCCTGAGATGACAAGTCCGCCCCGGGGCGGAAAAGGGGAAGAAGCAGGGGCACGGGAGGGCAGTTCGAACAGCGAACTGCCCTCCCTTTTTCCACCCGCATCGGTTTCCACCCGCATCGGTCCGGCGGCACGCCATGCAACCCGCGACGACGCAATCCTGGCCCGACGACTCCGCCCACCGGCACGTGACCGGCACGGCTAGGATTCCCGCGCCCCGACCCGCCATGCCGGAGCCGAATTCGGAGCCCTCGCCGCCATTGCCGACTCCTGGGCCCGACCAGCCCGACGGGGCACAGATGTTCGCGTTGCTGAGCGCCGAGCTGCGACGACTCGCAGGCGTGATTGCTCGCCAGGAAGTCGGCCACACGCTGCAGCCGACCGCCCTCGTCAACGAACTCTACATGCGCTTCTTCGGCGGGCGCCCGCGCACCTGGAACGACGCGGTCCACTTCATGCGCTCGGCGGCACTGACCATGGAGCGGATCCTGGTCGACCACAAACGAAGCCGCAAGACACAGAAGCGCGGCGGCGAAGTCGAGCACCAGCCACTGGACCTCGTCGTCGACCAGCTGGAGTCCCGCTGCGGCGGCGATCTGTTCGGTGTGCACGAAGCACTCCAGCAGCTCGCTGCCGAGGACCCGCAGATGGCCGAATACGTCTCTCTCCGCTTCTTCGGGGGCCGGACCAATGCCGAAGCAGCAGAACTGCTCGGAATCGCCGAACGGACCGGCGACAACTACTGGCAGTTCGCACGAGCCTGGCTGCAACGGCGGCTGCAGCAATGACGGAGCGCTTCGAGCGACTCCGAGCCGCGTTCCTGCGCGCCCGGAACGAAACCGATCCCGAGCGTCGGGAGCGGATCCTGGTGGAGTCCTGTCGCGGTGACGCGGAGATGCTCACCGAGCTGCGGGCCATGCTCGCCGACGAACCACCGGCGGATTTCCTCGACGGCTCCATCGGCGCGGACGAAGGGGCGCCCCCGCCGCGACGACTCGGCGAGTTCGAGCTGATGCACCCGATCGGCAGCGGCGGCTCCGGCACCGTCTGGCTCGCGCGACAGCCTTCGCTGGATCGCCTCGTCGCGATCAAGGTGATGACCGCCGGCCCCGGGACTCCCCCGGCCCTGGTCGATCGATTCCATCGCGAACCGATCGCCGCAGCACGCCTCTCCCACCCCCACATCGTGCCGGTCCTCGCGGAAGGCCGCGTCGGGGTCACACATTGGTTCGCGATGCAGTTCGTCGATGGACACAGTCTCGACGTGGAGCTGCGTCTGCAGCGTCACCATGCGCCGAACGATCCTCCGCCCCTGCTGCCAGGCTTCGGAACAGGTGCCTGGTTTGCCGCGGTGTCCAAGCTCTGCGCCGATGCCGCGGATGCGCTGCACACGGCGCACGAACACGGGATCGTGCACCGCGACGTCAAACCGCCCAACCTCCTGCTCGCGCGCGACGGCAACGTACTGGTCGCCGACTTCGGCATCGCCAGGGACGCGAGGTTCGGTTCGCTGACCGATCCGGGCGCCATCGCCGGCACCTGGCACTACATGAGCCCCGAGCAGGCCCGCGTCACCAACGCGCCGATCGATCACCGCACCGACGTCTATTCGCTCGGAGTGGTCCTGTACGAGTTGCTGACGCGCCGACGACCGTACGAAGGAAGGACGTCGTTCGAAGTGGTCGACCAGATCCGCCGGGCCCCGGCGCCATCCGTGCGCAGGCTCGTGCGGGAAGTGCCGCGCGACCTGGAGACCATCTGCATGGCGGCGATCGCGCACCACCCCGACGCACGCTACGCGACGGCCGAGGCTCTGCGCGACGACCTGCGCCGTTTCCTCGGTCACGAAGCCATCGTGCAGCAGCCGCCGGCGTTCCACGCGAAGGTCGGCTCCTTCTTGCGCCGGCAGCGATGGAAACTCCTGTTGGCGGGTCTGGTCGGGGCAGCGGTTCTGGGCGGCGCCGCCCTGCAGGAGACCGCGCAGGCCAGGGTCCGGCGCAACCGCCTGCACGAGGAGGCACTCGCTCTGCAGGCGGCGCCCGACCTCGACGGCGAACGGGCGGATCGACTGGCACAGATGTGGCGCGAGGTGCAGAACCCCGAACCAGGCGCCCCTCCCGAAGTGGAAGCGATGCGCGCGCGGCTCGCCGCCTATCGCGGGCAACTGCTGGCCAGGAGTCGTCCGACCGACCCGCCGCTCGACGGTGGCAACACGACCGCGTCCGGAGACACGGACGATGCCGACCGCGACGCCTTGCTGGCCGGGCTGTTCGCGTGGACCCGCGCGGCGACGATCTTCGGTGACGAACCGGAAGTCGCGGCAGCGCGTCCATCCGATCCGTTCGCCGGTGCTGCCCGCATCCGCGTCGTCGATCCGAAGGGCAACCCGCTCGCGGCAACGGTCGAAGTGCTGCGCATCGACAACCTGACCGGCATGCCGCGCTCGTTGCTGACGCCTCGGACGGTGACCGAGGCGCCGATCGTGCTCCCGGCTGGACACTATCGCCTGGTCGTGACGGGCCCCACGTTCGGCGACGGATCGCGCGCCTTCGAGCGCACGATCGAGCCACGCCGCACGTTGAACGTGTCCTGCGTGGTGCAGGAGATCCCCGACCCGACGGCCGGCATGGTGCTCATCCCGACCGGCGCGCTGTCGCTGCCCGCGGGCGACTCGCCGAACGCGCTCAATGGACGCACCGTCACCGTGGATGCGTTCTGGATCGACCGGTGCGAAGTGACCGTCGGCGAGTACCGCCGCTTCCTCGCGGCGACGAACCGCGAGGCGCCGGTCCGGTTCGCACGCCTCGAACCGAAGCACGATCGCCTGCCCGTCGCCGACGTGTCGTGGGCGGACGCGGTCGCGTTCGCGGAGTGGGCCGGCAAGCGCCTGCCGACCTACGCCGAATGGGCCCTCGCCGCTCGCGGCGCCGGACCGACGCCGCGCCGCTACCCGTGGGGCAACGAGGGCATGCACGGCAACGTGAATGCGCCGCGCGTGGAGCGGCTGACGGGCATCGCGGGCTTCGAGCTCTACCTCGCCCACGCCGCCGCCGTCGATGCGCATCCGGACAGCGCGACACCGGAGGGCGTACTCGAGCTCTTCGGGAACGTCGCCGAATGGACCGGTTCGCCCGGCGTCGACGAAGGCCCCGGCGGGCTGATTCCGCGCACGGACCACCGCGTCGTCGCGGGCCACTCGTTCGACGTGATGGCTGTCCGCCCGGACGCCGACCTGGGTCTCACGCGGCTCACGGCCATCGGCCCAACCCAATCTGCCCATACGCGCGGCTTTCGCTGCGCAAGGAGCGCCACCCGATGACGAAGCACGACAGCACGGAACCGGAACCCGCACGGAGCGGTCTCGCCAGGAAGAAGGACACGAAGCGCCGGGACAGCGGCGGCCGGGCACCGTTCGATGTGTTCGACCGCCGCAAACGCCGGATCGGAGCATTCGAGCAGCGGTTGAAGCGCGAGGGTCGGCTCTCGGCCCTGCCGAAGCTCGCGTTCGCGATGTGCACGTTCGACCGGTGCACCGATCCCACGCAGCTGCGGCACGACGGCAACGTCGAGAGTGCCCTGCAGATCGAGGATCTGACCCAGTACCTGATCCACCGCGTGAAGCAGCGCGCGGGTTACGGAGTGCAGCGGCGACCGTTCGATCCGCCGCGCGTGCCGCCGATGGGCGATTCCACGAAGTTGCGCGAGCAGATCGTCGCGGTCGAGGAGCGTTGCCGCCGCGCGCTGCTCGAGGCGTTTCCGCCGCAGGTGGGCAGCGTGTTCCCGATCCGCAGGTTCGAGCAGACCCTGGCCGCCTTCGTCGGCGGCGAGATCCGGACCGGACTCCTGGATCCGGTCGAAGGCACGGACGACCTGGCGATGCACGGCGTGCCGGACAGCGCCAACTACTTCTGCTTCGCGGAAGCAGTCCTGCTCTTCCTCCACTGCCGCATCGAGACGAAGTTCTGGACGCCGATCCTCCGCACGTTCGTCGGCGGCGCGCAGTTCTTCGCATCGCTCTACTGGGACCGCACGTCGCGAAGCTGGGGCAGCTACAGCTCGAACAACCTGAAGCTGTTGGTTCCGGCGCCGGTGATCCTGGCGGTGATCGATCACGTTCACGCCGCGATGGACACTTCCCAGCTCGCCGCGCACTTCACCGATCTGGTTGCGCTGGCTCTGCGCGACGACCCCACGCTCCCCGCACCCCAACTCACGGCGAAGGAACTCCAATGAGCTCGACCATTGCAATCCACTACCAGCTCTACACGACCGAGGCGACCGACGGGAGCACGGCTCCGAAGCTGGACCCGGTGGAGTCCGAGAAGGACCTGGAACTCCAGGCCGTCATCCGAGCCGCCGACACCAGCAGGCGGGTCACCAGCGTCGGCACGGTCGCGGCGCAGAACCGGGTCCTGAGCGAACACGTCGAAGCGGTGCCGTTCGACCTCCCGATCTTCGACTACCTCATCCGACTCGACGATCCCAAGGAGTCGCTCTGGGACCGCGAAGAGCGCAAGTGGATCCGCGTGGAGACCGGCGGCGCGATCTACTACGCAGTCGAGAAGGAAGACGACGCCGGCAGGCTGTTCCTCGGCGTGTGGACCGAGGGTGCGACCGGCGCCAGGGGCGGCACCGAAGCGATCGCGTAAGCGCCCCGCGGACCGTACCCGGCCGAGCCCGAGCGCTCCGTGCAACGCAGTCGGCGACGCTCGAAACATCGCGCGAGTCTGCGCCTTCGGATCGCGGTTCTCGTTCCTCACCGAGCCGCCGGGATGCCTGTGCCGCGTCCGGCCTTCGAACGGCGACGTCCCGCAGGCCGGCTGCCGGGACGGTGCACGTCACTCGAACACCGCCGGCACGAGGAGAACCATGGCCGCCATTCCCGTCGATCCCAAACGCTTCGACAACACCGGGTCGGTGCAAGAGAACGCGCAGAAGCACCGCGTCAACGTCGCCAAGACCCTGATCGCGGATGTGCCGAAGGCGCACGCCGACAACGGCGACTTCGCGCGCGCCGACCGCGCCGGCAGCTTCACGAAGGGTCTGCCGCACGATGCGACAACCGGGCTCGTGGACCCGACCGCCTTCGCCGCGTTCGTCGCGGCGCTCGGGCAGCCGCGCCACCAGGTGCTGGGAGCCCTGGAGGCGATCCCGGCTTCGCAACTGGGCAACGGCGCCACCACCCGCAAGCTGGTCAACCCGGTCGCCGGTCGGGCCTTCGCGGTGGTCGGCGGCGATCCTCAGCAGTACGAGATCCCGAAGGCACCGGCCATCGGCAGCGCCGGGGAGACCTTCGAGATCGTCGAGAACTACTGGATGGCACTGCTGCGCGATGTGCCGTTCAGCCAGTACGGCAGCCATCCGCTCGCCGCGCAGGCCGCCAGCGAACTCGGCAACCTGCACGGCCCGGCGCGCGCCGAGCGCCAGGCCGAGACCGGACGCAACGCCGATCTCGCGGCGGTGGACGGCATGGGCAAGATCACGTCGGCGCTGCTGTTCCGCGGTCTCACGCCGGGTGACGCGGCGGGCCCGTACTTGTCGCAGTTCCTCATCCACCCGGTGCCCTTCGGTGTGCAGGGCTTCGAGCAGCGCAACCGCACGCTGCGCGCCGGCACGGACTTCATGACCGACTGGGACGAATGGCGGCACGTGCAGAACGGCGCGCCGCGCGACTTCGTGCCGAGCCACTTCGACCCGGTGTTGCGCTACCTGCGCAACGGGCGGGACCTGTCGCAGTGGGTGCACGTCGACGTGCTCTTCCAGGGCTACTTCAACGCCTGCCTGATGCTGCTGCAGGGAACGGGCGCTGCGTCGTCGGTGGGCGGCGGGATCGGGTCGGGACCGGGACGGCACAACCCGTACGCCGCGACGAGGCGTCAGCAAGGGTTCGGCACGCTCGGCGACCCGGGCCACATCGGGATGATGTGTGAAGTGGCGACGTTGGCGCTGAAGGCGGTCTGGTACCAGAAGTGGTACGTGCATCTGCGGCTGCGGCCCGAAGCCTACGCCGGCCGGATCGAGGCCCAACGCAGCGGCCGGAAGTCGTTCGGCCTGCCGGCGGCGCTGATGGGCAGCCAGGCGGTCGCGCACACGGTCGCGCGCCACGGCACGGCCCTGCTGCCGATGGCGTTCCCCGAGGGTTCGCCCATGCACCCGGCCTACGGGGCCGGGCACGCGACGGTGGCCGGTGCCTGCGTCACGATCCTGAAAGCCCTGTTCGGCAACGTCGGCGTCCCGTTCCCGAACCCCGTGGACATCGCGGTCGACGCGACCGGCAACGAACGCATCGTTCCGCATGCGGGCACGCTGACCGTGCAGGGCGAACTCGACAAGCTGGCCTCCAACATCGCTCTCGGCCGCAACATCGCCGGCGTCCATTGGCGCTCGGATGGCACGGAGTCGCTCCTTCTCGGCGAGATGGTGGCCGTGGATCTGCTGCGCGCCTATGCCCGCAGCTATGCGGAGGTCGGGAGCGGGTCGCCAGCCTTCGAGTTCGTCGACTTCCAGGGGTCGGTGCAGACGATCAGCGCCTGACGCCGGGAACGCGCCGGGGCCGGCCAATCCGCCGCTCCGGCAGTCGCGCGGATCAGGCTTCGGCGGACGTATCGCGCTTGCGGACCGCAGCGTGCGGCCTGCCCGTGTCGAGCGAGATGACGAGGTGCGGGTCGCGTCGATCGCGCGGCTTGACGCGCTCGAGGAACGAACGAACCGCGACCGTCGAGACTTCGAACGTCGTCGCAGCGAAGTGCACGGTGATCGCACCCACCATGTGGCTCTCGAGACCGCCGCGCCGGCACACGTGCGCGAGCACGCGGCGCGCGTCGGCGCCGTCGCGGGCACCCCAGTTGAGCCGGAAGCGCGTGAACCCCGGCGACACCACTGTCGGCCCGGCCGTTGCACGCGCCGGCTCCGCTCCCGCGCTTTCGCGCCGCCACGACGGCGACGCTCCGGAGCGCCCGCGCTGCTCCGCGGTCAGGCGGCGCGTTGGCAGCGGCGGCGGCGCTTCCGCCGCAGAAACCCCATGCGCTGGCGTCGTCGATGCAGCCACCGGCGGATCCGGCGGCTGCGGCGCCGCAGTTCGCTCGCCCGCAGGCGCCGCCACACGAACCTCCGGCGCCCGCGCCCCGGTGACCTCGAACGGCGCGCGCACACCCACCGCGGCCTGCCCGAGCAGTACCGCGACGACGTGTTCCGCGTCACGACCCTGCAGCAGGCGCACCGCCGCCTCGCGCTGGGCCGCGGTTCCCGTGCTCGCCGCGGCCAACGCCGCGCGAGCCCGTTCGCCGGCGCGCTCGAGCTGGTGCGCGGCGACCTCTTCGGCGCCGGGCGGTGATTCCCACACGGCGTCGACCTTCGCCGCCGAGTAGAGGCGCCGGGTCCTGCTCTCCCGGGACTTCACGACCAGCATGACGCTGCGTCCCTTCTGGCCCGCGCGGCCCGTGCGGCCGCTGCGGTGCACGTACGTGGCGGGGTCGATCGGCGGATCGACGTGCACGACCGTCGTCACGTCGTTGATGTCGAGCCCGCGCGCCGCGACGTCGGTCGCGATCAGCGTGTGGATCGCTCCGCGTCGGAACGCCTGCAGCGTGCGCGTGCGCTGGGCCTGCGCCAGCTCGCCGTTGATCGGCAGTACGAGGAAGCCGTCGGCGGCGAGTTTGTCGGCCAGCGCGGTGGTGTCCTCGCGGGTGCGCACGAACACGAGCGTGCGTTCGTCGCCGGCGAGCAACAGCAGGTTGACGAGCACGGCGTAGTGATCGCGCGATCCGATCTTGAGCGCAACGTGTTCGATGTCGGCGTGCGCCGCGCCGTGGGCGCTGCCCGCGACGTGCAAGGCATCGTTCTGGAAGCGATCGGCGAGCGCCTTCACCGCGTGCGGAAACGTCGCGGACACGAGGTGCGTGCGCCGCTTCTCCGGCAACTGCTCGAGGATGCCGTCGAGTTCGTCCTTGAAGCCGAGGTCGAGCATCTGATCGGCTTCGTCGAGCACGAGCTGCCGCACCGAGCCGAGGTCGAGCGCGCCGGTGCGAAGGTGATCGAGCAGCCGGCCCGGCGTACCGACGAGGATCGCAGGCCGCCGCCGCAGCTGCGTGCGTTCGCGCACGATGCTCGTGCCGCCCGTCACGACTTCGCAGGAGATGCCCGGCCGGTCGGCGAACAGCCACGACATCTCCTCCTGCACCTGCGCCGCCAGCTCGCGCGTCGGCGTGACGAGCAGCGTGGTCGGTCCGACGCGCGCAGGATCGTCGAGCTGCGAGGCCAGCGCGAAGCCGATGGCCACGGTCTTGCCCGAACCGGTCTGCGACGAGATGCGCAGGTCGCGAGCGCCGTCGTCAGCGGCGAGGATCGCCTTCTGCACCTCGGTGAGCTGCGTGAAACCGCGCCGGCGAAGGGCGGCGACGAGTGCGGCCGGAACCGCGGCAAAGGCATCGACGGGAGTCGCCTCGGAGTCGGAATCGGGCAGTGGCTCGGACGAGGCGGGCGCGGAGTACATACCGGAGTCTCGTGCATCGCTGCGCACGGGTCAACCGCTGCGCCGGCGAGCCGCGGCCGTGCGAGGTCCGCCGCGGAACGCAGCAGCGCCCGGCGTCGGGGTCAGAACGGGTAGCCGACGGCCAGATGCAGCACCCAGCCGCGCTCGTCCGGCAGCGGATCCGGGTTCCACGCCGAGTCCAGACGGACCGGTCCGATCGGCAACAGGAGCCGAAGGCCGGCACCGACGCCGTAGCCCATGTCGTCGAGCGAGAAGTCCTGTACGCGGGCGCCGACGTTGCCGGCATCGGCGAACACAGCGGCTTCGAGCGTCCTCCAGATCGGGAACCGGATTTCGGCCCCGAAGAGGTTCGCGAACTGGCCGCCGACCGGGTTGCCCTCGGCGTCCCGCGGGCCGAGCTGCGACTCGCGGTACGACCGCACCGAGCTCTCGCCGCCGCTGAACCAGCGCTCCTGCAACGGCACCAGCGCGCCGCCCTCGTGCGGCCACAGGGCACTCTGCTCGCTGCGCAGCACGAGGTGCACCGGCTCCCAAAGGGCGAAGTGCAGCGCGGTGCGGAACGACAGCCGGTCCAGATCGACGCTCGAGCCGAACGCCGGATCGAGGCTCTCGAACGAGAGGAACTCGGCATGTCCGCGCCGCGGGAAGAGCAGGTTGTCCCGCCGGTCGTTGCGCAACTCGACGAACACCTTGCCCTCGACGTAGTCGACGAGCTGGTCGCGCGGCAGCGCGGTGAAGGCGCTGGCGCCCGTGCGGTTGCGATAGGTGTAGCCGATGCGCGCCGTCAGACCCTCCGCCAGCGGATGCGCGAGCGCCGTGGTCGTGCCGGCCGCTTCGTCGGTGAACGACGGCTCCTCGCGGCGGAAGTACTCCGCGCCCACGCTCAGCGTCGAACCGGTGCCGAGAAAGTCGTCGTCCGTCGCGGTGACCCCGGTGGAGTAACCCTTCATGGACAGGCGGTTGTCGAACGCGATGCCGCGGCCGGTGCCGAGCAGGTTGCGCTCCTCGAAGCGAAGGCCGCCGCGCAGTTGCTCGTACGAGCCGTAGCCCGCCAGGAACTCGAGCGCCCGCGACGGATTCTCGTCCACCTGGACCGCCAGATCGATCCGTTCGGCGTCGTTCGCGACCGGAGTCTCGAGCACCGTGACCTTGCGGAAGAGACCGCCGCGATAGAGGCGCCGCAGGCCGTCGTCGATCTTCGCGCCGTCGTAGCGATCTCCCGCCGCGAGATCGATCTTGCCGAGGACCACCGCATCCATCGTCTTGTCGTTCCCGCGGACGATCACCGACGCGATGGTGCTGACGGGCCCGGCGTCGCCGTCGACGCGCACGTGCCACGTGGCGGGCGCACCGGCGATCGGCGTCGCCTCGACGTCGAGGCGCGGATCGGCATGCCCGAGGTGACGCAGCGCGGAGCGCAGCGCGACGCGATAGTCCTCCGCCGCCGCCGGCGTGTAGATCGCACCGACCGGCGGCGGCGGCAGTTCGTCGCCGAGGAGTTCGCGCAACGCCGGCGCGACATCGACTGCAGCGATGGTGTGCACGGGTCCTTCGCGGATCTCGATTGCGACCTTGGCGGAGGCTCGGGCGAGGTCCACCTCGATGCGAGGCTCGTCGACCGTCGCGTCGAGGCGGCCGTGGCCGCGATAGAACGTGCGCAGCTGCTCGGCGAACGCATGCACTTCGGCCTCGACGAACGCCGTGCCGCCGAGGCTCAGTGCGCCGACGCGCTTTCGGGTCCACAGGGACAGCAGCTCGGCGGTGCCGAACGCGACGTTGCCGCGCAACGTCATCTCGACGGTGACCAGCGGCCCCTCCTCCACGACGAACCGCACGTGCACTGCCGCGGGCCACGGCCCCTCGTCGGCCGGCGGCGTGTACTCGTAGCGCACCTTCGCGACGGGGTAGCCCTCGCTGCGATAACGATCCTCGATCTCGATGGCGGCGTCGTAGGCTGCCGACTCGCGGGTCGGATCGCGCGACAGATCGAACAGGTGGTCCTCGGCCTGTTTCCGCAGCAGACCCTCGCCGAGGCCGTCGTTGCCGACGACGTCGACCGTCACTTCGACCGGGGGCCTGCCGGAGCGGCCCGGCGTGTCCGCCAGGTAGCCCGGGTCCAGCACGCTGCATCCCGCGCAGAGCAGGAGGGCGAACGGGAGGCCTCGAGATTCGCGGCGGACGACGACGCTCATCGGAACCGGAATCGCAGCACCAGGCCCAGGTTGTAGTCCTCGTGCTGGTCGCGCTCCGCCTGCACCGCGAAGTCCGGGAGCAGTTCGTACTCGACCAGCACGCTCTCGACGCCGTTCTTGCTCACCTCGCGGCCACTCTCGATCGTCAGGCGATCGAACGCACTGCTGCCCTTCTCCGTGCTGTCGCTGCCGAAGTAGCTCTCGAAGATCTCCTTCGCGAGGTAACCGCCCACGAAACGCGCCTGCCCTTCGGACCCGCGCCCCGCGAGCGTGCTCGGCAGCTGACCGGTCGAGAGCAGCACGACGAGATCCTCCGGCGGCAGCGGCGGCACCGACGACAACACGACCTGCGGTCGGTCGTAGCGACCGCTGACCGCCATCGACACCGCGATGCCCATGCGCTTGCCTTCGGCCTGGAGCAGCAACTGCGGGAACGACGGTTCGCTCGGTGAGAAGGTCAGGAGACCGCTCTCGATCCGCAGGTTGGCGCCCGGGAATCGCAACGTGCCGCCCTGCACCGACAGGTTGCCCTCGAGCCGCGGTGCGGCGGCCGTGCCGCGCAGGCGCGCGGCGACTTCGATGTCGCCGTCGACCACGGACGTTCGCACCTCGAAGGCTTCGCGCGTCTGGATCGCGACGTCGAACGTGACGCGATCGCCGATCGGCGGCGGCACCTCGAACAACGTGAACCCCTGCTGCGCGGTGGCTCCGCCGCGGGCGCTGAGATCGGGAAGCAGAGACAGGCGGCGCACGAACTTGCTGCCGCGCCCCAGTTCGACGTCGCCCGCCACCGCGATCGCCCGCAGGGTGCCGGTGGCGGTGACGTTCAGGGTGGCTCGCACCTTGGTGCCGTCGGCGCGATAGAGCAGCACGTCGTCTCCGGCGAGTCGGAAGTCGAGCGCGGCATCGTCCCAGGATTCGGCGAACGACGCGCCGCGCGCGCGCAGCGTGCCCTGCGACTCGAGGCGGCCCGCACCGAGCGTTCCCGTGAACGAACGCAGCGCCAGTTCGCCCGGCGTGAACCCGACTTCCGCCGCCACGTGCTCGAGCCGCGGCAGGTTGCCGAACTTCCCCTCTCCGTCGCGCACCCGCAGTGTGCCGCTGCGGACGATCGCCGGGCCGGCGACGCTCGCGAGCGTTCCGTCCAGCACGACGTCCCCCTCGACGACGCCGCGCAGCGCGCCGCTGCCGCCCCACGCGGACGGCAGTTGGGCGAGTGAGAACGCGCGCAGGCCGATCGTCCCGGTCAGGGTGGCGTCGCCGATCGCGCCGCCGCCGCCGAGCAGCGCGCGCACATCGGCACGCCGCAGGTTCGAAGCGAGGTCGATCGCGACCTCGCCGCCGCCGACCTTCAGGGTCGTCGGCTCCAGTACCGTGCCGTTCTCGTCGCACCGCAGGCGGAACGCGAGGGCGATCGCGCGGTCGGGCGCGAACTCGGGCGCGAGCGAAGCCGACGCGGTCGCGGTGAGCAGCATCGCCGGCGCCGCCGGTTCGCCCGGCGTCAGTTCGATGCGCACCGCGGCGTCCATGAGGGTCGGCACGCCCCCACCCTGCAGGCTGCCTTCGGTCCACGACACATGCATCTCAGGTTCGAGCCGACCGGCAGGGCCGGCGGCGCGCAACGAACCGGTGAGCCTGCCGCGCAGCGCGAGGCCGGGAAACCAGCTCGCGGGCAGCGCCGCCAGATCGACGGCGTCGAAGGACAGTTCGCCGCGCAGCGCCGTCGCCGCGAAGTCGACGGCGGGGTCGAGCAGCGCGGCGAATCCCTGGCCCGCCACGATCTCGCCGTGCACCGAAGCCTCGCCCATCGTGACGACGAGTTCGCGTGCGCTCGCCGAGCGAGCATCGAGCTGCAACGTGCCCTGGAACGCGAGCGCCGGCAGCGCTTCGGCGGCCGGCCGCTCGACTCGGGCGCGCAGCACGAACTCGCCCGCATCCACGGCTCGCAGCGCCGCGCCCGACCAGTGCAGCGGCAGCACGCCTTCGCCGACGAGGTCGATCCGGATCGGTGAGGACGCCGCGGTGCGGAGGCGCAACGCGTCGATCGCGAGGCCGCCCGCGTCGTGCCGCGCGACCAGTTCGAGCGTCGCTTCGCCGGACGGCGCCGGACCGAACCCTGCCTCGGCGAAGTGCGGCGCCAGCAGGTCCGCGAGCACCGCGCTGGACGCTTCGATGTGCGTGCGCAGCGAGTCGGGATCGACCTCGCCGTCGCGCAACCGACAGGTCGCGTCGACCGTGACGTGCGTCGAAGCCTCGCCGGCCACGGCCGCGATCCGCAGATCCTCGACCCGCAGTCGCTCGGCCACGATCGCATCGGTGTCGATCCGCACCGTGCCGCGCGCGACAGCCAGCGATCCGCGCGCACTCCGGCACGCACCCAGATCGATCTCGGCCGCGGCGTGCGGGGCCCGCGCACTGCCGGACACCGTGACGACCACGCGCCCGTTGGCCGTGGTGGTGCCGAGCCACGGCAGGTCCTGGGTGAACCCGTCGAGGGTCAGCGTCCCGCGCAGCGAACCCTCGGCGACCCGCCAGTCGGCGCTGACCAGAGGGAACGAACCGCGTTCGATCTGCAGGTCGGCGCCGCGCGCGGTGAGATGGCACGGGTTCAACCGGAGACGGCCGTTCTCGGCGTCGCCGCGCAGTTCGCCGCGGATCGGCAGCAGCGTGCGCCAGGAGGCCGGCAGGAGAGCCGCGTGGTCCGACAAGTCGTCGATGCGCACGGCGAACCGTCCCGTGAGGCCCTGCCACAGGTCGGCACCGCCCGCGAACACACCCGGCACGCTCACTGCCCGCAGTTCGGCAGCGACCCCGGGCAGATCGATCGATGCACTCTCGACGGCGAGTCCGCCGCCGTCCAGGTGGGCAACGACGTGGCTCGAGGCGAGACGCTGGCCGCCGTGCACGAGATCGGTCAGGTCGACGCGCGTGTCGAGGCGCCAAGGCTCGCCGCGAACGTCGACCTCGGCGTGCATCGAACCGCCCCGCACGCCCGCGCCGAGGCCGAACAGGTCCAGCAACGCCCCCGGGTCCCGCACGTCGACGCGGGCCGTGATCGGCGCAGTTGCCGGCGACGCCGCGGCCATCCGCACCTCCAGGTCGACGCCGGCCAAACTCGCGACCAGTTCGCGCGCCTCGGTGCCCGGGCGCAGTTCGAGCATCAGCGGCCCGGCGCGTTCCCCCTGGGGCGCCTGCAGACGCAGCATCGCGACGTGCACGCTGGCCCCGCCTGCGCAGAGACGAAGCAACGGCTCGAGCGATCCGAAGTCGAAGGCGCCACCCGCGGCGCATTCGCGTTCGCGTTCGGGTTCGGGTTCGGGTTCGCCGAGCGCCGTCCGCAGATCGAGATCGGCCTCGGCAACCGTGATCCTGGCGACGCGCAGGCCGCGGGGGTCGCCGCGCCACAGGTCCCACAACGAGTATCCGGCTTCGATCCGGGCACCACGAAGGGACATCGGCGGCGCCGCGGCACCTGCGATCTCGAGGTCGCCGACCTCGATGCCGGTGAGCCAGTCGCCGCCCACGGCGCCGATCGACACGCGCTCTGCCTGCACCGCCTGCCGGATCATCGCCTCGAGCCGCGGCCGCAGGACCGGCACGAGCAGTTGCCGGCGGAAACACCAGACGATCACCAGCAGCACGAGCAGCGCCGAGAGGCCGATGAGCAGCACGCGCAGCGTGCGACGCAGCCATCGCGGCGCCGGTCGTCGGCTGGACTGTGGATCGGTGGTCAACGCGGGTCTCGTGTCGGCCGGTCGTGTGTCGACGCCAAGAGTGGAACCGCCGCCGCCCGACCAGGGCAGCCCGACAAGGTACCAAAAGCCCGCGGCGAGCCGACGCCTCAACCGCAGGTTTGCACGCCTCGTTCGCCGACGGGTCGCGCGCTCTCGCCCGTTGCATGCCAGCCGGCCGAACGCGCGTGAGCACCACGACGCGACCCGGGACACCGCCGGACTCCCGCTGCGCACCCGCACGAGGCAACCTCGGCGCGGCGGACCGCGCGAGACGATCGCGGGCGCCGGCGACGGTCCGGGGTGCATCGACCTCGGAAGCGGCTTGCATTCCGTACTGACCGTTCTAGTATCCGCGCCCTCGTGGCCCGCCCCAAGGAGTTCGACGTCGACGACGCCCTGCAGAGAGCCCTCGAGGTGTTCTGGCAGCGTGGCTACGACGCGACTTCGCTGCAGCACCTGGTCGCTGCCATGGGAATCCAGAAGGCGAGCCTCTACGCGACCTTCGGCGACAAGCACTCGCTCTACCTCGCGGCTCTGCGCCGCTACCAGCACGAGACTCTCGAAGAGCTCACCGCACACCTCGCCGGAGCGGCGTCGCCGTATCGCGCGGTCGTCGAGTTCCTCGACGAAGTGCTCCGGCACACGGCCCGCGACGGCCGGCGCGGCTGCTTGTGCGTGAACGCCAACATCGAACTCGCCCCGCACGACGAATCGGTCGCCGACCTGCTGCGCCAGCATCACGAACGCATGGAGTCGCTGCTCGCGGCCACGCTCGATCGTGCGCGCACCCTCGGCGAGATCCCGCGCAAGGCCGACCCGCGCGCGCTCGCCACGTTCCTGCTCGGGATCGTCGTCGCGATCAACGTGCTCGGGAAGCAGCGCGCGACCCGCCGGCAGCTGCAGGCGCTTCGCGACCAGGCCGTCGCCGCACTCGCGCGCTGACGCCGCCCGTCCACCGATCCACTCCCTCCGCTCTTCTCCGATCAATTTTTGACCGATCGGTCCGGAATGACCGAACCCGAACAGAACCATGAAGACCCTGCAGGACAAGATTGCACTCGTCACCGGCGGAACCAGCGGCATCGGCCGCGCGACCGCCATCGCCTACGCCCGCGCCGGCGCCAAGGTCGTCGTCAGCGGACGTCGCGAGAAGGAAGGCAAGGAGACCGTCGCCCTGATCGAGAAGGCCGGCGGCACCGCCACCTTCGTCCGCGCGGACGTCGCGAACGACGCGGACGTGAAGAACCTCGTCGCGGCGACACTGCGCGCCCATGGCCGCCTCGACATCGCGTTCAACAACGCCGGCATCGAGAGCGCGGTCGTGAAGCCGACCGCCGAACAGGACGACGCCGACTTCGATCGTGTGTTCGCGATCAACGTGAAGGGCGTCTACCTGAGCCTGAAGCACGAGATCCCGGCGATGCTGCGCGGCGGCGGCGGCGTGATCGTCAACACGAGTTCGGTCGCCGGCCTGATCGGCATGCCGGGCGCGGGGCCCTACGTCGCGAGCAAACACGCGGTGATCGGCCTCACGAAGAACGCGGCGCTCGAGTACGCGAAGCAGGGCATCCGGGTGAACGCGGTGGCGCCGGCGGCCATCGAGACGCCGATGTTCGACCGGTTCACCGAGTCGGTGCCGCGCGACCTCCTGGCCTCCCTGCACCCGATCGGCCGGGTCGGCAAGCCCGAGGAGATCGCGGACGCGGTCGTGTGGCTGAGTTCGCCGCAGGCGTCGTTCGTCACCGGGCAGACCATCGCCGTCGACGGCGGCTTCACGGCGCAGTGACGTGACGCGGGCGGCGGCCCCGGCGCGTCGCGTCAGCGCGATGACGCGTCGGGGGAGTCGTCGACCCGATCGACCCGGAAGCCCGCGTCCCGCCAGGCGCCGAGACCGCCGAGCAGCGGACGCACGCGGGTGATGCCGCGACCGTGCAGGAGGAGCGCCACACGGGCGCTCGTCGCCTCGTTGGGTCACGTACAGTAGAGGACGATGTCGCGATCGCGCGGGATCTCGACGTGGCGCGCCGCGAGATCCTCGGCGTCGATCCGCAGGGCGCCGGGGAGCACGTGCGGGTCCGCGGCGAAGTCCTCCGCGTGCCGGAGGTCGACGACGAACACCGGCGTGCCCTCGGTCTGCAGTCGCTGCAGTTCGTGCGGCGCGATGCGGGCCGCGCGGAGATCGTGCAGGAAGCGCCATCGCCGCACCCACCGCGCACCGATCCAGGCGGTGATCACCGCGACGAACGCGGCGAGCAGCCAGCCGCCGGTCGCCGCGGCGCCTTCGGCCATCCGCTCGAGCCGATCGTGCCATGCGTACCCGAGCAGGAGCCACACCGCGCACCATGCCGACGCGCCGACTGCCGTCAGCACGAAGAACCTCGCGAACGGCATGCGCGACAGCCCGGCCATGGGCGGCGCCACCGTCGCGATCCCCGGCACGAACTTGCCCCACACCAGCGTCGATCCGCCGCGGAGCGCGAACGTCTCGCGGGTGCGGCGCACACACGAGTCGGGCTCGAGCGACACCCGGCACAAGAGGCCCAGGACACCGGCGCCGTATCGGCGGCCGAGCGCGTACCAGACCGAGTCGCCGAGAACCGAAGCGGCGACCGAGAGGAGCAGCAGCGCGGCGAAATCGAGGCGACCCGCCCCCGCGAGCGCACCGCCGACGAGGAGCAGCGGGACCTCGGGCACGGGCACACCCGCCTGCGCGAACAGCACCCAGGAGAACACCACGACGTAGCCGTGCCCGACGAGGAAGTCCGACAACTCCTGCATCGCCGGGACGCTATCCCCGGGATGCGCGCGCCGCCCCTGTGTTCGTCGGCTGCATCGCAGCCGGGCCAGCCTCCGCGACGAACGCGGCGATGCGCGGGACCACGCTCTGTCGCGCTTCGTCCATCAGCCAGTGACCGACGCCGGGAACGATTTCGCCGCGCACGTCCTTCGCCACGAGCCGCGTCTGTGTCACCAGGACCTGCCCGCTCGCCTTCTCGCCGCTGATGACCAGCACGGGCATCGACAGCGGTTGCTGCGCCATGGCCGCGAAGTCCCTGGCGTCCTGCTCGAACGCCCGGAAGTACTCGAACCCCGCCCGCATCGCTCCGGGCTGCGAGTACGCGGCCGCATAGAGCACCCGGTCCGCTTCGGACACGCTGTGCGAACGGTCCGCGGCGAAGTCGTTCCAGAAGTGTTCGAAGTAGATCCGTTCGCGCCCGGCGACGAGGGCGAGGGGGACTTCGCCGTGGAAGTGGAAGTGCCACAGATCGCGCATCAACCACACGTCCTTCCACTCGCCGATGCCCGGCAGGAACGCGTCCATCAGGACGACCCGCTCGGTCGCCGCGGGGAACTGCGCCGCATAGGCGTACGCGACCATCAGGCCGATGTCGTGGCCGACGATCGCCGCGCGCTCGATGCCGAGCGAACGCACGAGGGCGTGCACGTCGGCGGCCATCGTCTTCTTGTCGTAGCCCGACTCGGGTCTCGACGAACCGCCGGCGCCGCGCAGGTCGGGCGCGATCACCAGGTGGTCGCGGCTCAACACCTCGATCAGCGGCAGCCACATGTGGCTCGTCTGCGCGTACCCGTGCAGCAGAACGACCGCATCACCCTTGCCCGCGACCAGGTACCGCACGTCGACGTCACCGACGCGCGCGACCCGCGCCTCGCACCCGGCCGGCAGCGTCTCGTGTGGGGCCGCAGTGGTTCGCTCGCCGGACGTCGAGCAGCCAGTGCCGAGCATCGCCGCCAGCGCCACCGCCATCGCTCGCATTCGTGTCTTCATGCCTGCCTGAGCGGGAACGCGGGACAGGCGCCGCGCACCGGGGTGCGCAAGGCCGCGCAAAGGCAGCGCGCGAATTTCTCGCCGGGCGCCGAAGCTCTTGGTGGACAAGGCGATGCTCCTCGGCGGGCCTCGCGCAGCGGGCGGGACCGGTAAGGCGGCCGGGTACCTACGAAGGGAGCCGGCCTCACGGGAGAGAGCGACCGGACCCTCCACCCCCACGGACGCGGCGTGCCACCGCCGCCACCTCGTGTCCGCGGCGCCCGGTTCGTCCCCTTCACCCTTGCCTTGTCGAGCCGGACCCGGCTCGTCGTGAAACGCCCATGAACGAACGCACCTCTGCCGCGGGACTCGCGGCGATCCTGACCGCGATCTTCGCCAGTTCGGACGAACCTCGACCACTGTCGAAGGACGCAAAGCCGAAGATCGTGATCGTCGGCCGCGGAGTCGCCGGCTCCGGCCGGACCGTGACCGCACAGGACTTCAGCAACCGCGAAGTGATCAGCGGCCCCGCGATGGCGGCCGGCTTCGCGTCCCTTCTCTCGGACAACGACGCGCTGAGCGGATTCCAGTTCGAATGGTGGGACGACAACGAGGACCCGCAACGCGCACTGACGCTCGCGAAGCGATTCGCCGCGGACCCGGCAGTCGTCGCCGTCGTCGGCCACACGAGTTCCACGTGCACTGCAGCGGCCTATCCCGTGTATCGGGCCGCGGGCATCCCGGTCGTGCTGCCCGTCTCGACCAGCGTGCTCATCGATCGCAACGACGAGGGCGGCGACGAGGCCGGGATCACGCGCGTGATCGCGAGCGACGCACTGCAGGCCGCTGCGGTCGAAGTGGCGCTGCGTCAATTGAAGTGTTCGCGCTGCCTCCTCGTGTACGAGGACGACGCCGCGATCCGCGACTACGTCTTGCCGCTCGAGTACATGGTCGAACAGGCGGCGGGGAATCTCCTCGTGAAGCTCGCGGTGACGTCCGCGACCTGGGACCCGGACCGCATCGCGAACGAAGTCGTCGCCCAGGACGCCAACGTCGTCTGCTTCCTCGGCTATCCCGACATGGCACGGCGCGTTCGCCACAGCCTGCACCCGCAGCGGTTGTCTCGGATCTCCGGCGGCAAACCTCCGGCCGTGTCGCTGCTGCTGACGGATTCCTGCGTGCAGATGCTCGCGGGCACCGACGCCGGCGGCGCGCCGACGTACATCCTGTTTCCCCTCGACGCATCGGAGAAGGTGTCGCCTTCACTTCCACCGCCGGCGGGCAAGGTCGCCGAGACGGACTTCACACCGGCGCAATGGAACAGCGTCGTGCAGGCGTTGTACGGCGCCACAAGCCCGCCCTCCCTCCGCCTCGGCTACGAGCGCACTGGACTCACTGCCGCAAAGACGCTGCTCGAGTCGGTTCGGGAACAGAACACGCTGCATTCCCCGCAACCGGCGCCGATCACCCGGAGGTCCCTGCGGGAGAGTCTGAAGCAGCCGAAGGACGCCATGACGACGTACTACATGCTGCGCAGCGGAGCCAACGCCGCGGAGAAACTGAGTTGCGACTCCGCGAAGTGCAACAAGACGAAGAGCGAGGCGGTCGAGTACCTGCGCAAGCAGATGGAACAGGAGGCCCGCCGATGAACACCCTGTCCAAGATCGCCGGCCTCGCGGCGGAGTCCGTCGGTCGCACCGCGACGCTCGTCCGGCACGCCTACGGCAAGGCGACCACGATCCTCATCGGTCTGTTCGTCGCCCTCATCGCGCGCGACCTGATCGTCTACGAGTCGGCCACCGGACTGTCCGCCGCGGAGGGCATCGGCGCCGCCTTCGGGACGATCGGCGTCATGCAGATCGTCTCCACGGTTTCCTGCCTCGTCGTCGCGGCCGTGGTGCTGCTCGCGATCGTCGGCGGGCTCGAGTGCTTCCAGGTCACAGGGGGCCATTTCGGCATCCGTCGTCCGGTCACGAAGGCCCGCAGCGCCGTTCACGGCGCGATCTACTGGCTCGGCATCACCGTCGCCACGGTGCACGCCCTCGTGTGGCCCTGGCTGGAGTGCAATGCTGGCGGAGCGTTCCGGCAAACCGAGAACGGCTTCTCGGCGCGTCCCCTCGTCGAGTCCTGGGCGTTCCCGCTGCTCGCGTGGGTCCGCGTGAAGGTCAATTGGATGGTGGGACTCGGCGTGTCCGTCGTCGTCACCACCTTCTTCGCGAAGCTGTGGACCTTCATCCACACCAAGGGGCCGAGCTCGAAGGAACCGGCACCGGACGTGAAGCCCGGCGAAGAACCGACGCCGGCAGGGTCGACGCCGGAGCCTCAGCAAGGCATCACCCCGAGCACGGCCGACGGTCGCGGCCCCCGCCGCAAGCGCGACGCCCTCTGACCGGCTCGCCGCACCGCGCGACGCGACAACGCGCGCGTGTCACCGTGCCAGCATGCGAGCGAGCTGCAGCAGCGAGCGGTGCTGCAGCCGCGGCGCGACCGGATGGCGGCTCGTCAGCTCCCAGCTCACGAAGAACACCACGACCGCGATCGCACTGCCGACGGCGAGACGCACGGGTGCGTTCGTCACGGGGAGCACTCCGAGCCATCCCGTCGCGACCGCGACGGCACTCGTGACGACGGGCACCGCCATCACGGCGCCGAACTCGCGTCGCGGCATCTCGAGCAGCTTCGCAGTCAGGACCACCATAGTCGAACAGGTCCCGAGCGCGACGAGGGACGCGCCCGCCGCGACGCCGGGCAGCCCGAACGCAGCGTGACCGGCGTACATCGCCGGGAAGAAGCCCGTCACCTGGAGCGCCATGATCCGGTTCAGCCACTGCAGTTTCCCGTGCACGAGCAGCACCGCACCGAGGCAGCCGTTCACGGCGAACGCAAGACAGAACGGAACGAACGCACGGGCGACGGCGCCGGCTTCGCTCCATGCGCTGCCGTCGAGGAGCACGAAGAAGTCGTCCGCGAACACGAAGACGAGCCCCGAGAGCAGACCGACCGCGGCGAGCATCGTGCTCAGCGACGAGGCAAGCACGTGCCGAGCCCGCGCGTGGTCGTCGCGCAACAGCACGTAGACCGGCATGAGCACGTTCTGGATGCGCTGGACGACCATCTTCATCGGCATCTGCGACCAGCGCTGCGCCATGCCGTAGACGCCGAGCGCTGCGGCGCCGGCCAGGTACTCGACGAAGATCGCGTCCCCTGCGAGCAGCAAGTACCCGAGCACGCCGTTCTGCAGCAACGGGGCCGAACCCCGCCAGAGACGCGCGCAAGCCTGCTGATCCAAGACGAACCGCGGTCGCGGCGAGACCAGCAGCAGCGAGACGAGCGCAGACGCTGCGGGGCCGGCGAGCTGTGCGGCGATCAGCCACACGGGTTCGGGCGAGAGCGAGAGAGCGGCGAGGGCGAACACGCTGCTGACCACGGGCGACACGCTCTCGAGCAGGAAGGCCGGCAGGAAGCGCAGGCCGAGGCGCAGGTGCACGGGATGCAGGTTGGTGATCCCGTTCAGCGCGAACGAGAACGCCAGCAGCCGGAAGTAGGCCGTCAGCGTCTCGGCCGAGTCCGGCCAGAACGCCGCCAGCCACGGTGTGAAGACCCAGAACAGGACGGTCAGCACGACGCCGCGCAGCACCGCGATCGTCCACGCGACGTCGACGAGGCGGCCGGTCAGGTCCGGTTCGCGCAACAGCACCGTGGCCAGCACCGGATTCGTGAGCACGTCGACGAGTCCGTGCACAGCGATCGCGAGCAGAACGAGCCCGTAGGTTCCGGCGTCGAGTCGCGTCGCGACCACGGCCGTGACGGCCAGTGCGAGCACCTTGACGGCGAGGTCGCCGACGAGAGTGAGGGCCGCGCCGCGCGACGTTCTGCCGGCCAAGTCTCCAACCGGTCGGCGCGAGGTCCCGCCCATGACAACGGCGTCATCGGGGCAAGGCCGTCGCGGACTGGAGTGATTCCGACCGCGCGTCTGCTCTAATCCGGCCGTGCCTTCCGCGGCGGGACGCAGTTCGATCCAGACGACGCGAGCGGCGTCCTGTCCCGTGTGCGGCGGTGCCGGCGCCGTACTGCACGCGGACCTGACCGACGCCCTGTTCGACGCCGGCGGGCAGTGGTCGGTGCGCGCCTGCGGCACGAACGGCTGCGGCACGGCCTGGCTCGACCCGCGGCCGACGGCAGCGGACCTGGGCAAGGCCTACGAGACCTACTACACGCATGCGAAGGCGACGCCGACTGGCGGTGCACCGGGTAGCGAAGCGAGCAGCGTGCCGGAGCACCCGCGGCTCCGCTGGGACGACCACCTGTTTCGCTGGTTGCGAACCGGCTACCTCGCCCTGCGCTACCACCATCGCCGCGACGAATGCGGCGTCGTGCGACGCTGGCTCGGCCGCCTGCTCCTCCTGCACCCGGACCTCGCAACGCGCGTGGACCTCCAGGCATTCCATCTGCAACCGATGCCCGGCGGCCGGTTCCTCGAGATCGGCTGCGGGAACGGCGACCACCTCGCGACCATGCGCGAGTTCGGCTGGAACGTGCAGGGCATCGACGCCGACCCGAACGCCGTCCAGGCTGCACGGCAGCGCGGCCTCCCGGTCACCTGCGGCACGATCCAGCAGCTCGGGTTCGCTCCCGCGAGCTTCGACGCGATCGGCATGTGCCACGTGATCGAACACGTCGACGATCCCGCGGAGGTGCTGCGCGCGTGCCGGGACCTACTCGCCCCGGGCGGACGACTCGTGCTCGTGACGCCGAACATCGCGAGCTTCGGGCACCGACGCTACGGCCGTCATTGGCTCGCGCTCGATCCGCCGAGACATCTGCGCCTCTACACCTGCGCATCGCTGCGCGCCGCAGTGCGCGCCGCGGGCTTCGTCGAGGAGAGCGTGAAGACGACCGTACGCGCCGGCCGTTCGCAGTTCCTAGCGAGCCGCAGCATCCGGAGGACCGGACACTGGACGTGGGGCGCCCGCGCGAGCCTCGGCGACAGCCTCGCAGCGCGGCTGCTGCAGTACCGCGCGTTCCTCGGCCTTCGCGCGCGGCCCGAGTCGGGCGAAGAGATCGTGCTGGTCGCGCGCCGCTGATCGAACGCGATCGCAGCCTGCTCAGCGACGGAGCGACAACTCGCCGAACGTACGTCCGAACCAGCGATCGCCGCCGGCGTCGTGGAACCGGCGCCGGGCCTCGCGACGGGCGCGGACGCTCTGCGACCAGAGCGGGCGACACGGGCCGCGGCGGAGTACGAACGCCTGCAGCGCACGCCATGCCAGCACCGGCGCCGCGCCCAGGAGCGCACCGATCGGCCACCAGCGCAGCGCGAGCGCGACGAGGTTCCGCTGCACCCAGAACTTCCTCTTCTGCGCCGCATCGCCACTGCGCGCCCCTGCCGACACCCCTCGCTTGTGCCGCACGTGCACCAAGGGAAGGAGCGCCGCGCGGAAGCCGGCGGCGCGCAGACGGAACGCGAGGTCGGTGTCCTCGAACAGGACGAACAGCGCTTCGTCGAACAGCCCGGCGTGCTCCAGAGCATCGCGATGCACGAACGTCGCGGCGCCGCACGTCCCGAAGATCTCCACGGGCGCGTCCGGCAGCGTCGCCGTCGACCGACCGGCGGCGAGATCGCGCGCCCCCGGCAGACGACCGATTTCCAGGCCGCACGAATCGATCACGCCCGGCGCATCGGCGCGGACGAGAACGGGCTGCACGACGCCGATCGCCGGGAGTGCACGCCGCAGTTCTTCGGCACCGCGCACCGTCGCGTCCAGGGTTCCCGGGTCGAGGATCGTGTCGTTGTTGAGGACGAGGACCCAGGCGGCGTCGCCGGCGAGCGCGGCGCGCAGCCCCACGTTGTTGCCGCCCGCGAACCCGAGGTTCGTGCCGTTCGCCAGGAACTCGATGCGCGGATCGACTGCCCGCACCGCGAATCCGACGTCGTCGGCAGAGCCGTTGTCGACCACGAGGACACGGTCGCCGCCGCGCAACTGCGGGCACAGCGAACGCAGGCACTCCACCGTGTCGGCAGTGCCGTTCCACGTGAGGACCACGACGGTCGTCGCCGGCCGCGACGCGGATCCGATGCCCGACGGCACACACGATCCGCCGGGCTCGTGGCGGGACGCGCTGCTCGCCGGCTCCGTTCGCAGGGTCACGGTTCGTTGGTCGACACTACTGCAGCGAGGACTTGAACCGCTCTTGCCAAGGGCGGATCGCACCGGGCTGCCGCACGTCGCGGTCGCCGTTCAGTTCCTTGTCGGTCTTCTCGCCGAAGTCGTTCACGAACTCGATCATCGCGCTAAGGGCGACGACGCCCGGATCGTCCTTGGCCGGCTGTGCCGGCATCGTCGTGAGGTCCCACCTGCGCGCCGAATCGGATCGACCACGAACCCTCTGCCGACGGCGTCGGCCGCACTCGCGCGTCAGCGGACGCTCTTCGTCACGCGCACGTCGTCGACATCACCGACCGGGCTCGTGTCGGCGATCTCCCAGCCGCCGCCGAGCGCCTTGAAGAGGCCGACGACGTCGAGTGCGACGTCCTGCATCGCGACCAGTTCGCGGTCGCGCGCCTCGTCGAACACGCGCTGGCTGTCCAGCAGGTCGAGGTACTCGAGCACGCCGCTCCGATGGCGCTCCTCGGCCAGCGAACGCGCCCGTTCCGCCGCCCCACGCGCCTCGGCGAGGTCGACCGCCCGTCGGCGGTCGCGCACGAGGCGCACCAGCGCGATCTCGACGTCGGCGAGCGCTCGCAGCACCGCGCCTTCGTAGTCGGAGAGCGCGGCCGCCGCCCGCGCGTCGGCCGCGTCGATGCGCGCGCGGACGCGGCCGAAGTCGAACAACGGCCACCGCACCGACGGCCCCAGGAGCCAGAACACACTGTCCGACTCGGCCAGATCGCCGAGACGCAGGCTCTGCAGACCGAACTGGCCGGTGAGGCTGAACCGCGGATACAGATCCGCGGCGGCCACGCCGACGCGCGCCACCGCAGCCGCGAGGCGACGCTCCGCGGCCTGGACGTCCGGACGGCGGCGCAGCACGTCCGACGGGATGCCGGCGCCGAGGGCCTCGGGCATCGCCGGCATCGCGCGCGGAACCGCGAGGTCCGCGGTCAGCGTGCCCGGCATGGTTCCCGCCAGCACCTCGAGCCGGCGCAGCGCGCCGTGCACGCGGGACTCGAGGTCGGGGACGTGCGATCGTGCGGTCGCGAGATCGGTCTCGGCGCGGGCGAGATCGAGTTCGTCCGCGACTCCGGCGCGCACCTGCTCGGCGAGAACGTCGCGGGCGGCCCGCCGATCCTCCGCGGTTCGCGTGGCGACCGCGAGCCGCTCCTGCAGACCGCGCAGCTCGAAGTAGCCGCTCGCCACTTCGCCGAGCAGCGAGACCAGCACCGCGTGCAGGTCGTGTTCGGCACCGGCGAGATCCGCGGCCGCGGCCTCGCGCGCTCGCCGCACGCCGCCGAACAGGTCGAGCTCCCACGACGCGTCGAGGTCCACCTGGTGGAGATCGATGCGTTGCCCGGGGAAGACCGCGCCGGGCAGGCTCCCGCTGCCGCCGCCGATGATGTTGCGCAGGAAGCCGTTCTTCGCGAACTGCGAGTTGCTGTAGGAGCCGTCGACGTCGAGCCGCGGCAGAGCCTCGGCGCTCGTGCGGGTCGCGATGGCGCGCGCCTCGCGGAGTCGAGCCACCGCGATGCGCACGTCGGTGTTGCCGCGCAGCGCCCGCGCGACGAGTCGGTCCAAGACCGCGTCGCCGAAGGAGCGCCACCAGGCATCGTCGACCGGCGCCACTGCGGACGTTCCGACGTCCCGCCCTGCGAACGCGGCGGGTACCGCGAGGTCGGGGGCGTCGTAGTCGGGGCCGACGGTGCAGCCGCCGATACCGAGGGACAGGACGAGGGCGGTGCGGCGCTTCATTCGACGACGAGCTCGGGTCGGTGGGCGGGTCGGGCGCGCTGCATCAGCAGCACGACCGGGACGAGGAACAAGAAGGCCACGGCGAGCGCGGCGAACTGGTCGACGTACGCGAGCATCGCGGCGTGGCGGTCGACCATCTCGCCCATCGCGGCGGTCACGAAGGCGTCCGCCTGCGCGGGGTCCGCGTTCTCCGCGAGGAACCGGGCCCGCAGCGCTTCGTGCACCGCGGTCGCGGCGGGATCGGTCGCCGTGACGTGCTCAGCCAGATGCGTTCGATGCACCTGCGACATGCGCGCGACCATCGTGGACGTGATGCCGATGCCGAGACTGCCGCCGACGTTCCGGGCGATGCTGATGAGCCCCGACGCGGCGTTGCGTCGTTCGGCCGCGATCGTCGCGTAGGCGATGGTGTTGATCGGCACGAAGACGAACGCGAGCCCGAACCCCTGCAGCATGCGCGCGGAGACGAGCGTCGCGAAGTCGACGTCGAGCGACAGCTTCGACATCCACTCGAGCGACCACGAGATCATCAGGATGCCGAAGAGGATCATCCAGCGCGCGTCGACACGACCGACGACCCACCCGATGAACGGCATCAGCACCGCGATCACGAGACCGCCGGGCGACAACACGAGCCCGCTGAGTTCGGCCGTGTAGCCGAGGTGCTCCTGCATCAGCAGGGGCAGCAGCGCGGTCGTGCCGTACAGCACCGCGCCGAAGATCAGCATGTAGACGCACGACAGGGCGAGGTTGCGGTTCGCGAGCACCCGGAAGTCGATCATCGGTTGCCGGTGCACGAACGCGCGCCAGACGCCGAACACGAGCCCGACGACCGTGAGCACCGCGGACACGCGGACGAGATCGCTGGCGAACCAGTCCTCCCGTTCGCCGAGGTCGAGCAGCATCTGCATCGCGCCGAGACCGACGGCGATCGCGCCGAGGCCGAGGAAGTCGCCGCTCCAGCGATCCGGGCCGGTACGCCGCAGCAGGAACGGAGGGTCGGTGATGAAGCGCGAACTGAGGAAGAGCGCCAGTGCGCCCACCGGGATGTTGATCAGGAACACCCAGCGCCACGTGTAGTTGTCGGTGATCCATCCGCCGAGAGTCGGTCCGATGACGGGCGCGACGACGACCGTCATGCCGAACGCGGCCATGCCCATGCCCCGCATCCGCGGCGGGAAGGTGTCGACGAGGATCGCCTGCGTCAGCGGCTGCAGGCCGCCGCCCGCCAGGCCCTGCAGCAGGCGGAAGAACACCAGCGTCTCGAGATTCGGCGCGATCCCGCAGAGCAGCGAACTCAGCGTGAACAGCGCCACGGACAGCATGTAGTAGTTGCGGCGCCCGATGAGCGACGACAACCACGCCGTCGCTGGCAGCACGATGGCGTTGGCGACGAGGTAGCTGGTCAGCACCCACGTGCTGTCGTTGATGCTCGCGCCGAGGTTGCCGGCGATGTGCGGCAGCGAGACGTTCGCGATGCTCGTGTCGAGCACCTCCATGAACGTCGCCAGCGTCGCGACGACGGCGATCAGCCAAGGATTGAACGGCGCGTGGAACGCCTCGTGCGCCGCGGCGCGTGCTGCCGGCCCCTGGCTCATCGCGTCGTGACCACCGGCACCACCGACATTCCCGGCACCAGCGACCAGCGATCGCGCTCGGCCGGTTCGTCGAACACGATCTTCACGGGCACACGCTGCACGACCTTCACGTAGTTGCCCGTCGCGTTCTCCGGCGGCAACAGGCTGAAGCGCGCGCCGGTGCCGGCCTGGATGCTGTCGACATGGGCTCGCAGGGCGACTCCGAACGCGTCGACGTGCACGAGCACGGACAGGCCCGGCCGCACCGCGCCGAGCTGGGTCTCCTTGAAGTTCGCGACGACCCACACGTCCTTCGCGACGACGGAGGCCACCGTCTGCCCTTCGTCGACGTACGTGCCGACCAGTACGGCCTTGCGGGTCACACGCCCCGCGGCAGGGGCGACGAACTTCGTGTGCGCGAGACGCAGTTCGGCCCCGCGCAGCGACGCCTCTGCTCCCGCCACCTCGGCACGGCAACGCTCGACCGCGGCTTGCGCCGTGTCGACCTGCTTCCGATGCGCCTCCGCCGTCGCCGTGTCGGCGCGCGCTGCGGCCAGGTCCGCCGTCGCCCACGCGATGCGCTGTTCCACCGCCCGCAGCGCCGCCTCGGCAGAGGTCGCGGCCTCTTCGATCGCGTCGCGACGCTGCGGCGACACCGCGCGGTCGCTGAGCTGCTGGTAGCGATCGCGGTCCGCGGTCGTCCGGTGGGCCTCGGCGCGCGACGCCGCGAGATCCGCGTCGCTCTGCGCGAGCCTCGCCTCGGCCGCCTGCACGCCCGCGGCGGCGCGCGTGACTCCGGCAGCCGTCTCGGCCTCCACCAGCGTCACCTGCACCTCCGCTTCGCGCAGCCTCGCCCTCGCGAGCGCCACGGCTGCGCGCGCGCCATCGACGGCCGCTTCGAACTCCGCAGGGTCGATCTCGGCGATCGCGTCGCCTGCCGCCACGTCCTGGTTGTCGACGACGTGCACACGCGCGATGCGACCGGCGACCTCCGCGCCGATGCGGAAGACGTTGCCGTCGATGAACGCATCGTCCGTGGACTCGGTGCCGAGCCGCGAGACGAAGAACACCGCGGCCGCCACGACGATCGCCGCCACGACGGCGAGTACGACGGGACGGCGACGACGACGGCCGGGCACACTCGATGCGGGAGGAGTCGCGGACATGATCGGGTTCAGTTCGGGGCGGCGGCGACGCCGCGGAGCAGGACACGGAGGATCTGTGCGGCGAGGTCGGCGTGCGGCGCGTCGACGGGGCCGTAGAGCAACGAAGCCCGCACCATCGCGAGCGCGAACTGCGCGGTGAGGTCCGGGCGCGGGTCGTCGATCTGGCCGCGCTCGACGCCGTCGCGCAGCACGACCTCGATGCGCGAAGCGACGCGTCGGCGCGCGGCGTCCAGTTCGCCGGAGCCGGCGATCGGGTGTCCGGACCGCATCAGGGCGAAGAGGTGCGGATAGCGGCGCGAGAAGCCGAGCAGTTCCTCGACGATCGCCGACAGCCGCACGGGCGCATCCGCCGGAGTCACGCGGAGCCGTTCGTCGATCGTGCCGGCGAGATCCGACAACCCTTCGGCGACCGCGGCGGTGTAGAGCTGGTCCTTGCTGGCGAAGTAGACGTAGAGAGTGCCCTTGCCGACGCGCGCCGCCGTCGCCACCTGCTCGAGCGTCACGTCGTGGAACGGCTGCTCGGCGAAGAGCCGCGCGGCGCTGGCGAGAATGAGGCGGCGTTTCGCGGGATCCTGGGTCTGCACGGGAAAGGCGCGGTGGCTCGGGAATCGCAGCCAGAGCCAAAACCGACTGTTCGGTATTGGCGGGGTGGCGCAGTCTGGGCGCAGAGGGGGCCCGCGGCAAGCCCTGGTGCGTGGGAGCGGTCTCGCACTCCCCCGGGAATGATGCAAGGCGTGGATCGGCCCCCGGGGGCAACACTATCGCTCGTGGTGTTCCGACCGTCCCACCTCACCATCCGGTAGCTGATCCACGGGATGCACCAGTCCGTTGACTGGTCCGCGCGGGCGGGATCGCATACCCGCCATGAGGAGCGTCCAGCCGTGGGGAACGCCGTTCTCCGTTTTCGCCGCCCTGCTGGTCTTCGCAAGTTGCACGCCGCAGCGCTTCGCCGAACGGCGCGCGCGCCTCGCCGACGAGGCGGACTGGATCGCGCAGACGTTCTCGTCGCGCGCCGCGCAGGCGGACGGCCCCGACGCGGCGATCCTGAAACTGGCCTACATCCGCGGCGAACAGACCGCCCGCCGAGTCGCAACCTCGTGCCGCGCGGCGTCTTCGTACTTGAAGAGTCCGCAGGGCTACGCCGAAGCCGAAGGTGAACTGACCGCAGCTCGCGAAGCCGTCGCCCGGGTGTTGGCGAACGTGGCCGCGCGCCGGGACCTGGTGACCCGGCTCGATGCCCGGACGCAGGAGATCGACGAGGCGGCCAGGACGGCAACGCCGAGTCCGGCTCCGGGAATCACCGCCGCCAAGAAACGCCCGGTCCTCGACGCCCTCTCGGCGGTCCAGACGGCAGCGACGCCGGATGCGCTCGCGATCGCGATCGATCACGCCAGGGAAGCGCTGCAGAAGTCCGAGCCCCAGGACCCGACGGCGAACGCGACGAAGCACGGTCAGCTGAAGGTCCTGGTCGACGGCGAGATCGCGCGCGTCACGGCCTTGCTCGACGCGGAGAAGAAGAAGGACGCGAACGGGCCGAAGGTGCCGATCCTCGAAGGCGCCGCTGCCGCCCTGCAGAAGGCCAAGGCCGTGCTCGCGCCGACCGCGACGCCGTCCTCCCCTGCGCTCGCCGACGCGGAGAAGGAACTGATCGGCGCCCAGAACGCCGTCGCGAAGGCGCAGGAGACACCGACCGTCTTCCCCTCGCCGTGGTTCCGCGCGCACGCGGGCCTCGTCACGCTGTCGCCCTACGTCGTGACTGCCGTGCCGCCGGACCAGAACGGCTCGGGGGAGCGCTTCCGGCTCGCGCGCGCGGACGGCCGGCCCGACTTCTATCTCGAGATGGACTTCTTCGGTCGGATGGCGTGGCTCGCCCCGGAGAACAGTCTCGAGCGGACTCCCGACTATGGCCTCCGCTTCCTTCCCGACTGGCTCCTGCCCGACGACTACGAAGGCCGCATCCGACTCACCAACAACGACAAGATCGACTCGCAGTCGTCCGCAGTCGGCGGCGACATCACGGTCGAGACCTTGGTGGGCTGGAACCTCGCCGGCATCGGCCTCGAGAGTGCGGAAGCCATCGCTCGCGACCGACGACTCGCCAAGCGCCCCCGCGGCACGATCAATCTCGAACTCGGCACCGGGTTCGTCACCGACTCCGACTCCATCGACGCACACCCGCACGTCGAGGGCGGGCTCGGCACCGCCTGGTCGTTCCCGCTCGAGGTCGCAGCAAACGAGTTCCGGCTCGCGACGCTCTACACCGGCCTCTACTACGGCCTGTTCGACTTCCCGCAGATCGACACCGACGACGTGCAGTACGTCGACGAACGGCGACCGCAGTACAACTCGATCGGCACACTCTCGGGGCGCATCGATGCAGCGATCCCGATCACCGGCAACCTCGACGTGGTCGTGGGCGTCCGCTACTGGGACCCCGTGGGCAGCAGCCGCCGGCCCGAGTCGTGGTCGGTGTTCGTCGGCATCTCCGTCCCGCTCGGCAAGTTGCTCGAGGCAGTCACGAAGAGCTGACGCGCGCACGTTGGGCGGGGCGGTCCGAGCTGCCTACGCACGCCCCCCCATGGCCATGCGGCAGCGCCTGGTGTCTGCTGCCGGATGCGCAACGAAAGGAGGCGCTCATGAAGATCCGCGAACTCATGTGTTCCGTCGTTCACAGCTGCGGCCCGCAGGACTCGCTCGCCGCCGCCGCCCGCCCCATGTGGGAACACGACTGTGGCATGCTGCCGGTCGTTCACGCGGACGGACGTGTCGTCGCCGCGATCACGGACCGCGACATCTGCATGGCCGGGTGGACGCGCGGGCGCGCGCTCTCCGAACTCCGCGTCGCCGACGCGATGTCGCGGGACGTCGTCACGTGTTCGCCCGACGAGGACGTTGCGGCGGCGGCCGCGAAAATGGCGCAGCGCCAGGTGCACCGCCTTCCGGTCGTGGATGCGGCCGGGAAGCTGCTCGGCATCCTGTCGCTGAACGACCTCGCGATCGCGAGCGCGAACGATCCTCGCCTTGCGAAGGATGCGCTCACGGCACTGCGCGGCGCGTGCCGTCCCCGGGCGACCGTGCCGGCTCGCGGCGCGCCTCCCGCGACCAAGGATGCCGCGGAGACGGCAGCCGGCGCGTGACCCGGCGCCGCCGGCGAACCCGCCGGCGTTGCCGAGCGCGGTTCACTGCACGAACGTCGTGCTCAGCACGCCGTTGCTGAACACGAAGCCGCCGGCCTCGCCGTTCAACAGCGGGAAGCTCGCATCGAACAACGCGGCAGCCTGCGCGCCGATGGCGTCGCCCGGGGCGAACACCGGCGTCGAGAACGTGATCGGCACCCCCGCGGTCGGCGACAGCGTCACACCGCTCAGGATGATGTCCCACGTGCTGAGGTAGGTGCTGCAGCCCGGCACCGTCGTGAGGATGCCCAGCAGGTCGAAGCCGGCGGGCAACGGGTTGACGCTCAGCAGCAGCGCCCACAGGTAGGTTCCGGAACCGGGAGCGATCTCCGGCAGGTTGGTGATCGAGTAGGTCGAGACCGTGCTCGGGTTGATGACGGGCGGAGGCGCTGCCGACAGCTGCAGCGGCAGCTGGATGCCATCGGGTGCGATCAGGTGCCCGTTGGCACTGGACAGGACCTGCGACACCGGTGTGATGCCGGCGCCGGCGAGAGTGCAGCCGACGAGCATGTCGCTGGTCGAGTTGCTGACCGAGAGCGACGTCCAGAGCATCGTCACGTCACCCGTGGCCATGTCGATCTGCCACTGGTAGGTGCTCGGCGCGACGGTCGGCGTGCCGGATGCCAGCTCGACGCCGTCGAACGTCACGCAGAGCACACCGCCGACCTCCTCCGTCTTGATCTTGCCGCTGCCGGCCTCCGTCGGGTTCTGGTTGATCCAGTTGTAGAACGCGAGGCCGGTCGCCGCGGCAGTGTTCGCGAGAGTCACGGTCGACAGGGAGCCCTGGTTGCCGGGCGAACCCGCGGTCAGCACGCCTTCCGACGAGATCGTCCACGATGCCGCGGTCCCACCCGGCACCGGGATCGCCGCGGACGGCGTGAACGTGGTCGTCGTTGCAGAAGCGTCCGCGACGACTGTCGCAGCAGGAGTCGGGGGAACGTACATCGAGCCCGCGACCCCGGGCAGCCAAGTCGCGGCGTACCCGTTGCCCGTGAAGGTGAACCGCAGCGCGTTGCCGTCCAGTGCAGCCTTCGCGAGCGGAACCGTGTCGAACAGCTGCAGGAAGTTCGAGTTGTCCTGCACGTACGCGTGGCAGCCCGCACCGTACGGCTTGTGGAACGACACGCCGGTCGGGAGCAGGTTGAGGTGGTAGGAGCCGCCGGCGAACACCTGCGTCGACGTCGACGTACCGACGTCGTAGATGTGCACGCCGGACGAGTTGGTCCACATGACGTTGCCGTTCTGCAGTTCGAACACACCGCGTGCGCCCGAAGCCGGGAACGACGACAGCTGCAGTCCGGTGTTCGCATCGAACTTGGCGACGACGCCCGTCGTGAACACTCCGCACCAGACGTTGCCGTCCGACGCCGGGGCGAGCTGGTGCGTGAACGACAGCGTCGAGTTGTGGAACGTGCCCACCGAGGTACCGGCGAGCGTGTAGCGGTGCACGTCGTCGTTGGAGCTGCCTGTCACCAGGATGTCGCCTTGCCAAGGCATCACCGAGAACGGCGAGGGAGCGTTCGGTGTGAGGAAGTGGAACAGGTAGTTGCCGGACGTGTCGAAGCAGACCACCGCGTTGCCCGGGGCGCCGTTCGCGGTGCCGGAGTTCGTGACGTAGACCGTGTTGTTGATGAACGCGATGCCGCGGATGTTGTCGAGTCCGCCGCCGGGGAACGTCGGCCCGATCACGCCGAGCACGTTGCCGCCGTGGTCGTAGCGAACCACGCGATCGCCCGTCTGTTCGCTGACCCAGATCTCGAGGCCGACCGCGATCGCGGAGACGCTCGTCGTCGGGGCGACAGAGATCACGTCCGAGCTGACGAGCGAGCCGTCGACAGGGCTGAAGCCGACGATGGTGTCGGTGGTCGCGTTGGTGGTGGCGACGATCTGTGCCGACGCCGCACCGGCCAGTAGCGCGGCGGCGAGCGTCGAGAAGAGAGGTGTGAGGAGTTTCATCGGGGTTGCGTGTCTCGAGGGACTTGGAACGAGGGTGTCGCCGGGGCCTGCCGGCAGGGGGCAGCCCCGGCCAGGCGATCCGCGTCGGCGGACCCCCGGGCTGCACAGACTAGGGAGTGTCCGGTCGCGCGCCCAGGTGGGGAAAGGACCAGGCGAGCAGGAACAACGGCGCCCGCGGCGCTCAGCGCGGCGGCGATGGCAAGGCGAACACGTCGACGAGGCGCGATGCCGACTGCGCCGCTTCCCCGCCGCCCGGCCACAGCAGGTGCACGGCGATCGGCGCCTCCGCGGCGCGGTCGCCGACACGGACCCGGTAGACGCCGCGGTAGCGGACGCGGCCGTCGTCGAGGGTCTCGGCCGCGAACATCGGGATCTGGCGGTGCAGCGACCCGAGATGGAAGTGCACGGAAGCGCCGGGCGACCCGTCCGCCGCGACCTCGATGTCGTCGCCGGCTCCGAGTCGGCGTTCCGGTGCGGTGACGACGACGTTCGCGACGACCGGCTCGCCGTTCGCGCCGGCGAGCACGCTCGTGCCGAGCAGTTCGCGCCCCACGACCTCGGCCCAGTCGATCGCCATCTCGGTGTACGGCCCCGAATCGAGCGCCGCCAGGGGCGTCGCGACGAGACTGACCCACCCGGTGGGCCCGTGGTCGATCCCCGCGCCGTTGCCGATCGCGACGTCGGCGGAGAACAGCACCGCCCCGGTCATGCCGTCGCGGAGGCGGACGACACCCGCGAGCTCACGGTTGGTGCGCACGACCGCCCAGCCTGCGCCGAGACCGTGCAGTTCACCCTCGATCACCGCGTCCACGTCCAGTTCCTGCGCGAGCGTCGCGAACGACGCCGCGGTGCCGTCGCACGTGCGCGAACGCAGCGCACAGTCGAGCTGCACGTGGTCGACGATCTCGGTGCTCTCCCCCACGAGGCGCGCCGACAGCAGACTCCGCATGGTGTCCGCCGCGGACTCCGTCGTCGGCATCGAGCCGCGGAAGTCGAGCGTGACGGCGCGCGCTGCCCACACGAACGGTCGTCCCAGATAGAAGAAGAGGCTCGGCGCCGGCACCGCGTCGCGCAGCGGCAGCACGGCGATGCGGAGCGGTTCGCTGGCGCGCAACGCGAAGTGGTCGTCGCGCGAGACACGCACGATCGACGGAACGGAACACGCGCCCGCCGCCAGGAGCAGGGCGAACGGCGCGAACATCCTCACGTTCCACCCCCGACGCCGCCCGACGCCACGTCCGCGAAGTGCGCGCGACTCGTGACTCCGAAGCGATCCCGCACGGACACGACGACGCGCGTCGCGGGACGGGGCACCGGCAGCGTCCCGACGTAGCGACCCGGGGACTCTTCGCTCAACGGGTACCGCCCGAGACACCCGGGCAGACTCGCGAATGCCCGGCAATCGGGCGTTCCACGCACCGCGACCTCGATGGTCGTCGGCGCCGCGACGGCCGCCGCACCGTCGCCCGTCGCCTCGACGGCGTCCACCACGGGGCGGCGCCCCGGTCGATGTTCGTCGCGAGCCCTGGGCATCTCCTCGGCAACGGCGAGCGAAACGAGGCTCGCGAAGCGAACGGTCTCGGCGCGCAGGCTCCCGCCGAACGTGTCGCCGATCGCGTCGAAGATCTGCCCGCTCTGCAGCAGTGCGCCGCCCATCGCGGAGCTGTCGACCCAGTAGCTCCACGTCGTCTCTCCGCGTCGCACGTCGATGACGCGCACGCGACCGTGCAGCGACCGTTCGTTGTAGACGCCGGTGGTGACGGCATCGCTCTCGAAGTCCTCGAGGACCACGACTCCGGCGATGCCGAGCGACCTCGCGATCGCGACGAGCCGCATGTCGGAGTCGATCCACTCGGACCGCTGCGGCTGCATGCCCGCCTGGGACAGGCGCTGGTCGATCCACGCTTCGTCGATGCGGCGATAGCCGCGCGCCGCGAACGCACCGCCGATGCGTTCGCGCAGCAGGTCCGCGATCTCGGGACCGAGGTTCGTGCGCACCATGGGGAGCACGGCGACTTCGGAAGGCAGGTCACCGACCGCGCGCAGACGCGTGGCGGTCGTCTGGCTGGTGCACCCTGGCATCGCCGCGAGCGCCGCGGCGAGGGCGGATCGCGCTAGGACTCGGAAGGGGCTCATGGGGCGGCGAGCCTACCGCGCAGCGGCGCGACGCGGCAGCGACGTGGGGTCACGCGTTCGCGCGCACGTGCGCCTCGACCGCCCACAGCCAGCGGTCGACGCCGCGCGATATCTCGGTGAACAGGTCCGCCGCGTCCTTGTCGCCGAGACGGTCCGCAGCGTCGATGGCGGAACGGACCGAGCGGCCGTACGTCGCCAGCGCGTCGGCCATGGCTTCGACGTGTTCGCGTCCCGTGCGGGCCGCGCGAGGGTACTCGGCCAACGTGCTGGCGGCCGCGGCAAGCCGCGCCGTGCCGAGCGCTGTGCCGCCGAGCTGCACGGCGCGCTCGGCCGTGAGGTCGACGTACTCCTCGACGTCCTCGCCGATCTCGTCGAACAGCTCGTGCAGCGCGATGAAGTTCGGGCCGCGCACGTTCCAGTGCGCCTGCTTGGTCTGGGTGTAGAGGTCGACCGCGTCGGCGAGTCGCGCGTTGCACAGCGCGACGACCGCCGCGCGCACGGACTCGGGAAGATCGTGGCGCGTCGGCGCGAGTTCGTTCGGAGCGGACATCGGGCTACGCTCGGCAGAAGGCCAGGAGATCGGCGTTGACGCGGTCCGCGTGCGTGACGCACAGCCCGTGGTCGGCGCCGGCGTACACCTTCAGCTCGGCGCCCTTCACCATCTTCACGGCCCGGCGCGCCGAGATGTCGATCGGAACGATCTGGTCGTCGTCGCCGTGGATCAGCAGCGTCGGCACGTCGAAGCGCGCGAGGTCCTTCGTGAAGTCCGTCTCGCTGAAGGCCTTGATGCAGTCGAGGATGCCCTTGATGCCGCCCTGCATGCCCTGTCGCCAGAAGTCCTGGCGAACACCGTCCGACACGGTCTTGCCGGGGCGATTGCCGCCGAAGAACGGCGTCGGCAGGTCGAGGAAGAACTGGGAACGGTCCGCGCGCGTCTGCTTGCGGATCCCGTCGAACACGGACATCGGCAGGCCGTCGGGGTTGCCGGGGGACTTCACCATCTGCGGCGTGACGGCGCCGATCAGCACGGCCTTCGCGACGCGCTTCGTGCCGTGCCGTCCGATGTAGCGCGCGACCTCGCCGCCGCCGGTCGAGTGGCCGACGTGGATCGCGTTCTTCAGGTCGAGCGACTCGCACAGCTTCGCGAGATCGTCGGCGTACGTGTCCATCTCGTTGCCGTGCCAGGTCTGACCGGAGCGCCCGTGGCTGCGGCGATCGTGCGCGATGCAGCGGAACCCGTGCTCCGCGAGGAACACCATCTGCTCGTCCCATGCATCGGCCGTGAGCGGCCAGCCGTGGCTGAACACGACGGGCTGCCCGGCGCCCCAGTCCTTGTAGAAGATCGAAGTGCCGTCGGCGGTCGTGATCGTGCCCATCGTGCGTGTTCCTCGGATTCTCTCGGCCGACGGCGCCGCACCCGGCGTGGTCGCGCACGCGGCCACAGCGAATCCGAGTCCGGCGACGACGACGTCGCGGCGGGTCCAGGTCGACCCGGTCTGTTGCGGTTGGTTCATGACGTCCACTCCGCGTCACTGAGCGGGCGGGCTGGACACCGGGCGAATCGTTTCGCGAGCCGCGGTGACCATTCGTCGACGACCCTGCTGCAGCACCTGGCGACCGACGCCGCGGGCACCGAGCGCGAACGACGCGACGACGGCTGCGACACGGAACGGGTCGGGAGTCGGCATGCGCTCCCAACCTGTCCTCTGCGAACGCTCAGTCGCACATGACCCGATCCCTGCAAGGCAAGGCCGCACTCGTCACCGGTGGCTCTCGTGGAATCGGCGCCGCGATCGCGCGCCGTCTCGCCGCCGACGGCGCCGCCGTCGCGATCACGTACTCGACTTCGAAGGCGAAGGCCGACGCGGTCGTCGACGCCATCCGCACGGGCGGCGGCAAGGCGTTCGCGTTCGCCGCGGACGCAGCCGACGCCGCCGCGCTCACGAATGCCGTCGGTGCAGCGGCGAAGGCGCTCGGCGGACTCGACGTGCTGGTGAACAACGCCGGCGTCGCGCACTTCGCGCCGATCGACACGTTCTCCCTCGACGAGTACGACCGGCTGATGGCGGTGAACGCGCGCGCCGTGTTCGTGGCCAGCAAAGCGGCCGTGCCGCTGCTGCACGAAGGTGGACGCATCGTGAACATCGGCAGCGTGAACGCCGATCGCATGCCCGTCGTCGGCGGCGCCGTGTACGCCATGAGCAAGGCCGCGGTCGCCGGCCTCACCCGCGGGCTCGCCCGTGATCTCGGTTCGCGTGGCATCACCGTGAACGCGGTCCAGCCGGGGCCGGTCGGCACGGACATGAACCCGCCCGAAGGGGCGTTCGCCGATCGCCTGAGGGCGATGCTGGCGCTCGCGCGCTACGGTCGGCCGGAGGAGATCGCCTCGCTCGTCGCCTGGCTCGCCGGGCCCGAGTCGGCGTTCATGACCGGCGCCTGCCTCACGATCGACGGCGGCTTCGCGACCTGAGCGCTGTCCACTCCCTCCGCTCAGAGCCGGGGTCCACCGGCGCCGAGACTCGGCGCCGTCGCCCCGCCGGAGACGCCGTGCACGAACTCGGCCACGTCCTGTCCGTTCCTCGCGCGAACGTCGCAGCCGCGGCGGCGAGGCGCGCCTATGATCCCGCGGCGATGGCGCCCGACCCCACCACGATCGTCGTCCAGCGCTACCTGGACGCCATCGCCGACGAGAGCCGCGCCGACACGCTCGTGCGCGAGCTGCTCGACCAGTCGGTGCGACGCCTGCACATGCTGTGCACGAATCTGCTGCTGCGCCGCTATCCGCGCCTCGCGCGGCCGCCCGTGAACCTGAGGCCGGAGGAACTCCTGTCCGCCGTCGTCGAGCGACTGCTGAAGGCGATGCGCGCGGTGCGCCCCGGCAACGTGCGGCAGTTCTTCGGCCTCGCGAGCCAGCACATGCGGTGGGAACTGAACGAGCTCGCTCGCAATCTCGACAACCGACCGCCGCCCGTGACGCTCGGCGAAGAACCGGCAGCGGCTCCGCCCCCGAGCGCCTCGCGTCTCTCCCCGGCGTCGGTGCGCATCCTCGAAGCCATCGACGACCTGCCCGAAGACGAACGCGAAGCGTTCAGCCTCGTGCGGATCCAGGGCCTGTCGCACGGCGAGGCCGCCGACGTGCTCGAGGTGTCGACCAAGACCGTGCAGCGCCGGATCAACAGGGCACTGCTCCTCCTCGCCGAAGGCCTGCACGACCTCCGCCCCGAAGGCGCGGAGAGTGACGGAGCATGAGCGCCAAGGGAGCCGGCGACGGCGAAACGGTCCAGCGACTGCTCGAGCACCTGCTCGAGTCCGGCGGGACGATCGAGGACGTGTGCGCCGCGCGCCCCGACCTGATCGACGAGGTGCGGCAGCGATGGCGCGAAGTGCGCAGCATCCAGGCGGAGGTCGACGATCTCTTCCCGGACCGTGTGCCGACCATCGGCGACGACGGAGCGCCGTTCCCGCAGATCCCGGGCTACACCATCGAGAGCGAGATCGGGCGTGGCGGCATGGGCATCGTATACCGCGCCCGCCAGGAACGGCTGCAGCGCGACGTCGCCGTGAAGATGCTGCTGACGGGTCCGTTCGCGAGCGACCGCGAACAGCGGCGCTTCCAGCGCGAGGCGGAGTACGTCGCGCAGCTCTGCCACCCGAACATCGTCGCCGTGTTCGATTTCGGCGACGTCGGCGGTCAGCCGTTCTACGTGATGGAGATCGTCGACGGGCCGAGCCTGGCCTCGCGCTCCCGGGGCGAACGCATGGCGGCCCGCGACAACGCGCAGCTCGCCGCGACGATCGCCCACGCGATCGAGTTCGCGCACCGACACGGGATCGTGCACCGCGACCTGAAACCATCGAACATCCTCCTCACGGGGAGCGGCACGCCGAAGGTCTCCGACTTCGGGCTCGCACTTCGGCTCGGCGCCGAAGGTGCCTCGTCGACGGGGTCGACCGCGGGAACACCGAGCTACATGGCGCCGGAGCAGCTCGCCGGGCGCGCGGCAGACATCGGACCGGCGACCGACGTGCACGGCATTGGCGCAGTCCTCTACGAGTTGCTGACGGGGCGCCCGCCGTTCCCCTCGGACTCGACGACCGACTCTTCGCGCCGCCTGCTCGAGGACGAACCCGTGCGCCCGCGCGCGATCGACGGGTCGATCCCCCGCGACCTCGAGACGATCTGCCTGCAGTGCCTGCGCAAGGAACCGCACCTGCGGTACCGCACCGCGGCGCTGCTGGCTGAGGACCTCGAAGCGTTCCTGCGCGGCGAAGGCATCCGAGCGCGGCCGGAGCGCTGGTACGCGAGAGCGTGGCGATGGGCGCGCCGTCGCCCCGCGATGGCGGTGACCGCGGCGGGGTGTGCCGTGCTCGCAATTGCGCTCGTGGCGGTGGCGCTCGACGTGCGCGCGACGCACACGCGGACGCTGCTCGCAGTCGAGAGCGAGATGAACACGGTCCGGGAGTCCGGGCTCGTGAGCGACTGGACGACGGCGCGCGAAGCACTGGCCCGCGCGGCTGCCCGCATGCCGCCCGACGCGCCACCCGATCTGCGCACACGTGTGGACCACGCGGTGGCCGAGTTCGCCCTCGTCGAAGAACTCGAGCGCCTGCGGTCGACGCCGCGCCTCAGCCTGACCGGGCGGCGCCTCGATCAGGCTGTCCCCGGGGCCGTCGCGACGCGGTACGCCGAGCTTCTCGCCGGGTACCGATTCGTCGACTCCGCCGACGATGCAACCGCCGCCGCGAGCCTGGCAGGCACCAGCATCCGACCGGCTCTGCTCGCGGCAATCGACGACTGGGCGCTGGACGCGGAGCCGGGCGTGCGCCGCCGCCTGCTCGCCATCAGCCGCCTCGTCGATCTCGACCCGAGCGGATGGCGCAATCGCGTCCGGGACGACGCGGTGTGGGACCGGAAGGACGACCTCACCGCACTCGCCGAGACCGCGGACGTGCAGACGCAGCCGGTTTCCGTCCTCGTGATGCTGGCCATGCGCCTCCAGCACGAGGGCGGCGACGCGATGCCGTTGCTGCAGCGCATGGTCGAGAAGCACCCGGGCGACCCGTGGATCAACCTGGCGATCGGCCTCCTGTGTTGCAGGACGGCGCCGGCGGACGCGATCCGCTGGTTCCAGTGCGCCATCGCGCTGCGACCGGACCTGCCCGCGCCGCACGAGTTCCTCGGACTCGCACTCGTCCGCTGCGATCGCTTCGTCGACGCGGAGGTGCATCTCCGCAAGGCGATCGAGGTGGATCCGAGCGGCGTCTGGCTGCACAACAACCTCGGCCGCTGCCTCTACATGCTCGACAAGCACGACGAGGCGAGCCGCGAGTTCGAGAGGCTGCTGGCGGAATCGCCGAACGACTTCGACGCCACGATCGCGCTCGCCGCGGTCAGGATCGAGCAACGCCGCCACGCCGATGCTCTCGCGCTCCTCGACACCGCCGACACGCTGCGGCCGGACGCGCCGCAGGCCAACGCACACCGCGGCCTGCTCGCGTTCCGGACCGGCGATCACGGCAAGGCGCTGCCCTTGCTCGAGAAGGCGGTCGCCGCGGATCCGACGAGCCCCGAGAACTGGAGCAACCTGTCCCTCGTGCTGGCCCCGTTCGGGAGGCACGCCGAGTCCCTCGCCGCCGCACGCAAGGCGCTCGATCTCGAACCCGGGATCGCCCGCTGGTTCAACACGCTCGCCGGCGCCCTGCGCCGCGACTCGCGCATGACCGAGTCCCTCGCCGCACACGCCGAAGCCGTGCGGAGGGCGCCGAACGGCCACCAGGAGCACTACGACTTCGGCGTGACGCTCGCCATCGACTGGCAGCTCGATGCGGCGATCGAACAGTTCTCGGCGGCGATGCGGCTCGATCCCGAAGACGCGAAGTCGCGCGGGGCGCTGGCGCAGACGCTGCTGGCACGCGGCCGCATCGACGACGCCCTGCCGGAAATCGCCCGTTTCGAGGCAATGGCGAAGGACCCGGTGACCGTCCGCCACGCGAAGCAGATGCGCGCGTCGGCTGAGCATCTGGCCGCACTCGCCGCACCGACCGTCTCGCCCGGCGACACGGCGACCAAGGCGCGGCCCGACGAACGCGTGATGGTCGCGCGGCACCACGACGCCTTCGGCCGCCACGCCACCGCCGTCGAGTGGTACGCTTCTGCGCTCGCGATGGAACCGATGCTCGGTCGCGACGTGCGCGGCGGCGTCCTGCTGCACGCAGCGGCGACCGCGCTGCGCGCCGCCGCCGTCGCGAACGACACGGAGGCCGCAGCCGCGTTCCGTCGCCGCGCCGTCGAGTGGTTGCGCGACGATCTCGCGTTCCGCATCGATCGCTGGGAGTACGCCGACGAGCCGACGCGGCGACTGCTGCTCGACTATGCGAGCCGCGTGGTGACCGCGCCCGAATTCGCGCCGCTGCGGGACGCGCACCTCGTCGGCACACTGCCGGTCGCCGAGCAGCCGACGACCCTCGGCTACTGGGTCGACCTCGACGCGTGGCTTCGCAGCGTCCGCGCCGACTGACGCGGGTGTCCACCCGTTTCGCCCAGTAGTGGCGGAGCGTGTCCCCGATGCAGAAGCCACCGATCGTGTTCGTCCACGGCGCCTTCGTCACCCGCAAGTGCTGGGACCCCTGGGTCCGCCGCTTCGAAGCGCTGGGCCACCGCTGCGTCGCGCCCGCCTATCCGCATCGCGACGCGGAGCCAGCCGTCCTGCGCGCGCGGCATCCCGACCCCGCGACGGCGGCGGTGACGCTGCCGGCCGTGATCGAGGTCTTCGAACGCGCGATCCGCGCCTGCGACGCACCGCCGATCGTGATCGGCCACTCCTTCGGCGGGCTGCTCACGCAGATCCTGCTGCAACGCCAGCTCGGTGCGTGCGGCGTCGCGATCGACTCCGTGCCGCCGCCGGGCGTGCTGAGCTTCAAGTGGTCGTTCCTGCGCTCGACCTGGCCCGCGCTGACGCCGTTCGTCTCCGCGAACCGGCCGTACCTGATGAGCCTCGACCATTTCCGCTACGCGTTCGTCAACACGCTGCCGCCCGCCGAGCAGCAGCGGCACTGGGAAGAACAGGTCGTGCCCGAGTCACGGCGGTTCGCGCGCGCCGGACTCGGCCGCGGGGCACGCGTCGACTTCCGGAAGAGCCGCCCGCCGCTCTTGCTGATCGCCGGCGAGAAGGACCACATCATCCCGGCGTCGTTGAACCGGACGAACTGGCGCGCCTACCGCCGCTCGCCGGCCCACACGGACTTCCACGAGTTCGCCGGGCGCGACCACTTCCTGCTCGGCACCCGCGGCTGGGAGGAAGTCGCCGACCACTCGCTGCACTGGGCGCTCGACGCGATCGCGACGCCAGCGAAGGCCGGCGCGGCCGCCCCCGCGGCTCACACCGGCTGAGCGTCACGCCGACGCGGCGAACAACCAGCGGCGCAGCACACGCGACAGCCACGGCATCACGACCCAGGTCAGCATCACGACCGGGATCGCGGTGCCGAGCATCGACTTCACGACCTTCGGCAGTTCGTGCGGCATCACCTCGCCGATCAGCAGCACCTGCGGCAGCAGCGCGCACCAGGTGACGAGCGCCATCTTCCACCGCGGCGGCGGCGCGTGCGGCGGAGCACCCGGCAACGAGAACCAGGTCTCGAGGCCACTGCGCTGCTGCGGCCGCGGTCCACCGCGAGCGAAGTCGTTCGCCGCGGCGAGCAGGTGCATCGTGCGAGGCCGCGACTGCCAGGTCTCGAGCGCCGCACGATCTCCGAACCGCACGAGGAAGAGCAAGTCCTCCGCCGCGGAGAACACGCTGGAGCCCTCGTAGCCCGGCGCGGCCGCCGCATCGGCGGCGAACGTCTCGAGCCACTTCGAGAACGCGTCGCGTCCGCCCGCGACGAGCCGCCATTCGTACACCACCTTCACCGCGTTCGAGTCGTCGTCGCCCATCGTGTCCTCTCAGAATCGCACCGTCGTCCAGATGCCCAGGTAGTCCACGTCGTCGCCCGCGCCCGTGTCGTCGAGCCACGAGCCCGAGAAGAAGCGCGCCCAGACGAACGTCGCCGTCCAGCCGGCCCGCAGCGTGCACTCGCACGAGACCTGCAACTGGTTGCCGACGTAGCGCCGCGCGGACGCGGCGCCCGGCCGCAGCGGCGTGAGGCCGGCGCCATACACGCCGTCGGCCGTGCTCTGCCGCCAGAACCAGTCGGCGTCCACGGACAACCGCACAGCGTCCGCGACCGCGAACGCGAGGGACGGGTGCACGTCGAACAGGTTCGCCGGCCCGATCAGGGCGGGCTCGCCGAAGTACGAACCGCGCGGGAACAACGCATGGAACGTCTGCAGCGAGTCGGTTCCCGGATCGCGGTCGCCGCTCGCGACGTCGACCTTGAGGCCGAGCCGCGGCGCCGTCGGCAGAGCCAGCGTGAGCCCGACGTCGGTCGCGACCGTCCACGCCGCGATGCCGCCGTTGCCCCAGCGCCCCGCCTGCCACACCGCCTCGCAGTCGTAGTCCCACGGCCGGGGTTTGCCGAAGACACGCGCTCCGACCGACCAGCGTCGCTCGTTCGCGATGCCCTGTTCGAACTGCGCATCCGCGCGGTGCAGCGCGAGGCAGTAGACGTCGACACCGCCCGCGGGCAGCACCGGGAGCGTCGCATACGCGCCGAACAAGGTCTGGTCGAGGTCCGCGTCGTCGAACTCGCCCGGATCCACTTCGACCGGGCGCAGCACGAACGCGTCGAGCTTCCACTCGCCGTCGCGCAACATCACGCGCGCGCCGTCGAACGCGAGCCGCACGTTCGGGCCTTCGCGCACGGACACGAGCCGCTGGCTGCCGTACGCGACTTCGGAACGGCCGATGCGTGTCGTCACGGTGGCGTCGCCGTCGGGCCGCGCACGCACGTCGAGCCACGCCTGATGCAGGTCGCAGCGATCCTCGTCGGTGGATCGCGGCCCGCCGGTGCGGTCGGTCACGAACGCGGCCTGCAGTTCGGCGAACGCGTGCACGTCGCGGCCTTCGCCCCACGACCCGTGCAGCAGCGCGCGGTGGAGGAAGTACCCGTCGTCGTCCTGCGGCCCCGCACCGAAGCGCGCCGGGTCGACCCGTTCGTAGCGTTCGCGCAGCGAACCGCCGAACTCGAAGGTCGGCGCCGTCGGCGACTGCGGGCGCAGCGCGACGGCGAGCATCGAGACCGGGAGGAGCACGACACCGCTCAGAAGGCGAAGCAGTCGCAGCCGCGGACGCCGAAGAGCCCGCCGTCCGCAATCGTCGGGCGCGCGCCGGGCAGCAGCCCGGCGAGTTTCGACGCGCAGCGGTGCACGAACGACGGCGCGGTGCGCGCCACGTGGTAGCCGCCGTAGGTGCGAACCGGCGACCACGACGGACTCACGGGCGGCAGCGACGGCGCCAGCGACGCGAACCCGCCCGCGCCGTGCACCACGCGCCCGCCGACGATCGTCAGCACGGACTCCAGGCGCTTGATCTCCGCGTCGGGAATCGAGAAGTAGTCGGCCGTGAGCACCGCGAGATCGGCGAGCTGGCCGTTCGCGATCGCGCCCTTCCGGCCGTCCTCGCTCGAGAACCACGCCGAACCGACCGTGTAGAGACGCAGCGCTTCGGTGCGGTCGAGCCGGTTCTCCGGCGACCACATCGACGTGCCGCCGACCGTCTTCCCGGTGACGAGCCAGAACAGCGCGACGAACGGGTTGTAGCTCGCGACGCGCGTCGCATCGGTGCCCGCGCCGACCGGCACGCCCATCTCGAGCATGCGGCGGATCGGCGGCGTCGCCGCGGTCGCCGCGGCACCGTAGCGCTCGAGGAAGTACTCGCCCTGGAACGCCATCCGATGCTGGATCGCGATGCCGCCGCCGAGCGCGCGCACCCGTTCGATGCTGCGCTCCGAGATCGTCTCCGCGTGGTCGAGGAACCAGTGCAGTCCGTGCAACGGCACGTCGCGGTCGACGCGCTCGAACACGTCGAGGAAGCGGCGGATCGACTCCTCGTACGTCGCGTGCAGACGGAACGGCCAGCGCTTCTCGGCGAGCAGGCGCACGACGCCCTCGAGTTCGCCTTCGACCGCGCCGGGCAGGTCCGGCCGCGGTTCGAGGAAGTCCTCGAAGTCGGCCGCGGTGTAGACCAGCATCTCGCCGGCGCCGTTCATCCGGTAGAAGTCGTCGCCGCGCCCCGGCGACGTGCTGCCCGTCCAACGGCGGAAGTCGTCGAGTTCCTCCTTCGGCCGCTGCGTGAACAGGTTGTAGGCGACACGCACCGTCAGTTCGCCGCGGCGATGCAGGTCCTCGACGACCTGGTAGTCGTCGGGGTAGCGCTGGAAGCCGCCGCCGGCGTCGATGATGCTCGTGATGCCGAGGCGGTTCAGTTCGCGCAGGAAGTGGCGCGTCGAGTTGCGCTGGTCGTCGGGCGCCAGCTTCGGCCCCATCGCGAGCGTGCGATAGAGGATGCCCGCGTTGGGCCGCGCGATGAGCATGCCGGTCGGCTCGCCCTTCGCGTCGCGCTGGATCTCCGCGCCCGGCGGATCCGGCGTGTCCTTGCCGTAGCCGACGGCGCGCAGTGCGGCGCGGTTCAAGAGGGCGCGGTCGTAGAGGTGCAGCACGAACACCGGCGTGTCGGGCGCCGCCGCGTTGATCTCCGCGAGCGTCGGCATGCGGCGTTCGGCGAACTGGAACTCGCTCCATCCGCCGACGACGCGCACCCACTGCGGCGCCGGCGTGCGCGCGGCCTGGTCCTTCAGCATGCGAAGGGCGTCCGCGAGCGACGGCACGCCGTCCCAGCGCAGCTCGAGGTTGTAGTTGAGGCCGCCGCGCACGACGTGGATGTGCGAGTCGTTCAGCCCCGGGATCACGGTCCGCCCGCCGGCGTCGATCACGCGGGTGAGCGGGCCGCGCAGTCGCATCACTTCGTCGGCATCACCCACCGCGACGAAGCGGCCGTCGCGCACCGCGACGGCGCTCGCGGACGGGCGCGACGGATCCATCGTGGCGATGCGCGCGCCGTGCAGGATCAGGTCCGCGTGGCGAACGCCGTCGGCGGTGGTGGCCATGGCGGACTCAGTGCTTCCTGCCCTTCACGACCTGGGGCTTCTTCGCCGACTGCGGCGCCTTGTGCACCATCGTGTAGGCGTACTCGACGCCGGCGCCGTACGCGCCCGCGTGCTGCTTCAGGATGCCCATCAGGGCGTCGTAGTGTTCCTTGTTCGCCCAGTCGCGCTGCCACTCGAGCAGTCCGCCGATGGTCGTGAGCCGCGTGGCGCCGGCCTGCACCATGCGCGACAGCGCTGCTTCGTGCGCTGCGACGGAGGTGCCGCCGCAGCAGTCGTCGACCGTGTAGATCTGGTAGCCGGCGTCGAGCATGCTGAGCGTCGGCCAGGTGATGCAGACCTCCGTCCACAGACCGGTCAGCAGGATCTTCTTCCTGCCCGTGGCCTCGATCGCCTTGCGGAAGCCGGCGTCGTCCCACGAGTTCATCGACGTGCGTTCCACCACCTCCTGGCCGGGAAACACGTCGAGGATCTGCGGCAGCACGTAGCCGCTGAAACCCTCGGTCTCCACGGACGTGAGCACCGTCGGCACGCCGAACTCCTTCGCGACCTTGGCGAGCATCACGACGTTGTTGACCAGCGTCGCCCGATCGATGTTGGCGACGCCGAAGAGCATCTGCGGCTGGAAGTCGATCAGGACGAGCGCGGAGTCGTGCGGAGTGAAGAGCTTCTTGTAGTCGGGCATCGGAGTCCTCGGGGTTGTGGGCGCGGCGCACCGGCCGGCCCATCCCTGAGCGGGAGCCATGGACACGCCGGAGCCCGGGTACGACTCAAGCCCCCTCGGCGAGGTGTCGATGACACCGGGGCTTGCCCTGCGCGCGCTTCCGCACGACCCCGCCCACCCGAGCACCCATGCCGACGATCACCGACCTCGCCATCCGGAAGGGAGTCTCCACGTCGCCGGACCCCGACACCGCGGTGCGCGAACTGTTCGAGGCGATCGGCGCGCCCGCCGACGGGCTCGTGGTGTTCTTCTGCGCGGCGTCGTACGACCTGGACCGCCTCGGTCCGGCGCTCGCGCGGCACTTCGGCGGCACGACGACGATCGGTTGCACCACGGCCGGCGAGATCTCCCCGCTCGGCTACCTCGACGGAACGCTCACCGGCGTCAGCCTCGAAGGGCCCGACTTCCGCGTCGCCGCCGGGCGCCTCGACGACCTCGCGAACTTCGAGTTCCACCGCGGTCACGAACTGGTCGCGACGCTGCGGCGCGAACTCGGGCGCGGCGCGAGCCAGGCCGACAGCACGAACACGTTCGGCCTCCTGCTCGTCGACGGGCTCTCGATGCGCGAAGAGGCGGTGGTCAGCGCCCTGTTCCAGAAGCTCGGGTCGATCCCGCTCTTCGGGGGGTCCGCGGGCGACGGGCTCGCGTTCCGACGCACTCGCGTCTACCACGAAGGCCGGTTCCACGCGGACGCCGCCGTGTTCGCGCTCGTTCAGCCGGGCAGTCCGTTCGAGGTCTTCCGCACGCAGCACTTCGTGCCGTCGGACAAGAAGATGGTCGTCACGAAGGCCGACGTGTCGCGGCGGGTCGTGACCGAGGTGAACGGCGAACCAGCCGGGCGCGAATACGCACAGATGGTCGGTCTCGAAGTCGACAAGCTCACGCCGCTGATCTTCGCCACCCATCCCGTCGTCGTACGCATCGGCGGCCAGCACTACGTGCGTTCGATCCAGAAGGTCAACGAGGACGAGAGCCTCACCTTCTTCTGCGCGATCGAAGAAGGACTGGTGCTCACCGTCGCCCAGGGCGTCGACCTGGTGCAGGACCTCGAAGGGACCTTCGGCAACCTCGCCGCGCGGCTCGGACCGCCGCGCCTCGTGCTCGGCTGCGACTGCGTGCTGCGCAATCTCGAGATGACGCGCAGCGACCTCAAGGGCCGCGTCGGTGCGATCCTCGCCGCCAACAACGTCATCGGGTTCAGCACCTACGGCGAACAGTTCAACGCGATGCACGTGAACCAGACGTTCACCGGCGTCGCGATCGGTTCTCGCGGAGCCCGATGAACCAGGCCGCCGAGGACCGGATCGCGGAGCTGGAGCGCGAACTCTCGCGCCAGCGCAAGATCAACCACGCCCTGATGCAGCGCGTGGAGAGATCGATGGACCTGCAGGACGACGCGTTCTCGTTGTTCCAGGCGGCGACCGGTCTCGAGACGAAAGTGCGCGAACGGACCAGCGCGCTGGAGAAGGCGCTCGCGGAACTCGCCGCGTCCAACACGGCCCTCCAGAGCGCCAAGGAGCAGGCCGACCAGGCGAACTCGGCGAAGTCCCAGTTCCTCGCGAACATGAGCCACGAGCTGCGCACTCCGATGAACGGCGTGCTCGGCATGGCCGACCTGCTGGCGCGCACCGACCTGACGCCGCGCCAGGTCCGCTACGTGCGCACCGTCCAGCACTCGGCACAGTCGCTGATGGTCATCCTCGACGACATCCTCGACTTCTCGAAGATCGAGGCGGGCCGGCTCGAACTCGAGGAGATCGCATTCGACCTGCGCGGCGTCGTGGAGCGGGCGATCGAGCTGATGAGCGGCCGCGCCGAGATGAAGGGCGTCGCGCTGACCGGATCCGTCGATCCCTCGATCCCGCGAACGGTGCTCGGCGATCCGTCCAGGCTGCGCCAGGTCCTCGTCAACCTCGTCGGCAACGCGGTGAAGTTCACGGAACGCGGGTCGGTCGTCGTGCGTGTGCGATGCCGCGACGACGATCCCGACGTGCTGCGATTCGAAGTCCAGGACACGGGGATCGGGATCGCGCCCGAAGCGATGCCGCGCCTCTTCCAGTCGTTCTCGCAGGCCGACGGTTCGATGTCGCGCCGGTACGGGGGCACCGGGCTCGGCCTGGCGATCTCGCGCCAGCTGGTCGGCGCGATGCACGGACGCATCGGCGCCGAGAGCCGTCCCGCGATCGGTTCGCTCTTCTGGTTCGAGGTGCCGCTCGCGACGGCACCCGAAGGCGCCGCGCCCGCGCAAACGCGACCCGCGGGCGGCCAGGCCGGCGATCCGTCGACGCCGCGCGTCCTCCCACCGCGCGACTTCCCGGGCCAGGCGCAGCGCGAGACCCTGGCTCCGCTGGGCCTCTCGGTGCTGGTCGCGGAGGACAACGCGGTCAACCAGGAGGTCTGCGTCGACATGCTGGCACTGTGCGGCTGCTCCGCGCACGTCGTGCCCGACGGTCTGCGCGTGCTCGAGGCCCTGCGCGCGGGCAGGTGGGACCTCGTGCTGATGGACTGCCAGATGCCCGAGCTCGACGGCTTCGCGACGACGCGCGAGATCCGGACGGGCGAAGCACGCACCGGTCAGCCTCGGATCCCGATCGTCGCCCTCACCGCGAACGCGATGCCCGACGACGAACGTCGCTGCCTCGACGCGGGCATGGACGACTACCTCGCGAAGCCGTTCGAGCTGCGCGAACTGTGGACCCGCCTCGCGCGTTGGCGGGAAGCGGCGGCGCAGCGGCGCACGGCGACCAGTCCGGCCGTCGATCCGGAGGCGATCGCATCGCTGCGCCGGCTCCGTCCGGACGACCCGAACAGCGCGGCTCGCGTCGTGCGCGCCTTCCTCGGCAGCAGCGAACACCTCGCGACCCGCCTGCGCGACGCCGTTCGCCTGGGGAATCCACAGGACGCCCGGCTCGCAGCCCACTCGCTCAAGTCCGCCTGCGCATACGTCGGCGCCGCGCGCGCCCGGACGCTCGCGATCGACGTCGAGAGCATCGGCCGCGACGGCCGCGTCGACGCACTCGAACCGGCGATCGACCGCCTGCTCACCGAACTGGGTCGCGTGACGGGTGAGCTCGAGGCCATCCTGCGGACGAACGGGAGCGTGCCATGCTGACCACGCTGCCGCGCATCCTCGTGATCGACGACGACCCGGTCGCGACGGCGGTGACCACGGAAGTGCTGTCGGCGGGCCACCGGGTCCTCGTCGCGAACGACGGCGCCGAAGGGCTCGCCATCGCGCTGCGGGAGCGACCGGACATCGTGCTGCTCGACATCTCCATGCCGGGCATGGACGGCTACGAGACGTGCCGGCGCATGCGTGCGTCGCCGGCGCTGGCGCACGCGAAGATCCTGCTCGTCTCCGGCCACGGCGAGACCCGGGACCGCGTCCGCGGCTACGACGCCGGCGCCGACGACCACCTCGGCAAGCCGTTCGACGCGGCAGAGCTGCTCGCGAAGATCCGCGTCTTCCTGCGTCTCAAGGGCGCGGAGCAGATGGAGCAGATGAAGAGCGGCCTGCTGGACCTGATGGCGCACGAGATCCGCACGCCGCTCAGCGCGATCCTTCCCGCGGTGGAGATGCTGTCGGCGGACTACGACCTGTCCGACGACGATCGCAAGTTGCTGCTGCGCGCCATCGGCGACGGCGCTCGCCGGCTCGTTCGGCTCACGGAGCGCGCCTCCGTGCTGCAGCGCGCCCGCGCCGGGGGTCTGCAACTGCGGCGTCGCGACGTGGACATCGCCGATCTGCTGCGTGCCGCGGTGCAGAACGCTCCCGGCGTGCACGTGGTGGGCTCGCCGACCGCGCCGATCCACGGCGATCCGACCCTCGTGACGCTCGCGATCGAAGAACTCCTGAACCACACGAGCCAGCACGCCGAGGGCACGCCGATCGTCGACCTCGACCCGAACGGCGCTTCGGGCGACGTGTGCATCCGGTTCCTGCACGCCGGCCGGACGACGATCACGGCACCCACCAAGATCTGCCTCGAAGTGATGTCCGAGGACGTTCGCGACGGCCAGACGGTCGGCGCGCACCTCGGGCTGCCGACCGCCGACGCGATCGTGCAGGCACACGGCGGGAGCCTGTGGCAGCTGCCGCCGTCGAACGGCCTCGTCGGCATCGAGATGCGCCTGCCGCGCCGGCGCTGAACCGCCGGAGCCGCGCCGTCGGCACTTCCCGCAGCCCGATTTCCGGGCGATCGTTGGAATGCCGACGAGGTGCGCGTAACCCGCGCCCTCATGAACGGAACCTGCCGGCTGCTGTCGCTCGCCCTCTGCTCGGCCCTGGCGTCGGTCGCCACTGCGCAGGACCCGCCCGATCGCGGCGGCCGGGGCATGGGCCCGGGCGGTCCCGGGGGTCCTGGCGGCCCGATGGGTCAGAACCTCGAAGTCGTCGAGCGCTTCGATCGCGACGGCAACCATCGGCTCGACGCCGCCGAGCGGAAGGCCGCGCGCGCCTGGATCGTGGAGAACCGGCCGCAACGGCCGGGCCCCGGCGGTCCTGGTCCCGGTGGCTTCGGTCCGGGTGGTTTCGGTCCAGGCGGTCCTCCCCCTGATGTCGACGAACCGGCTCGCGACGACGCAACGCCGAAGAACGGCCGCCGCGTCGCACTCGGCGACGTCGCGAAGTTCGCCGACCGCCCGCTGTTCGACCCCGACTGCGTCCGCACGTTCTTCCTCGACTTCCCCGACGCCGACTGGTTCGACGAGCTGACCGCGTTCTATCGCACCGATGTCGCGATCCCGGCGAAGGTCACCGTCGACGGCAGGGTGTACGAGGACGTCGGTCTCGGCTTCCGCGGCAACACGTCGTACCAGATGGCGCGCGGCAGGAAGAAGTCGTTCGACCTCGCCTTCGACTTCGTGCACGAGGACCAGAACCTGCTCGGGTTCCGCAACCTCGACCTCCTGAACAGTCACGAGGACCCGTCCTTCCTCCGCGAAGCGATCCACGGCGAGATCGCGAACCGGTTCTTCCCCGCCCCGCGAGTGGCGCTCGTCCGACTCGTCGTGAACGGCGAGGACTTCGGCATCTACGCGGCGGTGCAGCAGTTCGACAAGGACTTCCTGCGCGATCACTTCGGCACGACGAAGGGCGACCGCTTCAAGGTGCCGCCCGACTTCTCCGGCGGCGGCGGCCTGCGATGGCTCGGCGAGGACCCGGGGACGTACCGACGCAGCTACCAGCTCAAGTCCGGCAGCGGCGAGAAGGCGGACAAGGCGTGGGCGGGCCTCGTCGACCTGTGCTCGGTCCTCGAACGCACGCCCGCCGAGGATCTCGAACGCATCCTCCCCCAGCATCTCGATGTCGACGCGTCGCTGTGGTTCCTCGCGATGGACAACGCCTTCGCCGACGACGACGGCTACGAGTCCCGAGCGAGCGACTACCTGCTCTACCGCGACCCGCACGGCCGCTTCCACCCGATCCCGCGCGACAACAACGAAGTGCTGCTCGGCCAGCGCAGCCGCCCCGGCGGCGGACCCGGCGGCGGACCCGGCCCGGTGCCGGGCCGCGATCGGCGCGACGGCCCCGACGGTCCCCCGCGCGGTCCGGGCGGCCGACGCCCGGGCGGCGGCCCGGGCTCGACCGCGGCGACGCCTCTCGAGATGGCGAACCGCGCCGACCGGCCGCTGATGCGGCGCCTGCTCGAGGTGCCGGCGTGGCGGCAGCGCTACCTCGCCAACCTGCGCGTGCTCGCGAAGGACGTGTTCACCGCGCAGGATCTCGGCGCGCGCATCGATCGACGGCGAGCGGCGATCGACGACCTGGTGAAGCACGATGCACACGCGCTCTACGGGTACGCAGCGTTCGTGCAGGCGTTCGCGAAGAGCGACGACGGCGCGCCGGCGCCACGTTCGCTGATGGCGGTCGTCGCCCAGCGCCGCAAGGCGATCCTCGACGACGCGGCGATGCAGGGCCCGTGGCCCGAGACCGGTGAACTCACGGCGCGCGTGCAGACGAACACGGACGGCACGCGCACGATCGCGGTGGCGTGCCGCGTCGGCGGCGCCGAACTCGCGGCAGTGCGGCTGCACGTCGGCCGCGACACGTTCGGGGCGTTCACGCCCGAGACGATGTTCGACGACGGGCGGCACGGCGACGGCGCGGCGAACGACGGCGTGTTCGGCGCGACGATCCCGGCGGTCGACGCCGCGACCACCGTGCGCGTCTGGGTCGAAGCCGAAGCCGCCGGATCGCACCACGTCGCGTGCTCGCCAGCCGGCGGCGGTGCGTTGCCGCGAGCGTTCGCGGGCGAGGAGCCGAAGAAGGACGAGAAGAAGGGCTGACGCGGCGCGCGGCCGCGACCCGCGAGCCCGTGCCCTCGGCGGTTCTCTGCACCATGCATCGAAGCGCGCCGCCGCCGGGTCAGGCGCGCAGCACGAACGCGGCTCTCGCCACCACCTTGCCGTTCACGAGGAGGTCGACGGCGTGACGACCCGCGCGGAGCCGCCGCGTCGTGACCTGACGCAGCGAGTGTTTCTTCGAGAGCTCGCGCTTCTCGTGCGGAGCGAGATCGACGCGCCATCCCTTCCACACCTTCGCACCGGTGGAGCCCGAAGCGAGCACGTGGTGCACCCGGTAGTCGACGACCAGCGACTGGGCCGTGCGTGCCGTCGAACGCAGCACGACGACCACGGCAACCGAGTCCCCGATGCGCGCCGTCGACGGGCGAAGCACGAGACTCGCGCTGCCGCGAAGCGGCTGCCCCAGGCCGAGGGCCCGCAGCACGCGCGGGTCCCCCCGCTTCACCAGCGTGCGGCTCGCGTGCCCGAGCATGGCCCGCCGCTGCGGTGACGCTCCGGGGAGGTGGCGCTCGAGCCAAGCGCCCACGACGTCGGCATGGTCCTTCGCGATGTCGTTCAGGTGGTTCGCGACACTGCGCCGCACGTACTCGCTCGGATCGTCCTGCAGCGCCTCGAGCAACGGCAGCGTGGGCGATGGATCGGCGATCAGCGACCTCAGCTGCAGGCCCCACGGCAGTCGCGGCCGGCTGCCTTCGCTGACGAGCCGCCGCACGTGCGCACTCGGGTCGCCCACCCATTCGCGCAGTGTCGCGAGCACGAGAGCCTCGTGTTCGACGAAGAACGGGCGCACGGCGTACTCGGCGGTGAAGCGTTGCGTCATCGCGTGCAACGCGCGCAGCGCCCGGCGCGGATCGGAGAGGCCGTTCGTCGCGACGAAGTCCGTCATCGGCCACACGATCCACCCGGCGAGCCCGTCGTCCCCGACGCGCAGCGCGCCGAGATCGGTGTCCGCACGAGCCGGCGCGAGACTCGCTTCGAGCACGTCGGCGGCCGCGGCGAACGAACCCGGCAAGGTCGCCGCGAACGCCGCCGCGACGTGCTGCACCCGCGCCTTCAGCTCCAGCGCGGCGAGACCATCGGTCGCGAGTCGGACGAAACGCTCGTGCGGGAAGGCGCGGTGCACACGGCGCAGGTGGCTCGCAGCCGCACGCACGAGCGCTGCGTCGATCCGGTTCTTGAAGGGTTCCACGACCCGCGCCTTGTAGCGGAGAAGACGCGCCGTGCCGACACGCGTATGTTCCCGCGGTCATGTCCATCCTCCGCTCCGCTCTCGCAACGGCATTCTTCGCGACCGCCGTTGCGGCCCAGACCGCGGCCACCGCGACGCCGCCCCACCTTCTCGTGGAGACCGTCGGTCCCGATGGCTGGCGCGTGCGCCTCGGCCCGACCAACCTCGGCAGCCTGCTCGCATCCGAGAAGGGGCGCGAACTGTGGGAACCGCACGCCGGCGGACTCTTCGCGCAGTGGCGGCGCCTCCTGCCCGACGACGCCGCGCTCGCGACCGCGAAGACCGAAGTGCTGTCGTTCGGCGGGCGGATGCGGGTCGCGGCGTGGCTCCGCGAGGGGCGTGGGTTCTCGCGCGACATGGATCGAGCCGTCGTCGTGATCGAAGGCGACGGGCGCAGCGACCTCGCGGCGCTCGCGACGGAACTGCGCCGCCTGCAGGACGGGCTCCACGGTGCGTGGGAGAACGTGGACGTGGCCGGCGCGACGGTCGAGGCTCGGGCGCAAGGTGACGAAGCGATCACCGCACCGATCGTCGAGAACGGGTGCATCCTGCTCGCGATGGCGGACAAGGCCTCCCTCGGCGCGGCGCTCGGCGCGGCGCGCGAGCTCGCGAAGGGCGCCACCGGCAAGGCCCCGGCGCCGAACACGCCCGCACTCCAGGTGCGCCTCGACACGGCGGCCATTCTGGCGAGTGATCACGAATTCGCCGGCCAGGGTGCCGCCGCGCAGGCGAAGGCCGCCGGTCTGTTCAGCCTCGGCGCGACGACCTTCACCGTCGGCACCGCCGGCCCGCACGTGCAGGTCGAACTCGCGCAGGCCTTCACCTCGGACGACCGAGGTCTCTTCGCCGCGCTCTTCCCGGCGACGCAGGGTGTGCCCGCGCTGCGACGGTTCGTCGACGGGAGCGGTTCGTGGAAGGTCGGTCGCTTCGACCTGAGCGCCGCATGGCGCACCGCGATGGCCGTGATCGAAGCCGACGAACCGCGGCGCGAAGGCCGACAGTCGATGCGCGAGGAGCTGAAACAGGAACTCGGCATCGACGTGATGGACGATCTGCTCGTGCACACCACCGACGAGACCCGTCTCGTCGTCGCGCCGCCGGAGGACGTCGAGCGCGCCGAACGCACTCCATGGTCGTTCACCGTCGGACTGCGCGACGGCGCAGCGTTCGCGCGCTCTCTCGACACGCTGCTCGCGAACAGCAAGCCAACGCTGACCAAGTCGGCGACGATCGACGTCGAGGGCGGCCAGATCCGCCGCTACGGCAACTTCCTCCGCTACGACCTCTGGTTCGCGACCGGCCGCGACGTCTTCGCGATCGCCGGCGGTGACGACGCCGAACGCCGCCTCACCGAACTGCTCGCGGCCGCCGCGAAACCCGCACCGGCCGAACTCCCTGCCGCCGCCGGCTTCGACGACCTCGGCCGCGCGTTCCCGGCGGGACTGAACGGGCTCGGACGCGGGGACGTCGACTCGGTGATCGCGCAACCGGCGATCTGGTGGTTCTTCGGTGCGCGCGACGCCGCGGGCGCCATGGCGCCCGACATGAGCGAAGAGCAGCACGATGGGCTGCTCGCGCTCGTGCGCGAACACGGACTCGGATCGGTTCGCACGGCGACCGGCTACGCGGATCGCCGCTGGTGCTGGCGCCTCTACTGGTGACCGGCGCGCCGCGTCAGCGCGGCGCCGCGGCGCCGAGGCGCGGCGGCGGCCGCAGCGACGCGAAGAACTCGACGATCGCCCGCGACGCGTCGAACGGGAACGGTTGATCGGCGATCGCGCGCGTCTTCTCCGCCGAGCCGGGCCACGCGTGCCCGCCGCCTTCGAGTCGGATCAGGCGCACCGGCACGCCGGCGCCGCCGTCCCGTGCCGCCGCGTACGTGTCGGTGCGGACCTTGCCGTCGACCTTCGTCTCCGGGTAGCCGAGCACGGCATTGCGCACGACGTAGTAGTCGATCGCGACCTGCACCGAGGCGTCGGTGCGATCGCCCGCGCGGCCGATCGCCGTTCGCGGAGCCCCGCCCTGGAAGAGCACGTGGTCGTCGGCGGTGCCGTGGATCAGGAGCACCGCGATCGGCGACGCGGCGTCCTTCGCGGTGAAGTTCATCGCACCCGAGACGACCGCGATGCCGCGGAAGACGTCGCCGGCCTCGCGCGCGAGACGGTGGCACATCATGCCGCCGTTGCTGTGTCCGGCCGCGAACACGCGGTCCGGATCGATCGCGACGCGCTTCGCCACGTCCGTCACCAGCGCGCGCAGGAACCCGACGTCGTCGACGCCCTGCTCGCTCGCGTAGACCTGGATGCCGCCGGAGTTCCACGTGAGCAGGCGACCGCGGATCGGGCCGGTGCCGTCGGGGAACGCCACGACGAACCCCGCCCGGGTGCCGATCTCCGCGAGACCGGTCGCAGCACGCGCCTGTTCGCCGCTGCCGCCGCCGCCGTGCAACACCACGAGCAGGGGCAGGCCCGCCGCGCCCTGCGCGTCGGGCGGAACGTGCAGCGAGTAGTGCCGGTCGCGGCCGCCGTGTTCGAGGGTCACTTCGCTCGACGTGCCAGCGACCGCGGGCGCACGCACCGCCTGCCGGACGACGTCCTGCACCGAGCGAACGTGGCCCATGACGCGGCCAACGCGATCGCGAACGGCGACGACGCCACCCGTCCCGAGATCGAGATCGATCCACGGAGTGAAGCCGAACGCGCCCGGGTCGCTGACGCGCACGCCGCCGTCGGCGAGGCGTTCGATCCACGTGCCGAGGCCGTAGCGCACCTCCGCCGCTTCGAAGCCAACGGCGCGGACTTCGACGCGCTCCGGGACCTGATCGCGCCACATCGCCTGCACGCTCGCTTCGGACAGGATGCGGCGACCGTCGAACTCGCCCTTGCCGACCAGCATGCGCACGAAGCGTTCGTAGTCCGCGAGCGTCGACACCGCGCCGCCCGCGACCCACGGCAGCGCCGCCGTCCCCGGTTCGCCGCCGGCGGGCACGAGCGTGCCAAAGCGCGTGTTCTCGAGACCGAGCGGAACCGCGATGCGCTGGGCGAACAATTCGTGCCACGACTTGCCGGCGATCCGTTCGCACGCGACCGCGGCGACCTGGAAGCCCGTGCCGCCGTAGCGGAACGACACGCCCGGGTTGTCGCGCAGCCCGGCGTCCGCGGCCGCCGCCGCGAACTTCGCCATGTCGAAGCCGCGCATGCGGTCGTCGAGCCGCGCCGGCAGACCGCCGGTGTGCGCGAGGCACTGGCGCAGCGTCAGGGCCTCCTTGTCCGCACGATCGAACTCCTTCACGTAGCGCGACACGGGCACGTCGAGATCCAGTTTGCCCTCGTCGACGAAGGTCAGCACGGTGGCGACGGCGAGCCACTTGCTCGCCGATGCGATCGGCAGGACTTCGTCCGCGGTCATGCCGCCGTGCACGCTGCGATGCAGCTCTCCTTCCCGGCGGACGACCACGAGCCCGGCGCCGATCCTCAGATCCTGCGCAGCGTGCCGCATCGCTGCGGTGGCCGCAGGCAGTTCGGGAGGCACACCGTCGCCCTGGGCCGTCGAACCGCGGCCGAGCCAGAGCGAGAGAAGGACAGCGACGTACGTACGCATGACCCGTGTTATCGGCTCGAGCCGCCTCCGGGACGAAGCCCCCGGCACAGCGACAACGCCGGGACACACCCCGCGCTCTGCGGCCCCGTTCCGGAGACCCTCTGATGAACCAATCCGCACGTCGCTCCCTACGCCTCCTGATCGCCGCCCTGGTCTGCGCATCCCTCGGCGCCTGCCACTTCCACCGCCACTGCTGGGACGGCCCGCGATGCCACCCCGTCCGCCACTGTCGCTGACGCCGAGCCGGGCGCCCCGGTACCATCCAGCGGATGACGGCATCCGGTTCCGTGCGCCTCGGGGCGCTCTTCGCGGGCCTCGGCGTGGCCCTCGGCGCGTTCGGCGCACACGCGATGAAGACCCGCTTCCCGGCCGAAGCGCTGCAGACCTTCGAGACCGGCGTTCGCTGGCAGATGTACCACGCACTGGCCCTGCTCGCGTGCGGGGTCCTCGAAGTCCAGGGGTTCCGGACCCGCGCCGCGGCGCGGCTGTTCGCGCTCGGCATCCTGCTCTTCTCGGGATCGCTCTACGCCTTCGTGTTCACCGGCCTGCACCCGCTCGTCTTCGTCACGCCGGTCGGCGGCGTCGCGTTCCTCCTGGGCTGGCTCGCGCTGCTCGTGCGGGGCACGACACGATCGCAGTGACGGACCGTCGGCGCCGCCGATGATCCGCGGCGTCTGCGCAGTCGAGCCCATCGCGCCCACGACCGCGTTCGACTCCACTTGCGGCCGCTTCGGAGCCCGAATGCGACGGGACGGGCACGGAGCACGGGCCCGCACGGCGCAACCACGACGTGCGGGCCCATCTCTTTCGCGCACCGGCCGCCCGCGCCCTTGGCTCCGACGGCCACCGGCCTAGACTCGGCGCGATGGACGTGACGATCGAATACTGCGTCGTTTGAAACTACCTCCCGAAGGCGGTCGGTCTGGCCGCCGCGATCCGGCATGCGCTGCCGGACGTGCACGTCGACAAGCTGCCCGGTGGCCGCGGCGACTTCCTCGTGAAGGTGGACGGCCGGGTCGTGTGGGACAAACGCGGGCGTGAGCAGCGCTTCCCCGAGCACGACGAGATCCTCGCTGCGCTCCGCGGTCCGTGACGCCGAAAATCCGCGCGACCACCACGCGATGGTGCGGACCGCCGCGGAACCACAGCTGATCGCACCGAGCCGTCACGACTCGACCCGGCGTCGTGCGGCGTCCGCGAACGCGACGCGCCCCGATTGCCCCCGGACCGCGCACCTTCTCCGTGCCGCCGCACGCGATCGTGTCGAGACCGCGGCGCGCGGTCGCCCCCATGAACCGAAACCTCCCCGATCCCGCCGCTCGCGCCTCGCTACGGCGCCTCACCACTCCCCACGCACTCCACTTCGGCAGCCAGCTGCTGCGGCGCGGCCGCGAAGAAGTGATCCCCTTCCGCGACTTCGTCGCCGTCGCGCGCGAACTGGTCTCGCAGTGGCCCGAGCAGACGGCGGTCTACCTGGCTGCGCTCGTCGCGCTCGACATGGGAGCCGAGGACAGGAGCGAGGCACCCGTCGCTCCCTCGCGCAACTGATCCGCGACTCCGCGGTCCTCGCGTGGCGCCCGGGCTTCGCGGAGCACCCGCGAGGGAACAGACCCCGGGCAACTTCAGCGCCCAGCAGCCTGTCCCGGTCGGCCCGCGCGCGCCGACCGGCGACCTGCGGGTGCAGCCAGAGGCGGCGCCGAGCTCGACGCGGACCGCGGGTCAGGGCTTCGGCGCGGCGGCCGCCTGCAACGCCTCCGTCACGAGGCGATCCAGGGCGACGATGCGCGGATTGCGCGCATCGACGCCGGCAGCCAGCGCCATCGCCAGCATCGCCTTCGCCTCGTCGGGATGCCCGCTCGAGACCTGGGCGAACGCGAGGTTCGCGAACAGCTCGGGCGGTGCCCCGTCGACCGCGAGCGGCTGCAGCAGATCGCGCGCCGCCTGGTGTTCGCCGAGGGACACGAGCGCCGCGCCCAGATTGGCCGCCGTCAGGCTGGTCTTGCCGATCTCGTGCGCCCGTTCGAGGTAACGCCTCGCGGCGTAGGGCGAGCCGTCGTCGAGTTCGAGCACGCCCCGGCCGGTGAGGCCGACCACGTCGCCGGGGTTGGTCGCGAGCGCGCGGTCGAACAACGAACGTGCTCGCGCACGCTCACCGCGACGTTCGAGCAGCACGGCCGCGGCAACCGCTGCATCCGCGCGCGACGGCTCGAGCGACATCGCGCGTTCGATCACCGCGAGTGCACCGGTCACGTCGCCGCGCGCGAGCTGTTCGTCGACGCCCGCCAGCATGTGGTCCGCGAGGCCCTTCCGGGTCACGGTCGTGCCGCGATCCGCCGGCAGCGCCCGCGGCGCCGCGACCGGCATCCGCGCCTCCGGCGCGACCGCCGCCTGCGCGCGTCCTTGCAGCGAACCGCCGGACCAGTCCTCCGGCCGGCAGCCCTCGAGGGAGATCGAGTTCCACTGGAAGCCGCGACGCAGCTGCACGAGGCGATGCGAACCGCGACCGACCTCCTCCGCGATCCACGTGTCGTCGAGAACCCGCGGCACCAGCACGATCATCAGCTCGACCTCGGTGCGCTCCTGCACGGTGCTCGAGAAGAGCTGGCCGACCCAGGGCACGTTCATCAGGAACGGGATGCCCTGCCGCGTCTCGCTCTTCCGCGTGCTGCGCAGACCGCCGAGCGCGATCGCCTGGCCGTCCGCGACACGGACCGTCGTCGTGGCCTCGCGCTCGCTGATGACGGGGACGACGACGAGGCCGTCGGGCGTCACCACGGTGCCGGTCTGTTCGCGAACCTGAGGCGTGATCGAGCACGAGATCATGCTGTCCTCGCCGATCATCGGGCGGACGTTCAGGACGACGCCGGCCTGCGCGAACTCGACTCCGAACTCCGTGCGCGCCACACCCTGGTCGTCGATGACGTCGCGCGTGATGTACGGGATCTGGTCCGTGACGGAGATCGTCGCGGACTGGTTGTTCATCGCCGACACGCGCGGACTGCTGAGCACCCGCACCTGGCCCTGCTGCTCCAGGGCGTCGACGAAGACCGAGAAGTCGCCGCCGTCGAGGATGCCGAACGTGAGCGCCGTGCCGCCGGACGCCGCCGCCTGCTGCATCACGGAGCCGCCGCCCGCGAGGCCGGTCTTGTTGCTGTTGAACAGGCCGGGCAGGAGAGACCAGTTCACGCCGAGGCTGTAGTTGTCGCCGAGGCGGACTTCGAGGATGCGTGCTTCGAGCGAGACCTGCTGATTGGCCCGCCGCGTCGTCGCACCGACGACCTCGCGCAGACGCGCGATCCCGCTGGGCCGCGCCTCGACGTGGATCGTCGACGCCGTGCGATTCACGACGAACGACGCGTTCTGTCCGAGCAGCGTCGGCAAGTTCGACTCGATCTCGTCCCAGAAGCCATTCTGCTGCGCACCCGTTCCCGTCGCCGCGGTGGACGAAGAACTCGACGAACTCGACCCTGACGACTGCGACGAGTTGCCGGCGCCGTTCTCCATCAGGTCGACGTGGATCGTCTCGCGGGCCACGTTCCGCACGCGCAGGAAGCCGCCCTCCCATTCGTACGCGAGATCCTGGCTGCGCAACAACGCGTCGAAGGCCTCTTCGATCGTCGAGCGCTTGATGTCGAACGTGCACTCGGTCGCCTGCACGGACGGATCGATCAGCAGGTTGATGTCCGAGTCGCGGAACAGCGTGAGCAGCACGTCCCCGATCGGCGTCTTGCGCGCCTGGAGCGCCTCGACGGCGCGACCCGCAGCGGCCTGCGGCTGCAGCGGCGGCAGCGGAACGACCAGCATCGGCTCGAAGCGTGGTGCGCCGGCGCCCTGTTCGTGGTCGAGGCGAGGCGGCGAACCGCCCCCGGTCGTGGCACACGCCGCGAGGATCGCCGCGGCGGCGAGCGAGGACTTGGAGGCAAGAGGCTTCATCGATTCTCCTGAGGTTGCGCGGCGGGACTCGCGGTCTCCGCGTTGGCGGTTCCGCGTCGCTTCAGCTCCCCTCGGAACTCGCGCGGATAGCCGTTGTCGAAGTCGTAGGTGAGGCGACGGTTGGCCTGCACGACACCGAGGGTGTCGCGCTCGATCGACACGATCGTCGCGTCGGCGATGCGGTCGCCGATCCCGACGACCACGCCGTTGACGACCGCCCGCCGCACGGCCTCTCCGACCATCACGACGCCGATCTGCAGCACCGGCGGATCGGCGCCGACCCAGCGACGACCGGCCGCGGTCTCGACCGCCGGCGCCGCAGCGATGGCGACGTCGAGCAGCGTCGCGAAAGCCATGCGCACGCGCGTTCCCGCCGGGCACGAACCGTACTCGGCGAGAAGATCCTGCCGCAGCGTGTGCCCGGACTCGTCGACCACCGACTGCTCCTGGAGGTCGGCGTCGTCGGGCGCCGCGTCCACCGTCGGCGTCCCGCCGTCGACCGGGGACGGGCTCGAAGATGCGCTCATCGACCACACCGCGCCGGCACCGCTGAGGCCGAGCAGCATCAGCGCCTTGCCGAGGCCGAGTCGACGCTTCGTCCGACGCGCGGTCATCGCACACCCCCCGCGTGGTGCGTCGAGAGCGCGATCTCGAAGCTCACTTCGTCCCCGGTGCCGGGCGACACCTTGCCCGCTTCGATCACCATCAGACGCTCGTGGCGTTCGATCGCGGCGAACAAGGTGCACAGGTCCGTCGGGGACCCGCGGCCGGTGATCGCGAAGCTCTGCCGGCCGGGGGTCGTCGACGGCGCCGCCTTCACCGAAGCGAGCGTCACCTTGCACTGATCGCCGAGATTCTGCAGCACTCGCAGGGTGCCCGCGACGTCGGCGCTCGGCAGCAGTTCGGCGTGGGGCCCGGCGACTGCCGCCGCGGCCTGCCCCTGCACGCCGTGGCTGAGCTGCGCCGTGTAGCTCGCGGTCACTCCGGACTCACGTTCCAGCTCGTGCTCGGCCGCACGCCGCGACAACGTCGCCGCGCCGGCGAGCAGCGCCTGGGCGACGACCGCGACGAGCGCGACGGCCGGAACGAGCGACACTCCTCGGAGACCCTTCACGTGCTCCTCCATGCCATGCTGAGTCGGAAGCGGAACTGGTTCGTCTGCCCGATCACCTCGCCCACGTCCTCCTGCGCATCCGGGTCGAGGTAGGGCAGGCTGCGCACGAACGTCGCGAAGTCCGCGAGCGTCGAGAGCGCAGCGGAACGGGTGCCCCCGGTCACGACGCCCGTGACGACGACGCGGTCGTCGCTGGCGAACTGGAGGCCGTCGAGGAGCACGTTCGTGGTCGCACCGTTCGCGACCTCGGCGACGAGCCGGCTGACGGGCCGGCGCATGCCGAGGGCCATGGCCAGCTGGTTGATGCGCGCGTCGGACTGGAACGGCGTGCGGATGAGCACGTTCGCCTCGGCCAGGCGCTCGCGCACGGCCTCGCGTTCCTCCAGGGTCTCCGCGATCCGGCCGCGCGCGGCGATCGTCGCGCGATGCTGGTCGATGGCGATCAGCGACAACAATCCGCCCGCCGCGACGGCCGCGGGCAGCCACAGCGTTCGCAGCCACGCGGTCCGCGGCGGGAAGCGCGGTGTGGCGAGCAGCGACGGCAACTGCGCGCCGGACGCGATCTCGCGCAGGAGCGCGACGCTCGCGAGACTCGGCACGAACGCACCGGTCATCGTCACGGCCGGCGCGCGGACGACGCGCTCGAGGTCGCCGCGGATCGTGTCGAGCGATTCCTCGGGCACACCGACACGATTGCCGAGCACGAGCGTGGTCGGCGCCTGGTGACCGGACTCGCGCAACCACTCGACGGTGCGGGGCAGCTCCATCGCGAGCTGTGTGGCGAGCGCGTCGGGGTTGTTCTCCGCCGTGCCCACCATGAAACGGCGGACCTGCACCGCCGAACGTCCGTCGCACAGAACGAACCGGGCGCGGCCGCCGCCGCACTCGACCACGGCGAATCGTTCGCCCGTCCTCGCCTCGGAGCGCAACAGGCCTGCGCGCCGAAGCGCCGCGAATCCGCCGGCGGCGAGGCACGCTTCGCTCGAGTGCAGGCCGAGCACGTCGATGCCGCTCGCGACGAACGCCTCACGCAGCGGTTCCCAGACGTTGCGCGGCAGCGCCGTGGCGCCGACGACGAGCTTGCCTCCCTTGGTCGTCCGCACGAGCCGCGGCGCGACCAGCAGTTCCGCCGCGTTCGGCATGCTCGTCATGCGCATGCCTTCGCGCACGGCGAAGTCCACGGCGTCCGCGTGCGGCATCTTCGGCAGCGCCGCGACGAAGTGCTGCGTGCGACGATCGCCGAGGATCACGTGCACGCCGTCGACGTCCTGCAGGAACTCACCGGCCAGCGGTCGCAGCACGTTGACCATCGCCTCGCGCCCCGTGTCGGGCAGCTGCACGCGATGGCACCGTGTGACGTGCGCATCGTTCCCCACGCGCACGCCGAACGTGAGCGACAGGGATCCTTCTTCGATCTCGATGACGGCCAGGGTTCGCATGTCTGCCTCACATGGTGATGTCGTCGGCGGTCCCGAAACTCCGGTCGGGTCCCGCGCTGGTGAGTGCGTGGGTCGGCGCGTCCCACTGCATCGTGGTGCCGAAACCGTCGCGGTCGTACGCGGCCGGCAGGCCGAGGCTCGCTCGCAGCGAAGGCCACGGCCCCGCGACGGATCCGCCGGCCTCGATGTGGTTTGCGAGCAGCTCGACGATGAGACGGAAGCGCTGCCACGTCTTCGCGAGTCCCGGCACCGACGCGTACACGACCACGACGATGTCGTCGCCGTTGCCGTTGTTGTTGCGGCCGTTCTCGCCGACGCTGGTCACGGTCGCGGTGCCGGCAGCCGCGTTCACACGGTAGCGGTAGCTCGCCCCGGCTCCGAACGGGTCGACGGTCGCGGTCCCGTCGACGCCGGGTTGCAAGTGCACTCCGACGAAGTCCACGGCCGTCAGCGTCGCGGGGAACGCCTGGTGCTCCGTCCAGTACGAGTCGAGGGCCGCAGCGAGGTCCGCGAGTTCGCGACGCACTTCCTGTCGGCGATCGGCCTGCACGACACCGCTCACCAGCGGAACCGCGGCGCCGAGCAGGAGGCCGAGGATGCCGAGCACGATGATCACTTCGAGCAGCGTGAAGCCGCGCTCCCGTTCACATGTCGTCATCGGTGTTCCTCCTCCGGTCGTAGCCGGTCGCCGCGACGCCGAGCGAGACGTCGCGCACGAGTCGCCTGCCGATTCCGTCGACCGCGCGCGAGTCGGGGATCCCGAGTGCCGTCATGAGCCCCCCCGCGCCGACGATGCGCGTCGGGATCGCCGGGCACGAGTAGGCGGAGCGAAGACCCGCGATCGTGGCAGCCGAGTCGTCGAGCGTGGCCTGCAGCGCGACCCGGGCCGTCGTGTCCGCGGTCACCCACGAACGGCGCGCAGTCGCGTTCTGGTGCATCGCTGTCCGCATCGCCGCGATCTCCGTGGCCCCCATGCCGGCGGCGAAGAAGTACTGGCTGCGCAGCAGCACGGCGCGCAGCATGCGCAGCCGTCCGCGTTGTCGCGCGCGCACGAGGTCCTCAGCGAGGATCGTCGCAGTGACGTCGTCGACGGTGCCGAGCCGTCGATCCGCGCCGCGACTCCGCACGGTGGCGCCGGTCGACGGACGCCGCCAGTCGAGATCGGTCGGCGGCAGCCACGGGTCGGTTCGCCAGCGCGCCGTCGAATCGAGCCCGGCCGCCGCGGCGAGCGAAGCGAGGTTCGCGGGAAACGCACCGTTGCGACGGAACGCGACGCGCGCGGCCCGTTCGACCGTCACGACGTTGTCCTCCGCGTCGTCGGCGAACTGCGCCGACGTCGGCACGAGGCGCTGCGCGACGAGCAGGGCCCCGATGCCGAACATGCCGACGAGTCCGAGCAGCGCGAGCAGCGCGAAGCCGCGCTGACCGGGCCGGCAACCGTCTCGCTGTGCGGACG
>JAEUHQ010000094.1 GCA_016794565.1 Planctomycetota bacterium | reverse complement strand
ACGCGCCAGTCCGGGCGCCACGGGCCGAGCTTGCCGGTGCCGTACCCGTGTTTGCCGACGAACTCGTCGTCGACGAACAGCGTGACGTCGTCGTCCGCACGCAGGTGGAACCACGCGGTCACGTCGCGATCGACGGTGACGTGCGTCAGCGCGTAGGTCGCCGTGTCGTCCATGTACGCGAACCAGAACTCGAGCCAGCCCGACGGCTCGACGGTCACCGGCTTGTTGCCGGGGCGGTGCCACGTCGGGTTGTTGTTGAGGCTCTCGTAGCGCGCCTTCAGGTCGATCTCGAGTTCGGGCGGGAAGCGGAACTGGTCGGGATCGACGCCGTCGCGGCGGAACGGACCGATCACCCACCAGTCGCGCACCACCGCGAGCTCCTTGCCGAACTCCTCGACGCCGGCGTCTTCGTCGGCGAGCTGTTTTGCGAGCCGGTCGCGCGGCACCGGCGATCCCGGCATGTCGTCGAAGGTCGGGCCCATCGACTTCTTGGTCGCTGCGATCTGTTCACGCCGCACGGCCTCGAGGTCCCCGGGCACGAGCGGCCAGCGGAAGCGGATCAGGTCCGCGAACGCCGCTTCGCCGAAGGCCTCGGTCAGGTGGAACGCGAACGCGCGCGCCAGCGTCGGCGTGCGTGCGTCGTCGACCGGGCTCTCCCGGTAGTCGCGGAAGAACTTGCGCCAGAGCTGCCAGCGGAAGCCTTCGCCGCTCTTCCCGTACGTGGTCGTGAAGTGGAGGAAGAAGCCTGCGCTCGGGCCGTAGTTCGGGATGCGCCAGTACTCGAGGTCGCGTTCGAGGTAGTCCTGCAGGAACGCTCTCGCTGCGAGGCCGATGCCCGCCCGCGCGACGCCGGCCTGACCGAGTTCCATCTGCGCGAACACGGCACCGAAGTCGGCGAGCCCTTCGCGCATGCCGCCGTAGACGGGCGACGTGTCGTCGACGCAGTGCGTGAGTTCGTGGAAGAGCAGGCCCGTGTCGGCACGCGTGTCCTTCGCGTTCGGATCGGCGTTGCCGATGTCCACGATCTTGCCGCCGCCGATGCCGCCGCCGAACTCGAACAGCTCCTTCCAGTAGACCGTGACGCGGTCGCCCTCGGGGTTCGGCACGCGGCCGAACAGGTCGGTGAGGTAGAGGTACGCGAGATCGAAGCGCAGCAGGCTGTCCGGCGGGATGCCGTCGATCAGCTGCTTCGGCCCGATCAGGAGGAAGCGGTGGCTCGCGCGCGTCGCGGTGCGCGCCCAGCACGGATGGTTCATCGCGGCGTCCGCCTCGGCGCGATCCTCCGCCGGTACGTCGGCGAGCCATTCCTTCTCGATCGCCTGGCGCGCCGCGATCGCCCGCTCCTTCAGGTTCGGAAAGCCCTCGACGGTCTGCACGAGCGCGCGCCCGACGGCGCGGCGGTTCCTGTCCTTCGCCATGCGCGTGCCCTGTTCGATGCGCTCGGCGTTCGCGGGCACCTTCGCAGTGAGGTCGGCGAGTTCCGCCTCCTGTTCCTTCGACAGCGCGAACACTTTCGCGGCGATCCCGTCGCGATCCCGCGTCGTGCGCTTCGCTTCGCCGAGGGAGCCGATCACCGCGCGGTCGGCGTCCTCCTGCAGCGAACCGCCGACCTCGTCGAGAAGGAGCAACGCCCCGAACAGCTTGCCGCGGTCGGACAGCCGCCCTGCGATCTGACGAAGGTAGCGAGCACGTTCGTCGCGGATGCGGGTGTCGACGATCGCGCGCTCCTCGAACGTCATCGCCGGCGCGGGCGTGCGTCCGACCGTGAGCAGCGCCCTCTGCAGCTTCGCCTTCAGCGGATAGTCGTCGAGGCGGCGGAAGAGGAACTCGAGGCGGTCCCAGGCAGCGGCCGGATCCTTGGGCGCCAGAGCGAGCGCTGCTTCGACCGTCGCATCGACGGCCGCGGCATCGGGCGCGCCGTTCGGCATCGCGAACACGAAGTCCGCGATCTTCGCCATGCGGTCGGCGCGCGGCTTCGGATCGGCGATGCCGACGACACGGTGATCCTCCTCCTCCTCGACGCTCTGGTCGAGGAGCCCGAGCCACACTTCGATGCGATCGCCGGCGATCACTCCTTGCGGCGGGACGCGGAAGACGAGGGGCAGTTCGTATTCGATCGCCGCGTTCTTGCCCCAGCGCTGCGTCGGCACGGGCGGTGCGTGATCGCGCCGCAGGATCTGGCGGCCGCCGCGCCGCAGATCGATGCGGATCGCGTAGGCGCGTTCGAGCGGCGACTCGGCGCGCAGGGACAGACGCAGCGTTGCCGTTCCCGTCTCGGCGATCTGCGTGGCGTCGACGTCGCCGGTCGCCGTGACGGGAGCCTGCGCCAGGATCGGACCGACGGCGAACAGGAAGAAGGCGAGCGGCGACGCGGCGCGGATCATGAGGCGGGCGGGAGTCTACTCGCCGATCGGTCCTGCTCCGTCCGCGGCGCACCTCGAACTCGCACAGGAGCCCGGCGGAATCTGCGTCCCCGGCGGGGTTCGATGCTGGATGTGAAGAGGTCCCGCCGCATGCCAGTCGCCACCACGCGTCGATCCCCCGTTCCCGAAGGTCCTCGTGCCAAGGCGGTCGCCCGCGCCGTCCAGGTCTACGACTTCCGCGACTTCGGCAAGGCGCTCCGCGCTGCCGGCTCGCGCGACCAGCTGTCGTCGCTGCTCGGCGGCAAGGGCGCCAATCTCGCGGAGATGACGTCGCTCGGACTGCCGGTGCCGCCCGGCTTCGTGATCACGACCGCCGCGTGCAAGGCGTTCCTCGCGGGCCGCGGTGCGCTGCCGGATGCACTGTGGGCGGACGTCGAAACCGCACTCGCGCGCCTCGAGCGCGCGACCGGCAAACGCTTCGGAGACAGCAAGCGTCCATTGCTCGTGTCGTGCCGGTCGGGCGCGAAGTTCTCGATGCCGGGGATGATGGACACCGTGCTGAACATCGGCATGACCGACGCGGTCGCCGAGAGTCTCGCGCGTGCGACGGGCGACGAACGGTTCGCGTTCGATTCGTACCGCCGCCTCGTGCAGATGTTCGGACGCGTGGTGCTCGGTGTGCCCGACGAGGCGTTCGAGTCGCTGCTGAGGGCGCAGCTCACCGCGCGCGGCGTGGGCAACGACGCCGAACTGCCGGCCGCGGACCTGCGCGAGCTGGTGCAGCGCTTCCAGGCGGTCGTGCGGCAGCACACGAAGAAGCCGTTCCCTGCCGATCCTCGGCAGCAGCTGCGGCTCGCGGTCGAGGCGGTGTTCCGTTCGTGGAACGGCAGACGCGCGGCCGATTACCGCAAGGCCGCCGGGATCCCGCACGACCTCGGCACCGCGGTGAACATCGTCGCGATGGTGTTCGGCAACATGGGGCAGACGTCGGCCACGGGCGTCGCGACGACCCGGAACGTGACCACGGGCGCGAACGAGATCGAGGGCGACTTCCTCGTCAACGCGCAGGGAGAGGACGTCGTGTCCGGCACGCGCACGACGCTGCCGATCGCAGCGATGGGGCAATGGCAGCCGAGGCTGTGGAAGGAGTTCCAGCGGTACTGCCGGCTGCTCGAGGCGCACTACCGCGACGTCCAGGACGTCGAGTTCACCGTCGAGAACGGCAAGTTGTGGATGCTGCAGACGCGCAACGGCAAACGAACCGCGCAGGCCGCGATCCGGATCGCCGTCGAACTCGCGCGCGAGAAGAGGATCACGCGGCAGGAGGCGGTGCTTCGCGTGCAGCCCGAGCACGTCGACTACTTCCTGCACCCGCAGTTCGACGCCGCCGCGCGGCGCTCGGCGAAGGCCGCGGGGCGCCTGCTCGCGACCGGGCTCAACGTGTCGCCGGGCGCGGCGATCGGCCAGGTGGCGTTCGACGCGGACACCGCGGAGCGCTGGGTGAAGGACGAGAAGAAGAAGGTGATCCTCGTGCGGCCGGAGACGAAGCCCGACGACGTGCACGGTCTGCTCGCGGCACAGGGTGTCGTGACGAGCCGCGGCGGCCGCACGAGCCACGCGGCGCTCGTCGCGCGGCAGTTCGGCAAGCCGGCGGTGGTCGGCGCGCTGCACCTCGACGTCGACGTCGAGGCGCGCCGCATGACGGGGCCGGGCGGCGTGGTGGTGGCGGAGGGCGACTGGTTGTCGATCGAAGGCACGACCGGCGAGGTGTTCCTCGGCCAGTTGCCGACGGTCGTTCCCGACGTCGCCGACGAGCACCTGCTGCAACTGCTCGCGTGGGCCGACGCCGAGCGCCGGCTCGGTGTGCAGGCCAACGCCGACTATCCGCGCGACGCCGTGCGGGCTCGTTCGTTCGGAGCGGAGGGCATCGGACTCTGTCGCACCGAGCACATGTTCTTCGAGGCGGAGCGGCTGCCGATCGTGCAGGCGCTGATCCTCGCGCAGGACGACGTGGAGCGGCAGAGGCACCTCGCGGCTCTGCTGCCGCTGCAGCGCGCGGACTTCGCCGGGCTGTTCCGCGCGATGGACGGGCTGCCGGTGACGATCCGCCTGATCGACCCGCCGCTGCACGAGTTCCTGCCCGATCACGATCGTCTGATGCGCGAAGCGACGGAGCTCGAGACGAAGCTGTCGCTGCACGCCGGCGACGAGCCGGCGATGCTGTCGGACCTCGCCGAGCGGCGCCGCATGCTCGGCAAGATCGAAGAGCTGCGCGAGCAGAACCCGATGCTCGGGCTGCGCGGCGTGCGTCTCGGCATCCACATGCCTGGCCTCGTGCGCATGCAGGTGCGCGCGATCTTCGAAGCGGCGTGCGACTGTGCGAGGGACGGCGTCGACGTGCACCCGAAGGTGATGATCCCTCTCGCGACGACGGCGGCCGAGCTGCAGGTCGAGCGTTCGATCCTCGAGGACGAGGCCCGCGTCGTGATGAAGGAGCGCGGCCGCAAGGTGAAGTACCAGTTCGGCACGATGATCGAGGTGCCGCGCGCCGCGCTCACGGCGGATCGCCTCGCCGAGCACGCCGAGTTCTTCTCGTTCGGCACGAACGACCTCACGCAGACGACCTTCGGCATCTCGCGCGACGACGCGGAGAGCGGCTTCCTGATGGAGTACCTGCAGAAGGGCATCCTGAAGGACAACCCGTTCGCGACGATCGATCGCGACGGCGTCGGGCAACTGATGCGCACCGCGATCGAGCGCGGCCGTGCCTCGCGCGCGAGGATCGAGACCGGCATCTGCGGCGAACACGGTGGCGACCCGCGCACGATCGCCTTCTGCCACGAGATCGGCCTCGACTACGTGTCGTGCTCGCCGTTCCGAGTCCCGGTCGCGCGGCTCGCCGCGGCCCACGCTGCGCTGCGCACGGTGAGCAGCTGATCGCCGGTGCCGCGCGCGGCCCTTCAGGCCTTGCGATACCAGAGCACGAGGTCCCACAGGCGGCTCGCGGAGGCCTCCGTGAGGTCGAACGTGAACGTCGCGTTCGTGGCGGTGATCACGCCCGAGGTCACCGTCTCGATGTCCTTCCCGTTCTTGTCGAACAGGCCCACGGCCAGCACCACCTTGCCGAACAGCGGGTGGCTCGATGCGAGTTCGTACGGGCGGACGACCAGCCGCTTGCCGCCCTCGAGGCGGCACTTCCAGCCCTTCGTGACACCGGGGCCGCTCTTGCCGCCGACGCCCTGCGAATGCTCTGCCGAGGCGACTTCGGACACCGGGCCGTAGGTCCACGGCACTTCGCGGTTCGCGGGATCGGACCGCGTCTGTTCGCCGCACGCGGCGACGGCGAACAGGAACGCGGCGGCGACGGAACGCGACGGACGGCGACGGGCGCAAGGCTGCATCGCAGGACGATCGGAAGCCGTGCCGTCGAATGCAAGGCGGCGGACCGCACTGCTATCGCGTGCCGAGCGCGTGCAGCGCGAGCGCCGTCGCGAGCAGCGGATCGTCCTCTTTCATCGCGCTGACGAGGTCGCTGCGGAAGCTGCCGTCACCGCGCTGCCGCGCGCGGAGCATCGTCGCGACTCCGGAACGGAGCGGCGGCCATGCTTCGGCCAGCACCATCGCGTGGTAGTAGCGGAGGGCGTCGTGCCACGGCTCGCTCGGGTTCTTGTCGATGCCGCCGATGCGGTCGGCGCGCGCGTTCCGGGCGAGCCAGCCGAGCGCCGCCGTGAGGCGAGCGTCGGATGCCGGGACACCGAGCGCGCGCAACGCCAGCACGCCGTCCGCGGTGGCCGTCGCGTAGGCGCGGAAGCGCCCGTTGGCGTCGCGGCCGGCCTTGTTCGCAGCGTCGACGATGGGCGAGAACGCGAAGCCGCCGTCGTCACGCTGGAGGTTCCCCAGCAGCGCGGACGCCCGGTTGCGCACGACATCGTCCAGCCGATCGGCCGCGGCGAGCGCCTGCAGCGCGAAGCGCGTGTGCGTCAGGTCGACGTGGCCCGGCGCGCCGGGGGGCAGGCCGCGGGCGCCGAACCCGAACGCGCCGAACGCGGCGTCGTTCGGCGCGAAGCCGCGCGCCTCGCCGCACTGTTGGCGAACGAGCCAGTCCGCCATCGCGTCGATGCGCGGGCGATCGGCCGGGTCGCCGCAGCGTGCGAGCACGAGGATCGCGAGCGACGTCGCGTAGACCGGGTACTCGAGCAGGTCCGGATCGGCGTAGCCGATCGCACCGTCGGCACCGATGGACCGCCGCACGAATGCGAGCCCCCGCGCGATCGTGTCGTCGTCACGCGGGACACCGTTCGTCAGCAGGGCGTGAAGCACGAACGGCGTCATCGCCTGCCCCGAGCGAAGCACCGCGTAATGGGCGCTGCCGAAGCCGCCGTCGGGGCGCTGCTGTGCGCGCAGCCATCCGACCGCCCGGTCCGTGGCCTCGCCGCGAGCGCACGCGGCGAGGGCGACGCCGAGGAGCAGCGCTGCGCGCAGTGCCTTCACTTCGCCGCCAACGTCGCGCTCTTCTTCAGCCACTCGACGTCGCGGTCGGCCGTGAGGCAGGCGATCGCCGTGGCGGTGCAGAACGTCGGGCTCGTGATGCAGTGGTGCCCGCTCCAGCTGCCGTCCTGGTTCTGCACCTTCGCGAGACGTTCGCTGATCCTGGCCCTCCACTTCGCGGACTCCTCGCCCGCGTCGATCACGAGGGACTCGGCCTTCATCTGGTAGCTGAGGAACTCCTCGCCGCCGTTGTTGCCGAAGCCGTCGAGCACGCTCTCGTCGAAGGCGCGCTCCTTCGCTGCCGTGTTCATCGCGAACGACTCCGCGAACACCGCGGCCTTCTGCGAATCGAGGCCGAGCTTCTGCAGCGTGTCGCGGTCGACCTTCGCGCCCTTGCCGAGTGTGCCGCTGTCCACTGCGTCCTCGACGAGGTCGGCCGCGGCCTTCGCCTGCGCCGCGACGTTGCGCATGTTCGACGCCGACGCGTAGAGCGCCACCCCGGCCGCCGTGTCGGATCGCACGGTGAAACCGCCGCTCGCGCCCGGTGCCGCGTCGCTCGCGGGCGGTGTCGACGTCACCTGGCCGCGCTGGTAGGCGCGGGCCAGCTCGAGCTTCCTGCTGTCGATCGTGCGCCCGGCGAGCTCGCCGAGTTCCAGGGCCGAACACATCTGCGCGGACTGGAGGACCGGAGCCCAGCCTCCTGCGGCCCAGCTGCCGTTGTCCGTCTGCGACCCTTCGATCTTGCGCAGGCACTTGTCCAGTGCGCGCTGCACGCGAGTGCGGACGTCGGCGGCGAGCTTCGTCTCGTGCAGCAGTCGCGCGAAGAACTGCGCCGTGAGCGCAGTGTCGACGTTCTGACCCATCTTCGCCTGCGGCTGCGTCCCGGTGAGGTCGGTGATCTGCGGCCCTTCGTCCTTCGCGCTTTCGACGACGCCCAGCAGGTGGTCGGTCGCCTTCTGCAGCACCGCGGCGTAGTCGCCGTGGTCGAGTGCGTTGCCGGCGCGCACCAGCGCCATCGCGGCGACGGCCGTGGTCGCCGGGTCGGTCGGCACGGCGTGCGCGTCGCGGATGTCCTGTCGCGCGTGGCTGCCGGCACCCCAGCCGCCGTTCGGTTGCTGCGCCCCGGCGAGCCAGTCGAGCGCCTTCTCGACGTGTGCCGGCAGTGCTGGCAGTGCCGGCTGTGGAGCGGGCGTCGTTGCGGTGGCATCGACCGGTCGTGCGGTCGGGGTCGGTGCCGGTTCGGGGGCCGTCGGCCCGGAACGGCACGAGAAGTAGAGCGCGCTCGTCGCGACGAGCGTCGCCAGCAGAACTCGCGAAGTGCCCATGTCTGGTCTCCTTGGAAGGGCGCGCGCGAACGCGATCGCTCGGGAGAAGTTCTCGGCGTCGTGTCGCGCTGGCGAAGGGCACGAACGGGCCAAGGCGACGATCCGTCGTAAGCGGGAGGTCAAGCCGGTCGCGCGGCGCGATCAGCCGTCGCGACGAACGGCTTCGAACGCCCCCTCGGGCTGGCGAAAGACGACCTTCTTCACGTCGCCGCCGCTGTCCTCGACGAAGCGAACCGAGTAGCCGGCGAGGCCCGACAAGGCGAACACGAGACCCTGGCGCGGCTCGAGCTCGTAGCGTTGGCCAGGCAGGGTCACTACGAGCTTCGCACCGCTCACTGCGAACGTCACGGCCTGGGTCGGCAGTTGGTACTGGCCGGCGAGACGGGCCAGGAATGCCGGATCCCTCAGGCGGGCGTCCGGCTGCCGCTCGAACACGATCGGCGGCACGTTCGGGTCGAGGATCGCATGCAGCGACGCGACGTCGCCATCGAGGTCGCTCGAGAACTGGACCTTGGTGCCGGCGATCTCGGGAGTGTCCTCGGTCTCGCGGCACACGAACACGTCGTAGTGCCAGTGATCGAGCGGGCACACGATTCCGTGGAAGTCGATCGTCAGGCCGGCGCCGTCGTGTGCGACCCGGCATCCACCGTAGCCGGGATGGTGGTACTCACCGGCGAACTCGTTCAGAGCCCGTGACGGGTGCGTGTCCTTCTTGCGTTCGCCGAGGGCGCCGTCCCTGGCCTTGTCCGCGGCGCCCTCGGCAGCCTTCTGGCGAGCCCGGATCGCGGTCCGGAAGTCGCGCGGTTCGAGGTCGAGCGCACGATCGGCCAGCTGCCGCACGACGAGCTCGGGCAGCGGGTTCGCATCGAGGTTGGTCAGCACGACGAAGCCGTAGCCCGTGTCGGGCAGCATCGCGACGAGGGCGGAGAAGCCGTCGATGTTGCCGCCGTGGTGGACGCGCCGGTGGCCGCGGTAGACGTCGACGAACCAGCCGAGGGCGTAGCCGACGCCGACGATCTCCGGCGTCTCCTGCGCTCCGCCGTCGAACGGCATCCGCACCGCGTGCAGGTCGTCGACGGTCGCCGCCTGCAGCAGTCTTCGCGAGTCGAACGTGCCCCCCTGCACGTGCAGCGACACCCAGTTCGCCATCTCGCGCACCGACGAATTGATCGAGCCCGCGGGTCCGATCGACGTGATGTCGCGGAACGGGATCACCTTCGTCTCGCCCTTGCTGCGGCGGTACGGCGTGGCGTGATCCGGGTCGGCCTTCGACTTCTCCACCTCGAAGTTGCTGCGCCGCATGCCGAGCGGTTCGAACACGCGCTTCCGCACCAGTTCTTCCCACGTCGTGCCCGCGACCCGTTCCGCGAGGTGGCCGGCCGCCAGGAACATGAGGTTGTTGTATTGGAAGTCGGTGCGAAGGTCGTGATTCAGCGGCAGCCATCGCAGGCGCTGCACCATCTCGGCGCGGTCGAACTTCGCCCCGTACCACACGAGGTCGTGGCGCGGCATGCCGCTGCGGTGCGTCACGAGGTCGCGCGGCGTGATCCGCTCGCCGAGCGGCGCGTCGGCGAGTGCGAAATCAGGCAGCCAGCGCCGGACGGGAGCGTCCCACTCGAGCTTGCCTTCGTCGGCGAGCATCGCGAGCACGCACGTGGTGAACGCCTTCGTGCTGCTGCCGATCGCGAACAGCGTGTCCGCGGTCACGGGCAGGCTCCCGTCGACGTCGCGCTTTCCGCTGCCGAACGTCGCGACGACGTCGCCTCGTTTCACGATCGCGACCGCACAGCCCGGCACGTCGAACATCTCCCGCGTCTCGTCCAGCCACGCCGGCATCGACGCGAACTTCGCGGCGTCGTTCGCCGCGAGTGCGCCGGCTCGCGTCAGCGAGAACTCCAGCTTCGCACCTCCCTGCGTGAAGGCGCCGGCGAACACGTCCTTCGCCGTGTCGAGCGCCCCGTCGAACGTCGGGTCGCCCGGCACGTCGGCGATCGCGAACGACAGGCGACCGTCCTGCAGCGCGAACTTCACCAGCTCGAGCGCCTTCGCGTCCTGCGCCGGGATGTCGATGGTGCCGGTGTAGCCAGCGCCCTTCTCTTCGAGGTGCACGACCACCTCGAGCGGTGAACCGGGCACACGGATCTCGCCGCGCCAGTCGCCTGAGAACGCTTGCGCTGCAGCGAGGTCGAGGGGGCAGGACCAGACGAGGGCGATGAGGAGGGCGCGGAGCATCGGCGGGAGGGAAGGGGGAGCGGGGCGGAACGAGAAGGCCGATCGAGGGCCGGAGGGTGCAGCGGTCCCGAGAATCTCCTTCGCTCGCGGCCCGCGTCGCGGGCCGATGAGGAACTACTGCCAGTTCTCCCACTGCGCGTAGGCATCGGCGAGCTCGGCCTTCTTCGCCGCCTCGGTCCCCTGCAGCTCTTTCATCTTCGAGGCGCTGGCGTAGTTCGCGGGATCGAGCATCGCCGCGCGCAGACCTTCGATGTCGGCCTCGAGGGTCATGATGCGCTCCTCGAGCTTCTGGAACATCAGCGGGTTGCGCACCTTGCCGGTCTCGATCGCCTTCCTGCCGGGCTCCGCGGCCGAGGCCTCGGCCTTCTTCGCCGCCCGGTCGCGCTCTTCGCTCTCGGCGGCACGCGCGGCGGATCGCTCCTCGGCGAGCACGCGCAGGCACTGGCCGAGTCCCTGGTCGAACGTGCGAATCGCGCCGTCCTCGACCCACGCGACGCGGTCGGCGACCGACTCGACGAGCTGGCGGTCGTGGGTGATCAGCACGACGGTGCCCGGGAACTCCTTCAGCGCCTGCTCGAGGCCCTCGGTCCCCGCGACATCGAGGTGGTTCGTCGGTTCGTCGAGGCACAGGAGGTCGAACTGCGCGCGCGTCATGCGTGCGAGGGACAGGCGCTGCTTCTCGCCGCCGGACAGCTCTGCGACCGGCTTCTCGACGTCGTCGCCGCAGAACAGGAACAACGCGAGGTGGTCGCGCAGCGTGCGTTCGTCGACGGTGCGGTCGAGGTCGCGCAGCGCTTCGAGCACGGTGCCCTGCTGCGGCAGGTCGTTCTTCTCCTGGCTGAAGTAGCCGATGCGCAGGTTCTGTGCGCGGCGGATCGAACCGCCGGCGGGCTGGCCGTGGCCGGCGAGCAGCCGCAGCAGGGTCGTCTTGCCCGCGCCGTTCCGGCCGAGCAGCGCGGTGACTTCACCGAACCACACACGCATCTCGCCGTGCTCGATCAGCGTGCGGCCGCCGATCGACACACGCACGTCCTCGCACTCGATCGCCGTCTGGCCCTGCTGGCCGCGCGTCGTCCGGCCGAACGTCAGCTTCATCTGCGAACGGTTGCCCTTCGGCTTCTCGATCAGCTGCAGGCGCTGCAGCCGCTTCAGCCGGCCCTTCGCCTGCGCGCTCATGCGGCCCGCCATGTTGCGGCGGATGTAATCCATCTCCTTCTCGACGAACTCACGCTGGTTCTTGAACTGCCGCGCCTGCGTGAGCAGTGCCAGGTCACGCTGCTGGCTGTAGTGCGAGAAGTTGCCCTTCCACCGATTCGCGACGCCGTCCGCCACCTCGACGATCGACGTCGCCGTGTTGTCGAGGAAGCGCCGGTCGTGGCTGACGACGACGACGGCGCCGGGATAGCGCTGGATGAAGTCCTCGACGAACTCGATGCCCTGCAGGTCGAGGTGGTTGGTCGGCTCGTCGAGGAGCAGGAGGTCGGCCGGCGTCGTCATCAGGATCGCGAGCTGCACGCGCGACTTCTCGCCGCCGCTCAGCACGGCCACGTCCTTCTGCATGTCGGCGATCGGGAAGCCGAGCCCCGACAGCACCTTCTCGACGCGGTGTTTGCGCTCGTAGCCGCCGCCCGCCTCGAACGCCGCCTGCAGTTCGCCGTACTCCCGCAGCGCCGCTTCGTCGCCGGCGGCCATCCTGCCTTCGAGCGCACGCATCCTGGTCTCGAGCACGCCGTGCTCGCCGGTACCGCGCATCACGAGATCGTGGATCGTCGTGCCCTTCGGCATCGCCGGCATCTGCGCGCCGTACGCGATGCGCAGGTCGCGGCGCGGGTTGCGCTGACCGAGGTCGGCGTCGTCGACGCCCGCGAGGATGCGGACCATCGTCGTCTTGCCCGCGCCGTTGTCGCCGACCACGCCGATGCGGTCGCCTTCGTCGACGCGGAGCGACAGCCCGTCGAGGATCGCGAACTCGCCGAAGCGGCGGGTGATCTTGTCGAGCGTGACGAGCGTCATCGGGGCGCACAGGCTAGCGCGATCGCGGGCGTCGCGCCCCCGTCAGTGCCGCCGCCGGATCGTGCGCAGCAGATCGAGCAGGCCGGCGTATCGGAGGCGCGGATCGACGTACTTCTCGAGCACGTGGAAGAGGAAGTAGTACGAGCGCGCCGAGGCCCACACGAGAACGGCGAGCAGGGTGGCGGTGACGAGTGTCGGTTGTTGCCGCCAGATCGCGAACGCGGCGAGGCCGACGATCAGGAAGAACGTGCAGCCCTTCGCAACGATCAGCTTCTTGGATTGGAGATCGGTCATGCCGGCATCCCGCGCGCCTGGGACGGTGCGCCCCGCCGTGCATTCCCGAAGAGATGCCGGAGCCCCTCGCCGCAAGTTGACCGCCGGTCCACGACGCTACGAGGTGTTCGTGTTGTGCCAGGTGACGACGAAGGACGGACTGCCGCGGTGAAGCGGATCGGCGCAGGGCGGGGTTGGCTGCGCAGCATCCTGTTGCCGTGGCGCTTGTCGCTGCGCCGCGACTGGCCTGCGGTGCGTCCGCCCGCGGCCCACGCACCGCGCTGGCCGGAGACGTGCATGAGGTGTGGCCGGCGTCGCGCGACCGGGACCATGCGCGTGAAGGCGCGCGTGCCGGACCCGTACGAATCGCCGCCGAACGATCGTGGGCGCGCGGCGGTATCACGCGCCGATGTGCCGGTAATGCCGCGTGTGGGGAGTGCTCGCGATGCTCGGCGTCGTCGCGGTTGCGTCTACGGGGCTCGGTGTGCCTCGCGGCGCGCTTTGGCGTGAGCCGTGGCAGGAGTGGGGCGTGATCCACATCGAAAGGCGGGAACCTGCTCGGTTCCGTCGTTCTCGTGGTTCGGGCGTTGCCCCTCGTTGTGCTCTCGTTCGGGCGTGCAGTGCACGTCACCGAGTGCGGCGATCACGTCCGCTTCGAGTTCCGCACCGAAGATCTGGCGCGTGAGTTCGCCGCGTGCAACGAAGGCGCGGTCCTCACTGCACCGTGACGTGCGAAACGACGCTCGCGCGGACGAAGCCGCAGGGTGACGCGGGCGACAGCGTCGTGAACGCGAGGTCGAATGCGAACCCGACGAGTTCGGGAATGGCCGGCAGCGCGATCGCGGGGGCGGACGATCGGCCTGTCCCATCGAGCACGCCGAAGAAGTTCTGGAACACCGCGGGGTCCGACAGCGACGCGCCGAGCAGGCCGTCGTTGTCGAGCGGGAACTGCACGCCGCATCCGAGCGAGAACCCGTTCGTCGAGGAGAACGCGGCTGCCACGATGTACGGGGCGTTCGGGTCGTTCGGCGACGCGAGTTCGATCGCGCGCGTCGAGCCCGGGTGCGGAGACCCGAGGCTGCGCAGCGCGGCGTCGGCGGCGCCGATCGCGAAGGGCACACCGTTCACGAAGTAGAGGCCCGGAGGAACGGGCGCGCCGAAGTCGTCGGTCTGGAGCCAGTGCGTCGTCGACGTCTCGCCGGGCGGCAACTGGAGGAAAGCGAAGGCGCAGAGGCCCGTCGTCACCGGCTGCCCCGCAGCGTCGGTCACGGTGGGCGTGCAGAACATGTACGACAGCGGCGCGGTGCCGTTGTTCTCGATCGTCGTCGGTACGGGCGCGCCGAGCGGCCAGGGGATCGGTGCCTGCGCGTTCACGCGAGTGGTGGCGACCGCGAGGGTGAGGAGGAGGGGTGCGAGGATCTTCATGTTCGGTTCCTGGCCGCACCGTACGCACGTGGTGCGGCGCGAACGGCGATCCGGGCGACTCTCCCCGCGGCAAGAGTCCCGCGTGCGTCCCCTGAACGAAGCGACTAGTTTGGCGCGATGCCCTACGTCGACGGATTCGTCGTGGTCGTCCCGAAGAAGAAGCTGCGCGCCTACGTCGCTCTCGCGAAGAAGGCCGCGAAGGTCTGGCGCGAGCACGGTGCGCTCGCCTACCACGAATGCGTGGGCGACGACCTGGAGGTTCACCACGGACTGTCCTTCCCGAAGCTCGTGAAGGCGAAGAAGGACGACCTGATCGTCTTCGCGTGGATCCTCTACCGCTCGAAGAAGCACCGCGCCGTCGTCAACGAGAAGGCGCTGAGCGATCCGCGGCTCCTGCCGATGCTGAAGAAGCCGATGCCGTTCGACATGAAGCGCATGTCCCACGGCGGCTTCGCGTCGCTCGTCTCTCTCTGACGCGTCACATCACGCGGTACTCGACCGCGTGCGTCTCCTCACCGCGCACGTACTCGACGAACAGCACGTTCGGGTAGACCTTGCGCGCGAGCTGCTCGCGCAGCGTGTTCAGCAGCGTCTTCGCGTTCGACACGCCGACGCCGTTCACCGTGGTCACCACCGCGCCGGCCGGGATCGCGAGCGGCTTCAGCACGTCGGGCACCGTGACGAGGCGGTAGCCGCGCACGTACTGTCCGGCCTTGTTCTGTCCGACGAAGGCGTCGCCGATCGACGAGTCCTCGAGGGCCTTGATGCCGGCGGCGACGACCGCGTCGCGTTCGGGGCTCGGGTGGAGCTGCACGATCGCGTCGTTCAGGTTGCGGATCGGCGGGAACAGCGCCTTCGAGGCCTCGTCGACCCAGAGCGGCAATGCGGCCGGGTCGTCGACCGGTGGCTTGCGCAGGTCCTTGCCGCCGACGGCCTGCATCAGACCGATCGCCTGATCGCGCACGGCGTCGTCCTTCGATGCGATGAGCTGGCGGATGCGCGGCAGCGCGGGCTCGAGCGTCAACAGTGCTTTGTCCAGGCGGATCAGGAAGACCTCTTTCAGGAACCACAGGCCCTGCGCCTGGTCGATCGGCTCGGCCAGATCGAGCAACTGGTAGAAGGGCACGAGGCGCACGTCGTGCAGGTGGTCCTGGTCGACCGGCGCACGCACGATCCCCGCGGCCTTCGCGGCGGGGCTGCCGATCTGGGGCATCGACGTCGCGATCGCGGCTTTCTCCTCCGGCGGGAGGTCGCCGAACTTGCGACCGAGGTTCGCGCGCAGGTACGCGATCGCGCGCGGCATCGCGGCCTCACGGGTCTTGCGCTCCGGCTCACCGGGGATGTGCGAGATCAGGTTGAAGACGTGATCGCGGTTCGTGCAGAAGAACGCCGCATAGAGCGCGGTCGCGCGTTCGCCGGCGTTCTTGTGCAGACGCATGATCTGCGCGAGGTACGCGGCGTCGATGCCGATGCGTTCGGCCTCGATGCGTGCCCCGTGCCACCGTGCGTCGTCGACGACTTCGCGGCCGTCGCGGTCGAAGTCCTTGTGCAGGTCGGGGCGATCGGCCAGCGCCTGCATGATGTGCAGCTGATGGAAGAGCGCGTCGGGCGGGGCGTAGACGTCGCTCGGCGAGCGGAACGGCGACAGGATGTCGCGATCCGGGTAGGCCACGAACTTCGGCTCCTGCGCCGCGCAGAACGCGGTGGCGAGGGCGAGAGCGCCGAGGCGAAAGGGACTCTGGACCATCATGGCTCGTTGTCTAGCAGGGATCGGGGCCGGGCGTAACCGCTCCGGGCCTGTTGTCAGCCGCGGAACCAGACGAAGCCGACCTGGAGCAGGCCGATCAGGACGCCGAGAACGCCGCCGAGCACTTCGATGGCGCGCAGTTCGCGGCTCGCGACCTCGAGAATGAGCTTCTCGAGTCGCTCCACCGGGAAGGCGGCGACCTTGCGTTCGACCAGGTCCGGCACGTTCAGGCCCTTTTCGAGCCCGCGTTCGACCTCGTCGAGGACCTCTTCCTTGTGCGCCATCACCGACGCGACGATCGACGCGCGGATGTCGGCGATGCGGTCCTCGGTCAGGAAGCCGCCGATCAGCGGCAGGCTGCGCAGTTCCTGCACCTTCGGAGTGAGGCCGCGGTCCAGCACGTTGCCGAGGATGCCGGCGAAGTCGAGCTTGTTCAGGCTCTTCACCACGTCCTTGTGTTCGACGAGGTGGTTGCCGACCACGCGGCCGATCGCCTGCGCGAGGTCCTGCTGGCGGCGGCCGACGAGGCCCTGGATCCGGATGCCGAGGATCCGGATCGGAGCGATGGGGCGGAAGATCATCTTCACGGCGAGCCAGTTGGTGCTCCAGCCGATCAGGCCGCCGATCGCGGGGATCGTGATCCAGGTCCAGACGTCGGGTACGGGGGGCATGTGGGGGCGAGGAGTATCCCGCCGCCGCGCTCGACGCTCAACGTTCGCGGCGCCGCTCGCGTGTGTTGTCGATTCGCGCGGGCCCGCCTCGTCTACTCGGCAACCGTTCTCCCCGAGGTGCTCATGCCACGCGTCGCTGCACTCGTCACTGTTCTTCTCGTGTTCCCCGTCGTCGCGCAGGACGGCATTCCCGGCCCGGCGCCCCAGCTGAAGAAGCTCGAACCGCTCGTCGGCAACTGGCACGGCACCGGCACCGCGACGTTCGGTCCCGGCGCGCCGCCGACGAAGTGGTCCGCGCGCGGCACGTTCCGCAAGGCGCTCGGCGACTTCTGGATCCGCGAGGACTTCCGCATCGACTTCGAAGGCTCGCCTGCGCCGCTCGTGATGCGCCACTACTGGGGCTGGGATCGCGAGAACGGTCAGTACGTCGCGGTGTCCGCGGCGAACACCGGTGTCGTGCACATCGAGGACGTGACCGTCCTGCCCGACGGGACTCTGTTGCAGATGACGCGCCTCCACCAGAACGGAGCGCCGTTCGCGCAGCGATCGACCCTGAAGGTCGTCGGTGACGAGCTGGTGCACACGGTCGACATGCTGATGGCGCAGGGACCCTCGCTGTCGATCGTCGACGGCCGCTTTGCGCGGGGCGGCGACGGATTCGACGGTGCTTGGGACACGGCCGCGTTCGACAGCACCGTCGTCGGAGAGTCGATCACGCGGCTCGGGAAGTGTGCCGGCGAATACGAGCTCACGGGCGAGGTCGTGCCGGCACCCGGTGCGCCCGTGATGAAGATCCGGGGCACCGACACGTTCCGCCCGGTGTTCGGCGGCGCTGTGATGCACGGTTCGACCGTCGGCAACGCGGAAGGGGTTCCCGGCCAGTACGAAGGCGAGGTGTTCTGGGCGTGGGACGAGGGGAAGAAGTGCCTCGTCGGCGCCTACGTCAGCAGCTTCGGCGAGTTCTCGACGATGGACGCGTGGTTCGCGAAAGACGGCGCGCTGCTCAGCACCTCGCACGGCACCATGCGCGGAGAACCGATGGTGCAACGCATGGTGATGCAGATGGACGCGGAGGGCCGGCCAAAGAGCGTCCTGTCGCACGTGATCCTCGGCGATGCACCGCCCTTCGAGTCGTTCCGTGCGACCTACGTGAAGAAGTGAAGGCCGCGGCGGCCCGCTTCCGGCGGTCAGCCGGATTGCCGCGGCCGACCTGATCGGGATTTTCTGAATCCGCTGGCGGCCTTCGGGTCGAGTAGTGGCAGTGACCCCCGAGCTGCAATTCGCCCGTTTCCGCGAGCACGCTGACGTGACGGCGTTGGCCGCCGTCTTCGACCAGCTGGCGCCCGAGCTGCTGCTGGTGGCCGCGCACTTCGCCGGCCGCGACGCGGAGGACCTGGTGCAGGCGACGTTCCTCGACGCGATCGAGAAGGCGGGGCGCTGGGACGCTTCACGACGCCTCCTGCCATGGCTGATCGGCATCCTCGCGCACAACGCCCGTGCCGAACGCCGGCGTCGGCAGCGCCCGATCGACGGCGAGCGGCTGCCGTTGCGCACGCAACCGTCGCCGCTCGATGCGCTGGCCGCCGACGAACTCGCCGAACAGCTCGCCGAAGGGCTGGTCCGGCTGCCGCGTCAGTTGCGGCAGGCGGTGACGCTGCGGCTGGTGCACGGCCTGTCGGCGATGGAGATCGCGCACGCCATGGGTTGCCCGGTGCCGACGGCGAAGACACGGCTGCAGCGCGGCATGGAGTGGCTGCGCCGTGTGCTTCCGGCGGGGATCGGAGCAGCCGTTGCCGGTGCGGTGACGACGCAGCCCGGGCTCGCAGCGGTGCGCGCGGCCGTCCTGGCGCGCGCGGAGGACACGGTGGCGACGGCGACCGCGTCGGCGGGCGGCGTCGCGGCAGGAGTGTTCGCGGGAGGCTTGCTCATGAAGAAGTTGCTGTGCGCGGTCGTTGCGCTGCTCGGGATCGGCGCGTGGTTCTGGTTCGACCGGTCGCCGGCGGCGGTGCCGGTTCTCGACGTGGGCGGCGCCGTGCCCGCGGTGGCCGCGGCCTCGGTCGATCACACGCCTGCGCCGGGGGAGCCCACGGACCAGCAGCGCACGGTGGCAGCGGCAGAGATGCCGCGCACCGGTTCGGCGCAGCTCGAGTTCGTGTGGCAAGGCGACCGCGGGCCCGCCCGTGGCTTGACGGTTTGGATCAGCGGCCCGGTCGATGCGAGCTTCCTGGCCGACCAGGATGGGCGCCTCGCGCTGCCGGCGCTGCCACCCGGCGACTATCGCCTCTTCGGGATCAAGCTTCAGCATCGGCTGCGCGTCACTGCGGGACAGGTCGTCGCGGAACGCGTCGAGGTGGAGCCGTCGCTGGTGGTCGAAGGCGTCGTCTTCGACGACGAGTGGCGGCGCATCCGGGGTGCGCGTGTGTTCTGTCAGTCGTTCGTGCGGCCGGAAGCGACGTCTCCGCTGCTCGTCGCCGTTGCCGACGCCGATGGCGCATTCCGCGCCGCATTGGACATCGGCGGGTCGTTCTGGGCGCAACAGCCAGGCCACGCGCCGAGCCCGTGTTCGCGTTCGCTCGACGAGGGCACGATGCAGCTGGTGCTCGTGCTCGGTCGGGCCGGCGGCGATGTCCGCGGCACGGTGTGGGCAGCGTCCGGCGAGGCGCAGGCCGACGCAGTGGTGACCCTCGTGCGCCTCGACCCACCCGATCAGTGCGCAGCGCCGATCGTCCTCCGCACCGACGA
>JAEUHQ010000077.1 GCA_016794565.1 Planctomycetota bacterium | reverse complement strand
GCTTCGCCATGACCCACGGCTTCCGCCGCTCGGGCCACAGCCTCGCGCTCACACGCTTTCTTTCGAGGCCACCCAGTATGTCAAAGATCACCGCCGCACCGCACTTCCGTGCCGTGCGAGGGGCGGGAGACGGTAGCGAGCGATCGGACGCGGTCAAGGTTCGACTGGAGTTTCTTGGCGGAGGGGAGTTGGCCTAGCCAAGAGGCGCACCAGCCCATGGCGGGCGGGGCGCGGACTCTGCGGGCCTGAGCGCGCCCTGGGCCTGCAGCGAGACGGAGCCGGATCAGCTTCGGCAACCCGCAAGCATCGCCACCTCGACGGCGCCGGCGACCCGGAGGACCTGCGCGCACGCTCGTGCCGTCGCACCCGACGTGAACACATCGTCGACCAGGACGAAGCGGCGGCCGGCAAGGCGGCGCGCCCGACGCACCGCGAACACCCCTTCCACGTTCCGGTCGCGCGACGTGACACGAGGGTCCCCCTGGGGCAGGTTCTCCCGAGACCGCAACAGCAGGCCATCGGCGACGGGCATGCCGAGCCGCCGGCCGATTTCCCGAGCCAGCCAGCGGGCTTGGTCGAATCCGCGCCTGCGCCGCCGGCGCCAGTGCAGGGGAACCGGCACGAGCGCTGCACGCTGCCAACCCTGCTCGGGCACCCCGACGCGCCAAGCCATCGCCATGGCCCGCGCCAGCCACATGCCAGCGCCAGCGTCCGCGTCGAGCTTGAAACGCCGAACCAGGGCGCCGCCGGTTCCGGCGTACGAGAACACCGCCACCAGACGCGCAACGTGGCGAAGGTCTCGGTGGTCGCTGCCACACATTCCTCCCGGTTCGACCGTCGCTTCGCCGCAACGCCGGCAGGCGTTGGTAGGACGCACGACCAGCCCAGCCCGACAGGGCCCGCAGAGTCCGCCGGAGTTGCCCCCACAGCCGGCACAGACGGGCGGAACGATCAGGTCGAAGAGGCCCCGGTACGCCTCGCGGAACGGCCGTCGCCACGATCGCAGATTGCCTCCCACTCTCCGAAGGGACGGGAAGCGCGCACTTTGCAGTGGGAATCCGCGCGGCGATGGCCCGATCAGCGGCCCGGCAGCGCGATGCGCCGGGCGCGCTCCGCGGGCGTCGCCGGCTTTGGCTGCGGGTGTACACCGAGCGCCTGCCGCACCCGGTGGATGTAGGCCTCCACCGTCATGTCCTTCGTGTGCGGCACGCCGAGAACTTCGCCGATCTCCTTCGTCACCTGCATGTCGTCGGCGAACGACCAATCTTCCGCCTGGAAGAACTCGCGCAGAAGCTTGCGGAACGCGCGGCGCGAACTGTAGGCACCGATGGCGTAGACCGCCCCGGCGAACGCGATGATCCCGGCGCAGAAGGCCAGGGTCGTCATCTCCATGTCCCACTGCGCCACCACCTGGAGCAGGAACCCGGTGGTCAGGAACAGGAAGCCGATGATCACCTGCATGTTGTTGAGTGCGGTGTCCCGCACCCGCAGCAGGCTTCGGACTCCGACCCCGAGTGCATCCTCCAGCGCCTTCCTCGGCTCGCGGAACCGGATCGAGTTGGCCAGGAAGAAGACGCCCACCACGTTGCAGGTGAGGCCGACGACGGCGAGTTCGGGGTCGTTCATGGTCGGGCTGCGGCGCCCGCACCCCACCACGCCCGCCAGCGGCAGACGCGGCGAAGCCGGCGACCCAGGCCGGGCATGCTAGCCACGGGTCGCCCGGGTTCCAACGGGAGCGGAGAGGATCACGTGGTGCCGCAGAACCTGCTGGCGCGGGGAGGGCCGTCACCTAGGATCCGCCACCCGGATGCAGCCGCCGCCCCCGATCGACCGCAACGAGTTGCAGAAGCTGGCCGAGCTGGCCCGCTTGCACGTGCCCGCCGAACGAGTCGCCACGGTGACGCAGCACCTTCAGCGGATCGTCGCGGCGTTCGACGCACTGAGGTCGGAGAAGGAGGAGGCAACAGTCCCGCCCGTGCCCGTAGCCCCCCTGCGCTTGCGCCCCGACGTGGCGGAGCCCCCCCTGACGACGGAGGTGGTGCTCCGCAACGCCCCCCGCCAGGCAGCCGGCATGTTCGTGGTTCCGCGGGTGGTCGACGCATGACCCCGGGACTGGCCGGCTTGTCCGCCACCCGGATCGCCGCGATGGTCCGGGCCGGCGAAGTGACCGCGGTGGAAGCCACCGAAGCTGCCCTCGCGCGCGTCGGCGCCGCCGACTCGGAACTCCATGCGTTCCTCGAAGTCACCCGGGACACGGCATTGGCGGCGGCGCGCGCAGTCGACGAGCGACACGCGCGAGGAGGCGACCCCGGGCCACTCGCCGGAGTCCCGATGGCGTGGAAGGACAATCTGGTGCTCGCCGATCACGTCGCGAGTGCCGGCAGCCGCATGCTGGAGCAGTATCGCTCGCCGTTCACCGCGACGGCGCTGCAGCGCGCGCTCGCCGCCGGCGCGATTCCCATCGGTCGAACGAACATGGACGAGTTCGGCATGGGCAGTTCGACGGAGAACTCGGCCTACGGCCCTACCCGCAACCCGTGGCGCCGCGACCGCGTGCCCGGCGGCAGCAGCGGCGGGAGCGCTGCGGCGGTGGCGGCCGGGATGTGTCCGCTCGCCATGGGCAGTGACACCGGTGGGTCGGTCCGTCAACCCGCTTCCCTGTGCGGCGTCACAGGACTGAAACCGACCTACGGTCGCGTGAGCCGCCACGGCCTGATTGCCTACGCGAGTTCCCTCGATTGTGTCGGTGCCTTCGCGCGGACGGCGGAGGACCTCGCGTTGTGGCTCTCCGTGGTCAGTGGCATCGATCCCGCCGACCCCACGAGCACGCCGGCCGAACCGGGTCACACTCGCCGCCGGCAGGACTTGCGCGGGCTGCGCATCGGGGTCCCCTGGGAACTGAACGGTCCTGGCCTGGACGACGAAATCGCACGAGTGACGCGCGAAGCGCTCGCGACCCTCACCGAACTCGGTGCCCGGGTCGTCGACGTGGCGCTGCCTCACGTCCCCCACGCCGTACCGGCCTACTATCTCGTCGCGACTGCCGAAGCCTCCTCCAATCTCGCGCGCTACGACGGCGTACGCTACGGGTTGCGGCGCGGCGCGAACCGCTGCGACGCGATGATCACGGCGAGCCGGAGCGCCGGGTTCGGCCCGGAAGTCCAGCTGCGAATCCTCCTCGGCACGTTCGCGCTGTCGGCGGGCTACCAGGACGAGTTCTATCGGCGTGCCAACGACGCGCGCGCGCAGCTCACCGCCGACTTCCGCGCCGCGTTCGCACAGTGTGACGTCGTCTGGAGTCCGACGTCGCCCGTTCCCGCGTTCCCGATCGGCAGCCGCACCGATGACCCGCTCGCGATGTATCTGTGCGACGTGCTGACGGTGCCCGCCAGCCTCGCCGGGCTGCCCGCGTTGTCGCAGCCCTGCGGATTCACGCGCGACGGAATGCCGGTGGGCATGCAGTGGACCGCGCCCGCGATGCAGGACGAGGAACTGCTCGACATCGCGCGGCTCTTCGAGTCGCACACGGACCACCACAAGAGGAGCCCGACACCGTGAACGCTTTCACGACCGTGATCGGGCTCGAAGTGCACGTGCAGTTGGCGACGCAGAGCAAACTGTTCTCGCCGGCGCCGTCGTCGTCCCTCGGCGAACCGAACTCGCGCGTGCACGCAGTCGACATCGGTCTGCCGGGCGTGCTGCCGCGCCCCAACGCAACCGCGATCGCGCTCGCCGTGCGCGCATCGCTCGCGCTCGGCGGCGAGATCCAACGCACGTCCCGTTTCGCGCGAAAGAACTACTTCTACCCCGATCTGCCGAAGGGTTACCAGATCAGTCAGTTCGACGAGCCCTTGTGCCGCGGCGGCTCCGTGCCGCTCGGCGACGGACGCAGCTGCCGTCTCCACCGCATCCACGTCGAGGAGGACGCCGGCAAGCTCGTGCACGGCGACATCGGCACGATGGTCGACCTGAACCGCGCTGGCATGCCGCTCGTCGAGATCGTCGGCGAACCCGACCTGCGCGCGCCGAGCGAAGCGCACGCGTTCTTGACCAACCTGCGCGAGATCCTGCGCGGCTGCGGTGTCAGCGAGTGCGACATGGAACTCGGCACGATGCGCTGCGACGCGAACATCTCGCTGATGCCGGCCGGGGCGACGGAGTTCGGCACCAAGGTCGAACTGAAGAACCTCAACTCGCCGAAGATGGTCCAGCGTGCGCTCGAGTACGAGGAACGGCGACAGGCAGCCATCCTCGCCGCAGGCGGCCGCATCGCTGCGGAAACACGGGGTTGGAACGACGAAGCCGGCGAGTCGCGGCCGCAACGCAGCAAGGAGCAGGCCCCGGACTACCGCTACTTCCGGGACCCCGATCTGCCGCCGCTCGTCATCGACGATGCGACCATCGCGCGAGAGCGCGGGGCAATAGGCGAACTGCCGGACGCGCGGCGAGCACGATTCCGGAGCCACTACGACCTGCCGGACTACGACGTCGCGCTGCTGACGCAGGAGCGCGACGTCGGTGACTGGTTCGAAGCGCTCGTGGCGGAGGGCATCGCCCCGAAGACCGCGAGCAACTGGGTGATGAGTGACGTGCTGCCGGCACGCAACGCACGCGGTGCTTCGATGGCGACGTTCCCTGTCGAACCGAGAGGTCTCGCCGAGTTGCTGCGAATGCTCGACGCGGGAACGTTGACGCAGGTCGCCGCGCGCAGGGTGTTCGCGCACATGGTCGACACTCGCGATTCGGCGGCCGACGCGACGCGGACACTCGGTCTCCTGCGCATCGCCGATGCCGCGTCGCTGGAACCGTTCGTCGCTGCGGCGATCGCCGCGCTGCCGGAAGCAGCGGCCGCCGTACGCGCCGGGAAGGAGCGCGCGATCGACGCACTGAAAGGGCACGTGATGCGTGCGACGAAGGGCCGTTCGGATCCGGTGCTGGTCGACACACTGCTGCGGCAATCGCTCTCGCGCGGCTGAAAACGCGGCGTACCGGGTCGTCGAGTGGACGTTCCGCGGGTTTCCGAGACTGCCCCACCTGCGGCGTGCGTAGCATCCGCGACCACTTCCATTCCAAGAAACGACTCGATGCCGCGATTCCCGCTGATCCTCCCGTTCCTCGTCGTTCCCCTGCTCCACGCCCAGCAAGCCACCGAGGCGACGTGGGTGCAGGACTTCGCGAAGGCAAAGGCCCAGGCCAAGGCCGAGAAGAAGCACCTGCTCGTCGACTTCACCGGCTCCGACTGGTGCCACTGGTGCCAGAAGCTGGACGAAGAGGTCCTGTCCAAGGACGTCTTCAAGAACGAGGTCCCGAAGTCGTTCGTGCTCGTGAAACTCGACTTCCCGCAGAACGAGGAACTCGTCACGAAGGAGATCCGCGAACAGAACGACAAGCTGCAGCAGGAGTACGAGATCCAGGGCTTCCCGACGATCCTCCTGATGGACTGCGAAGGTCGACCGTACGCGCAGACAGGCTACGACGACGGCGGTCCGGAGAAGTACGTCGGCATGCTGGCCGACATGAAGAAGAAGGGCGACGCATTCGAGAACGCGATGCACCGCGCTGCCGAGACGAAGGACGCGGAGCGCGCGAAGGCGCTGGCCGAGGCGCTCGACGCGCTCGAGGCGGAGATCGTGGACGGGTATCACCTCGCGACCATCGAGGAGATCGTGAAGCTCGACGGCGACGGCAAGGCCGGACTCAGGGTGAAGTACGAGGCGAAGGCGAAGGAGCTCGCGGAGAAGAAGGCCCTGAACGCCGAGATGCAGGCCATGCAGAAGCTGCTGGGCCCGCTGATGCAGAGCGGCGAAGGCGACAAGGCCATCGCTGCGCTCGACGACCTGATCAAGGCACCGAAGAGCGTCGCGCAGCACCAGGTCGCCCTGTTCTTCAAGGGCATGGTGGTGATGGACACGAGCGGCGATGCCGCGGCAGCGCTCGCCCTGCTCGAGGCCTCGAAGGTGCTGAACCCGAAGTCGCCGCTCGTGAAGCAGATCGACATGGTCGTGCCGCGGATCAAGCAGCACGCCGCCCAGAAGGGTGAAGAGAAGGGCGAAGAGAAGGGCGGCAACTAGGGGATCCGTGGGCAGCGCGGCGCCTTCCGTCGTCCCCGGCCTGTGCCTCGCCGCCGTTGTCGCGGCTTCGGGCCGCGCGCAGACGCCCAAGGTCGACGCCCGGCTCGCGGAAGTGGCCGCGGCCTACGCCGCGAAGGTCGCCGCTTCCGCGATCTTCGTCAGCGGGCGCTCGCTCGACTCCGTGCTCGCCGAGGAGCTGGCGCCGGATCGGCCCCTCGAAACACTCATCCGCCCGCTGCTGCACTTCGAGGTGGACGCGGATCGTCGCGCGGTGACGTGCCAGCTCGGCCCCGCGCGGGCAACCGCAGTCGCGACCGTGGACCTCGGCTGCACGTTGACCACGGGCTCGGACGCAGCCACGCTCGCCGCGCGGAAGCGCCGGGCCGCCGCCGCACCCGACGGAGCGGATCCGTTTCCGTGGCTCGCCGACGTGGAGCCGGTGACGGCTGTCGCCTCGATCGACACACTCGCGCTGCAGACCGCGGTCGACGCCGCGTTCGCGGAACCGGAACGAGGTGCGGTGATGCGCACCCGCGCGATCGTGGTCGTGTGCCGCGGCCACCTGGTCGCCGAACGCTATGCACCGGGTGTACGACGCGACATGCGGCTACCGGGCTGGTCCATGACCAAGACGATCGTCGACGCACTCGTCGGCGTTCGGGTGCGGCAAGGGGCCATCGAAATCGATGCACCGCTCGCGGTGCCGGAGTGGCGAACCGATCCTGCCGACCCGCGCGCGGTCACGCGCCTCGACCACCTGCTCACCATGACGTCGGGCCTGCGCTGGAACGAGGACTACGACGACGCGAACAGCGACGCGCTGCGCATGTTGTTCGCCTCCGCGGACCACGCAGCGACGTACGCGGCGATGCCGCAGGTCGCCCGCCCCGGCGAGGAGTTCCTCTACGCCAGCGGTTGCACGAACCTGATCTGCCGCATCCTCCGCAGCTCGTTCGCGAGCGACGAGGCGTACTTCGCCTTCCCGCACGACGAGCTGTTCGTGCCGCTCGGAATGAAGAGTGCCCTCGTGGAGACCGACCCGAGCGGCACGTTCGTCGGCAGTTCCTACGGCTTCGCGACCGCTCGGGACTGGGCGCGGTTCGGCCTGCTCTACACCACCGACGGCACCGTCGGCGGACGCCGCATCCTGCCCGAGGGATGGACCACGCGCAGCGCGACGCGCACCACCGCGAGCCGCGGTCGCTACGGCAGCCACGTCGGTTGCAACGTCGATCCCGATGGCGATGGGCCAGCCGAACGCACCTGGCCCGACCTGCCCGCCGACCTGCTCCTGATGTCGGGCCACGAAGGCCAGTACGTGGCAGTGTTCCCCACGGAACAGATCGTCGTCGTGCGCCTTGGCTGCACCAAGTCCGGCGGCTTCGACCTGCATGGTCTCCTGCGGCGCGTCGTGCACGCCTGCACGCCGAACGATCCGACTACCCGCCGCGAGGCACGTTGAGATCGGCCCAAGGCCCGTTCGGGTCGCGCACTCCCTCGGCGCGCGGTTGCAGATAGTCGGCCCAGCGCCGCGGGAAGCGGAGGTCGCCCGCGACGAGCCCCTGCAGGCCAGGGTGGCGGCCGAGGATGTTGCCGAGCACCGTCGCCTTCGTGTCGTTCGGCACCCGCGCCAGCGGACTGTGAACGGGCCGGTCGTAGGCGAAGATCACGGGCGCACCGTCGTTGCGCGCCAGCTTGACGCGGATCTCGGGGTAGCTCGGTCCGCGCAGCCAGCGCTCACCCAGGTTGGTCGCGTCCACTTCGAGCAAACGCGGGCAGCCGGCGACGCGCGGCGCGAGATCGTCGCGCCACTCGAGCGCGACCGCGGCCGCGGCGATCACGCGCGGATCACGTGCGACCTGCCCCGGCTCGTTCGCCATCGTCGGCGCGCCGCCTTCGCGATGCAGGTAGGTGACGGGCACCTCCGTGTCCACGAACGGCAGCATCACGCCGTCCCGATCGACGAGGCAGAGCGCCTGGCCATCCGCATCTCGCACGGCGAGCACCGGTCGACGCAGGTCCACCCGCAGACGAAGGTGATCCGGAAACGCGCGGTCGACCCCAACGTCGCGCACCCACGGCACGGACTTCAGGCCGGCTGCGAGCCGCCGCGCGGCGTCGTCGTCGAGGATCGGGATCTCACCCTGCAGCCACGGCGACAAGGAAGCCGACACCGCGACCAACACCGCCTTGTCCATCCACTCCGGCCGCTCGACGAAACCGACCCGATCGAGCTCCACCGGCGGACTCAGGCCAGGGTCGGGCCGCAGGCGCGCTGCGAGCACGGTGGCTGCACGCGGACCGCACAACCAGACGGTCAGCACGAAGCCGCCGAGTACGACGACCCGCGCGACCCAGCGGAAGCCGCTGGGTGCAGCCTGCCCGGTCACACCTGGAACGATGGCCAAGGATGTGGACGCTTCGTGCAACGAACGGCAGCACGACGGCGGAACCGCAGTGCCCGCCGACCGCCGGTCGCGGGGATCAGTTCAGGCGAGCGACGACGGGCTTGGCGTCGGCCTTGCTGCGATCGCGGCCACCGGCCACCGATTCGCAGTCGTCGACGAACACCTCGAGAGTGTCGAGCATGCTCTCGACGAGCTGGCGCTCCATCGAGACCTCGCGCGCGCCCTTTGCCGCTTCGAGTTCGTGCTCCATGAGGCGCGTCATGATCCGCAGCTGCGAGATCCGGCGACCGATGAACTTGCCGACGTTGACTTCCGACTTGGCTTCCATGGCTTCTCCGAGTGAGTCGCGCGGTAGTGACCACTGCCGCGCATCGAGTGCCGCGACGATGTCGCGGCGGGACCGGTTGCGAAACGCTCCGCCACCGTGGCGAAGAAGGGCGCGAGCATAGCCAGCACACCGGCCTGCGCCAGCGCGAGTCTCGCGGAGTCGGGCGCCGTCTTGTGGACAACAACTCACGCGCCCCGCATCGCCTCGCGGTTCCCAAAGCCCCCGGTCGTGTGCGATGCTGCGCGCGTGCCGCACTCCGAGCCAGCGACCCGCACGATGCAGTGGAAGGGCTATTCGCTGAATCCGTTCCAGATCGAGGCCGCGCACGCGATCGAAGCCGGGAAGAACGTGTTGCTGGCGGCACCGACCGGTTCGGGCAAGACCCTCGTCGCGGAGTATGCGATCGAACACGCGGTCAAGAACGGCCGCCGCGCGATCTACACGAGCCCGATCAAGGCGTTGAGCAACCAGAAGTTCCGTGACTTCAAGAGCGCCGGTCAGCGCGTCGGCCTGATGACCGGCGACCTCACGCTCGACCCGGATGCGCCGATCGTCATCATGACGACAGAGATCTTCCGGAATGCGGTCTTCGAGGACCCGGCGCGGTTCCACGACACGGATTTCGCGATCTTCGACGAGGTCCACTTCGTCGACGACGTCGATCGCGGCACCGTCTGGGAGGAGAGTCTGATCTTCGCGCCCGCCCACGTGCGGTTCATCGGGCTGTCGGCGACGATCGCGAACCTGCACGAGTTCGGCTCCTGGATCCGTTCCATTCGCGCCCAGGAACTGGCAGTCATCGAGCACACACGCCGCCCCGTGCCGTTGGCGCACCGCCTCTTCCACCCCGATGCGGGCGTGTTCCAGCTGGCCCAGCGCCCCCGAGCGATCACCTTCCACGAGCGGGCTCGGGCGCGCGAACAGTCGAAGGGACTGCGGGTCGGTCGTCGCGAACGCGAACGCGGTCGCTGGGGCGACAAACGCGAGCGCGGCCAGGGCCGGCGTCTGACGGTCGGCCCGCGCCCGTACGTGATGCTGCTCGACGAGGTGCAGCACCGCCAGCTGCTGCCATGCCTCTACTTCTGCTTCTCGCGCAAGGAATGCGAGATCAAGGCCGAACGCAGCATGGGCCGCCGCCTGCTCGACCGCGCCGAACGCGCGCGGATGCAGACGCTGTTCGAGGACGTCTGCGCCCGCTTCGAACTCGACCCGGCGGCCGACCCCGGTCTGCACGGCATTCTCGGCCGCGCCCTGCAGGGAGTCGGATACCACCACGCGGGAATGCTCCCGATCCACAAGGAGGTCGTCGAGCGCCTGTTCACGTCGGGGCTGCTGCGTCTCCTGTTCACGACCGAGACGTTCGCGCTCGGCATCAACATGCCGGCCCGCACGGTGGTCTTCGACCTCCTGCGCAAGTTCGACGGCGTCCAGATGGACTACATGAAGAGCCGCGACTACTTGCAGATGGCGGGTCGCGCCGGCCGTCAGGGCATCGACAAGAGCGGGCTCGTGATCGCGATCCTCGAAGACGAAGACCTCGCGGACGCGCCCCTGTCGCGCTACCACAGCGGCAAGGTCGAGCCGATCACGTCGCGTTTCAACCTCTCCTACTCGACGATCCTCAACCTCTACGACCGCCTCGGCGGCCCCGGCCTGCTCGACGCGTACGACCGCAGCTTCGCCGCATTCCAGGCGCAGAAGGGCTCGGCCAGTGCGCGCGCGAAGAAGCGCGGCGCGGCGCGAGCCGCGCTCCTCGCGCGAATCCAGATACTGCGCGACGCCGGCTACGTCGAAGACAAGGCGTTGCTGCCGCGCGGCAGAGTGGCGCAGAGGATCAACGGCTACGAGATCCAGGCGACGGAGCTGCTGTGGAGCGGCGTGCTGGACCAGATGGACCTGCACCAGCTCGCAGCGACCTTCACCGCGCTGATTCACGAGGAACGGCGCCGAGCCGAGCCCCGCAGCCACCGGCGCATTCCCGGCCCGCTGATGAACTCCGCGAGCGAAGCGGTCCGGCGCTTCGTTGCGATCGAGCTGCTCCACGGCGTCGAACAGACCATCAAGGAGCCCGACTGGGGCATCGCGGCCGCGGTCGACTGCTGGAGCCGCGGCGGCACGGTCGAGGACCTCGAGCGCCTGGCCCACACGGACGCCGGTGACGTGGTCCGCACGTTGCGCATGGCGATCCAGATGATGCGACAAGTCCGCACCACCGTGGGCAAAGGCCAGCAGCTCGCGGCGCGCCTCGACGAAGCCGTCGTCGCGATCAACCGCGACGTTGTCGACGCAAAACGGCAGTTCGAGCTCGGCTAGCGCCGGGCAGGGCGATCACATCGGCCGCGGGCGAGCGATCGCCGCGAAGCCAAACTTCGCGCGCAGCACTTCGAAGAAGTGGCCAGGGCCGGGACCGAGGTGGCGGAACCGGATCGGTGCCGGTCGCAGCACGATGCGGCCGCCGACGGGCACCTGCATCTGCACCTGCCCGTCGATCTGGCAGTACGCGTATTTCTTCGTTCCCGTCTCGACGACCTCGATCTCCACGCCCTGGCCGACAGGCAGCACGAGCGGCCGTGCGCTCAGCGTGTGCGAAGCGAGCGGAGTGAGCACCAGGGCGTCGAGGTCCGGCGACAACACCGGGCCGCCCGCAGCCATCGAGTACGCCGTCGATCCGGCCGCCGTCGCCGCGATGAGACCGTCGCCGCGGTAGGTCGCGAGCTCGGTGGTCCCCCGGAACGCGCGCAGCAGGATCATGCCGCCCACCGCCGCGCGACTCACGACGACGTCGTTGAGACCCAACACCGGCTCCGACTGCACGCCGTCGAGCCCGACCATCGAGCACCAGAACATCAGTCGCTGCTCTTCGTGCAACTGCCCCGCGAGGAGCATTGTCAGCGCCTGGTGGGTCTGCTCGTTCTCGAACGCGGTCAAGAACCCGAGACGTCCGCGGTTGATGCCGAGCGTCGGCATCTGGTTGTCGCCCATGCGGCGTGCCGCGGCGAGCAACGACCCGTCGCCGCCGAACACGACTACACAGTCCGCGTGCTTGTCGGCGAGAGAGTCCTCGCGATCGGTCACGACCTCGACCTCGCAGCCGCGGCCGGTGAGCCACGCCGCGTGGTGCTGCACGATGGTCTTCGTTCCACCCTTCCGCTCGTCACCGACGAGCAGGATCCGGAGGGTCGCGCGGGGCGGCATCGCCCTCAGCGCCCGCGCGGCGTCACGGGCGCGGTGCGATCCGCGAGAAACCGCTCTGCCACGTGCGCCGCGGTGAGCCCGCACGCGTCGAGAACCTGCGCCCGGCTCATGTGCTCGAGGATCTCGTCCGGCACACCCATCACCTGCACCTGCGCACGCACCGGCCCGTGTGCGGCGAGGCACTCGAGCACCGCGCTGCCGAAGCCACCGACACGCGAATGGTCCTCGAGCGTGACGACGCGGTCGTGGCGATCGCACAACGCGAGCACGCCGGCCTCGTCGAGCGGCTTGCAGAAGCGCGCGTTCACGACCTCGATGTGCACACCGCGCTTGTCGAGCATGGCCGCCGCCTCGAGCGCGGTCTGCACCATGTGCCCGTAGGCGAGCACGGCGCCATCGCTGCCCTCGCGAAGGATCTCCATGCGACCGAGTTCGACGGGTTGCTGCCTGCCGTGCCAGCCGAGCAGTTCGCTCGCGTTCGGCGCGTTGCCGCGCGCGTAGCGGATCGCGGCGGGACCGGACAGTCCGAGGCCGAACTGCATCATCTCGTGCAGTTCGGACCCGTCCTTCGGCGACATCAGCACGATGCCGGGCATGCAACGCAGGTAGGCCAGGTCGTAGAGGCCGTTGTGCGTCGCGCCGTCCTCGCCGACGAGGCCGCCACGATCGAGCGCGAACAACACCGGCAGCTTTTGCAGGATCACTTCCTGGAAGACCTGGTCGTAGCCGCGCTGCAGGAACGTCGAGTAGATGGCACACACAGGCCGCATGCCGCTCGTGGCCATGCCGGACGCGAGCGCCACGGCGTGCTGCTCGGCGATGCCCGCGTCGACGAAGCGTTCGGGGAACGCGTCGCGGAACTCCATGAGGCCGGTGCCGTCCGGCATCGCGGCCGTGATCGCGATCACGCGCGGGTCCTGCTTCGCCAGGATGTGCATGCCCTCGCCGAACCACTCGGTCCACGAACGACCCGGCTTCGTGACCGGAACGACCGGCTGCAGCACGCACGGCTCGACCGGTACCTTCTCGGGCTTCTTCTTGGCCACCGGCTGGGGCTTGGCGGCGTGCGCGCGGTCGTAGCGATCCTCACTGCCCGGAACGCCTTTGCCCTTCTCGGTCAACACGTGCATCAGCACGACGCCGTCGAGCTTCTTCACCGCTTCGAGCGCCTCGACCAGGCCATTCACGTCGTGGCCGTCGATCGGCCCGAAGTAGCGGAACCCGAGTTCTTCGAAGATGTGTCCGGGGACCACCATGCTCTTCAGCATCTCGACCGTGTCGCCAAGACGCGCATCGAGCGGCTTGCCGACGACCGGGATGGACTGGATCAGGTGGTGCACCGCCTCCTTGGCCCGGTTGTAGAGGGTGCCGCTGCGCAGTTTGTTGAGGTGGCGGGACAGGGCGCCGACCGTCTTCGCGATCGACCAGCGGTTGTCGTTGAGGATGACGAGCAGGCGATCCTTCTCGAGCGAACCGGCATGGTTCAGGGCCTCGAACGCCACGCCGCAGCCCATCGCAGCGTCGCCGACGACCGCGACGGAATGACGGCTCCGCCCCATCATGCGATCGCCCATCGCGATGCCGAGGGCCGCGGAAGCAGCCGTCCCGGCGTGTCCCATCAGGTAGGCGTCGTACGGCGACTCCCACTTGTTGGAGAAGCCGCTGAGGCCTCCCTTCTGGCGCAACGTGTGGAAGCGCGCCTTGCGTTCCGTCAGGAGCTTGTGCGGGTAGCACTGGTGCCCGACGTCCCAGACGAGGCGGTCGTCCTTGAAGTCGAAGACGTAGTGCAGCGCGGTCGTGAGTTCGACCACACCCATTCCCGAACCGAGGTGCCCACCGGTGACGGACACCACGTCGAGGATGACCTTGCGCAGTTCGGCGCAGAGCGCTGGCAACTGTTGCCGCGGAATGCCCTTGAGGTCGGCAGGGTTGTCGACCTGGTCGAGCAGGGGGGTCGGCGACGATGGATCCAAGGTCTGCTCCGCTCCGTGCGAGTCGGGAAATGCGCGGCGCCGCGGCAGATCGCCGCCTCAGCGGCGCCGTTCCACGGCGAAGGAGGCGGCATCTTGCAGCAGCCCGCGGACGGCGTCCAGAGTGCCGCGTGGAACCCCCCGCCAGGCCGCCGTCGCGGCGACCACCAGGTCCGCCTGGGCGGCCGCCTCGCGAGCCAGGTCCCGCGCGGTGGCAAGGCTCTGTTCGAGCCCGACGATGGCCGGCCACGTGAGCTTGCCGAGGGCGACATCGGCCATCGGGTTCTTGCCGAGTTCGGCCGCCGTCCCCGTGAGATCGAGGCAATCGTCGGCGATCTGGAACGCGCGGCCGAGCAGGTCGCCGTAGCGGCGCAGCGACGACGCGAGATCCGCGGGCAACGCCCCTGGGTTCGCGGCTGCGTGGGCCCCGACCAGGATCGAGCCGGTCACGAGCGCGCCGGTCTTGTGGTCGTGGATCCACTGGACCCGCGCGAGCGTGTGACGGCCGTCCTGCTCCGCGGCGAGGTCCTCGACCTGCCCGCCCACCATGCCGAGGCTGCCGGCGGCGCGCGCGAGTTCGACCGTCGCAGCGGCCCCGGCGGTCGCGACGCCTTCGAAAGCGATCGTGAGGAGCGCGTCGCCGGCGAGCAGCGCCATGGCTTCGCCGTGGGCCTTGTGGCACGTCGGGCGACCGCGACGCAGGTCGTCGTCGTCCATGCACGGCAGGTCGTCGTGCACGAGGCTGTAGGTGTGCAGACACTCGACCGCCGCAGCGGCGCGCAGCGCGAGGCGGGCATCGCCGCCGGCGGCCCGACACCCGAGCAGCGCGAGCACCGGGCGCAGACGCTTGCCGCCGGGAAACAGCGCGTAGTGCATGGCCGCGTGCAGCGCCGCCGGCGGTGCCCCGGGCGCAGGCAGCAGGTCGCGCAGCGCCTGCTCGACGTGCGGTCCCCATTCCGCGACGAACGCGACGAACGCGGCGCTGCCGCTCCGATGCGTGGAGTCGGTCACCGGGTCACGACCATGCCGAGCAGGATGTCGGATGCCTTCCTGGCGTCGAGTTTCGGGAGCACCATTCGATAGCCCTCGCCCGAGATGCTCGACTCGAGGCCACCGTTCTGCAAGACACCGTCGCGCAACCACAGCGACACGACGCCGGCCTTCGGGTCGATCTCCACCGCGAGGCGCGCAACGTGCGCACTCGACACCACGCGGTGCTGCGCGTCGGTGCCGACGAGTTCGGCTTCGAGGAAGCAGCCGTCGGCCATGCCGCGGAAGCGCGTCACCCGAAGCGCGTTCGACGTGCCCGCACCGGCGAGCAGTTGGTCGAAACGCTCCAGCCACTGGCGCCGCGTCATCGGATCGACATCCGTGGACCGCCGGCCTCCGGCCGCCGGTTCGGGATACGTGCCCTCGCACTGCACGAGGAACGGCAGGCGTTGTTCGAACATCCTGGCGTCGATCGGCGCGAACACGATCGCCCACCCGTCCTTCGGCAAGTCCTGGGCTTCCCCTCGCACGATGCGCTTGCCGTCGAAGAAGCGGAGCTGCAGGCGGCCCCGGCCCCGATCGATCTCGGCCGTCATCCGCTGGGCTTCGTAGAACGTGACACCGAGTCCATCGGGGTCGCTCTCGAACATCTCGACGTCGTGCAGGCCCTCCGCGTCCAGCTTTCGCGCTGCAACGAACCGCTGGTTCCCGAACCCTTCCGCGCGCAGGCAGTCGTGCAACGTCGCGAGACACTCTCGAACGCCGTCACCCATCGGCTCGAGGCTGCGCGAGCGGGCCAACGCAGCGGCTTCGCTCGCGCGCCGCATCTCCGCGGTCCGCGCCTCGAGCACGGTCGTGATCCCCAGCAACTGCGCGTTCGCCGTGGCGAGTTCGCCCGCGAGCCGCGCCGCTTCGGCCGCGGCGGCCGTGCGCCCGGTCGATTCCGCCGCCACACGATCCTCGGCGTCCGCGGCCGCACGGCGAGCCACACGTGCATCCGCCTCGAAGCGACCGGCGAGTTCGGCGAGGCGGCGTGTCTCCCACACGAGGAACCCGAGCGCGGCGACGACCACGGCCGAGCACCACAGCAGACGAGAACGCATGGGGACGATGCGACGAGGATGGCGGCGGATCCTTCCGCGACGCCGTCAGCGTCGCGGCGTCACCACGCCACGCTCTTGTTCTTGTTGTACCAGGTCTGCCACTCGCGGAACGAGCTGAAGTTCTGGCGGGTCAGCTTCGCGAACGAAGTGTTCCACTTGTCCGAGAGTGCGGAGAGCCGGTCCTGCGCGTTCTGCGCAGCGACGTTGTTCGACCCCATCTGCGACGCGACCTCGCTCAGTTCGCCCCAGGTCACGATGAGATCGCCGACGATCTCCTTGCGGATCGCCTCCTTCGACTCCTCGTAGTTGCCGAGTGCCTCCCCCGCCGCCGCCTGCAGCGCCGCTTCCGGGCTGCGACGCGCCTCGTCGACGAGGAACTTCACCATCGACTCGTCCTTCGTGCGGCCGATGTTCTTCAGCAACTGCTCACGCAACGGCACCCATTCCTTCTTGTCGGGGAACCGCTTGCCGCTGTAGGCGGCCTTCAGGGCCTTGGCCCCCTCGGGGCCGAGGCGACCGAGCGCCGCGATGGCGCCGTTGTAGAGCGAGGTGTTGTCCGGCGGCCGCACCTTCCCGGTCGACAGCACGCCATCGAGACCCTTCACGATCGCGGTCGCGTCCTTCGGATCGACGCCCGCCTGTGCCTTCTTCAGGAGGTCGTCGATGATCGAGACGCCCTCGGCGTCTCGCGCGAACTTCTTGTCCGCGACGACATCCTTCAGGGTCGCGAGCTTGTCGGCGATCTCCTTGTCTGGCCCCTTCGCAGGGGCCGGGTCCTGGGCCGGCAAGGCCAACGCGAGGATCCACGCAACCGCGGTCAGCGAAAGACGGCGGGCAGAACGGGTGTTCATCGGCTGCTCCGTTGGAAGGAGTTCGTGGGCCGGCACACGGGGCATGTGCGGCACCGGAGTGTTCTACACTACGACGGCCGCCGGGAAACGATCGCTCCCGGGGAAGGCGGGCTACAAGCGTGCGAGGAGCCGGCGCGCGGCGCTCCGCACGAGAGCACGATCGACCGTGTGCCATCGGGAAGGAACCGCGTCGGCTGCCGCCACCCCGAGCGATCGCAGCTCCGCGGTGATCTCCGCACCGAGCGCCCCGAAGCCCTGGTGGTGCGGCGACCGCGCGCTCGGGTCGCCGAGGAAGTCCGCGATGTGCGCCAGCACGAGTTCGGTGTGCTCCGAGACCGCGAGCGCCGCCAGCTCGGCGCGGCGCTCCATCTCGCTCTCGATCGCGGACGGCGACAGGCCGAACGCGAACAGGAGTCCGAGGCTGCGCCACAGATTCTCCTCCACGGGCAGGAAGTGAAACGAGTCGACGAGGTGCTGCCGTTCGTGGTGGCGGATCGTGTCGAGAACCGCGATGTCGAGCTGCCCATCCGGAACAGGCGAAGCGACGGCGAGGCGCCATGCGACGTCGAGAGGATCGAGCCCGACATCCGACGGCAGCGGATCCTTCGTCAGCGCGTTGCCGTCCTCCGCGGCGGTGCGGCGCCGATCGGCGATCGACCGCGCCCATTCGCGGACCGCGTCGTAGTCGACCAGGAAGTGGTTCAGGAGCGCGACGCCGGCGACGTCCCCTCCGAGCACACCGGCCAGCGCCCGCACGTCGCGGTCGATCGCGATCACTTCGTAGCAGCGCCCAGGCAGCGGCAGATCGGGCAGCGCGGGCAACTCTGCCGAGGAGAGCCGGACGAACAGCATGCCCTCGACGGTGCCACCGGCGCGGCGCCCGAGGACGAAGTGCCGGTTGTAGCGATCGAAGTGCTCGGCGAGCCGCCCCTCGAACGGATCGACGAGTTCCCCGACCAGCGGAATCGAGAAGACCGGCGGCTCGCCCACGACGTCGCGCTTCAGCACCTGGATCGACAGGGCGCGGATGCGCTCCAGCAAGCCGTCGAGTCCGGTCCGATCCGAGCCTTCGTAGCCGTGGTAGAGCAGCCGCCGCAGTCCACCTTCGAACGCGAGCTCGGTACGCGCCTCGTCGCGCAGCGCGTCGAAGCGCGAGCGATCGGCGGGCCAGCGGCGCGCGACCGTCTCGGCGAGCAGCTCAACCTCCGCGAGCCAGCCGACCGAACGCAGCGCTTCGAGCAGGGCAACGCCTTCGTCGGGGGACGACACCGCGTCGCGCTCGTGCCACGGGCCGCGGAGCAGCGCGAGCCACCGCGCTCGCAGCATGTTCGTCTCAGCCGCGACGATGGCTTCGGGCAGGTCCGCCCGGACGAGGCGCAGGAAACCCGCGACGTCACCGACGCCGAGCAGGAGTCGTCGCTGCAGGCGCCGCAGCGCCGGACGCCGTGCGTCGGTCCCGGTTGCCTCGAGCAGTCCGAGCGCGGCCTCGGGTTGCTGCGTCCGCAGAAGGAGGTCCGCGAGCAATCCCTCCCCGTCGCCGTCCGCGAGCGTTCGCACGCGGGTCGGGTCCTCGCGCAACACGTCGAACACCTGCGCGACCTGCTCCGGACTCGCGCCGCTGCCGAGCCAGCCGCGCAGGAGGCTCTGCACACCCGGATCGAACGGACGCTGTCGGAGCGCGGCGAGCAGCGCCGGCCATGCGTCGGCACGGCGGTCCGCGGCGAGCCATGTCTGCGCGAGACCGAGATCGCCCACGCCCGGCACGCGGTCGTTGCCCTGGAGGCGTCGGTACACGGCGACCGCTCGTTCGTCGTGATCGGTGTCGCGCAGCATCGCGGCATACGCCACGGCGACGAGGGGATGGCCGCCGGTCGCGTCGTAGAGGCGCTGGTAGATCGCCAGGGAACGGGGAACGTCGGTCAGCCGCAGCGTGTGCGCGAGACCGAGCCACGGCCAGAGCGACGAGGGTTCGAGCGCCGCGGCGCGTTCGAAGTTGGCGAGCTTCCGTGCAGCATCGGGCACGATGCGACCCTGCAGATACAGGGCGGTCGCGTCGTTCGGGGCCGAGGCGACGGCCTGCTCCGCCTCGTGGAGCAGGAGCCCGCGCCGCCCGCGTTCCCGCAGGATGTCCTGGCGCAGCCGGAGGGCGTCGACGTGCCGCGGCTCGCGCGACAAGACACCTTCGACCAGCGCCAGAGATTCGCGCGGCCGCCCCTGTTCGACCAGGATCCGCGCCGTGAGGACCGTCGCGTCCGACGCCCCGTCCCGCCACGGCAGGTCCTTCACTTCGCCGGGCGGGCCGGCATCGGCGAGCGAACCGCATGCGGCGAGGCCGGCGAGCAGCAACGTGGCACGAAGGCGCATGGCGCGAGTGATACGGCGCACGCGCACCCGCGTCGAGACAGCGAGACGCCGCGAAGAAAAGGCGATCCCGCGGTGTTGCGTGGCACCGCGGGCGCCCGACCACCGGCGACCACCCCCTGGCCGCACGGCGGTTCCCACCCGGACGACTTCAGGCCCCCACCCTCCGGCGTCCGGTGCGCAGACCCCCTGATCTCGCACAGTCTGCGCAACACCGGGACCGTCCCCCCGAACGGCCGTCGGTGCGCAACCCGCAAATCGACCGCCGCCGCTCATTCCTTGACGCGTCGCGGCAAGCGCCGGTGGCAGCGGCGTGCAGACGCCGCGCCGCTTCGGCTCACTGCACCGTGATCTGCATCACCGCAGCGACGCCGATCTCGCGCGTGCCGATCGTCGCCGTCGTCCCGGAGGACCACACGCGGGCCACGGGCTCCCAGCCGCACACCTGGACCTTGCGCGCCTGGCTCGTGACGATGCCGAGCGAGTTGGCGGTCGGGTCGAGCACGAGTGCCTGGTACCGCAGCCAGTCGCCGATCGTCGAGGGATCGTTCGCCAGCCCGAACGGGAACGTCACGGTGCCGTCCGCCGCCGTGACACCGAACCACACACCGGCGATGTCGATCGACAGGAAGCACCCCGGTGCGCCGACGCCGGCGAGGTCCTGCGGCAGCACGACGCCGCTCCACGGGCCGCTCTCCTGGCTGCCGGCCACGAGCAGAACGCCGACCCCGGGCGCCGCATCGAGCACGCGCGCGACCCACGGCCGTCCCCACATCACCTGCGTCGTCGCACTCTCGACCCGCAGCGGCAGCCCGTTCGACTGGGCGCACGACAGCGGACCGACGCCAGATTCCGGGCTGTCGCACACGTAGGTGACGTCGAACGTGTAGGTGCCGGGCGGCTGCCCGAACACGACGATCTCGACCACGAGCCCGCCCAGCGCCGGATCGTGCGCGAACGGCGTGGTGAGTGGAATCGCGGGCAGGAAGGCACTCGGGGTCCCCGTGGCCGCCTGCGCCGGCAGGGTCAGGATCTGTCGCGGCAGCACGACGATCTCGTCCGCGCCGCGGTTGGTCGCGAACGTCGAACTCGTCTGGACCAGCGGCAGGGGCAGCGTCGACATCCGGATCTCGCAATCGACGATCTTGCTCGCGGCAGACGTTCCTCCATCGAGCCGGAACTGAAGGGCCGTGATCGTGCGGGGCCCCGAGAACAGCATCGCGTCGTACACGTACTGCACTCGCACCGGCGTGCTGCGCCCGAACGGGACGTTCGTCGAGCTGGTCCCCTCGGTGGCAGCGTGGGACTCGGGCACGGTCAGGACGGACTGCGCCCCGAGGGCCGTGACGAACGAAGACGCGAACAGCCAGGTGCGAAAGAACATGTCGCCCGACCATCGACCGCGCGCAGAGCATCGCTTGACTCGCGGCGACCCGACGGCCGATCAAGGCGTGCCTTGCCCGACTCCGCCGATCGCCGCATCGACGTCCTGGCGCTCCTCGACGATCCCGCTCCCATGGAGCCACTGTTGCTGGAGCTCCGATCCCACGGGATCTGCGTCGACATCGCCCACGACCTCGCGCAGGCGCGGCGACTCTTCTTCGGCGCGGGCGGTCACGACTGCCTCGTCGTCGCGCCGGACGTCCGTCCGGGCCTCGCGACGCAGGTCCTGCAGTCCCTGCGGACAGTGGACCCGCGTCTGCCGAGCGCGACGTTCGGCCCCGACCTCCACCACAAGCAGACGCCGCTGCGTTCCGCGATGCTCGCGGCGTTCCATCCGGGTTCGCGAGCGGGCGCCGGCGCGCTCCTTCGCTTTCTGCGCACGCTGGATCCGCGCTGAGCGCGATCACGCCGGGTTCTGGCCGAGCAGACCGGCGAGGCGGGCGAGCCCGCGCGCGACGAGCCCGCGGACAGCCGCCGGCGAGATGTTCTTCTGGCGGGCGATCTCCTCGTAGCCGAGTCCGGCGATGCGCGACAACAACACCGCGTCGCGCTGCGCCTCCGGCAAGAGCTGCAGCGCTTGTTCGACGCGCGTGAGTTCTTCCTTCGCACACGCCGCCCGCGACGGCGTCAGCGACGCGAAGGCACCGAGCACTTCAGCTTCTTCGCCTTCTTCGGGCAACGGCTCGATTCGCGCCGGATCGCGCATCTCCTGCTTGTGGTATCGGTACTTGTCGACCACCTTGCGCGACGCCTGCAGGAAGAGGTACGCGCGAAACTGCTCCTCGCTGCGGAAGTGCAGCGCGCCGATGTCACGCAGCACCTCACGGCAGACGGACTGCGCCATGTCGCGCACCGACTCCCGCCCGGCGAGTTCCCCGCCCACCTTGGCGCGAAGGAACGCCACCAGCGCCGGCAGGCTCTGTGCGAACAGGGTGTCGTACGCGCCGTTGTCGCCCGAGGCGGCCTTGCGCACAGTGGTCTCGAAGGGATCGGTCACGCGGATCTCGGAAGTCGGTCTGGAGGGGCAGCGATCCGGCCGCGGCTTTCGTTCGCTGCCCGGCGAAAAACTGCCGGGTCCGGCGACGCCGGCGACCCGCGGTCGCGCCGCAGCATACGTGGGCCCCTCCCGACCTCCCTGGTCGCCGGGACGAAGCACGAAATCCGCCGCGAAAGAGTAAGGCCGAGGCCCCGGTGCGGGTACTGCCGCCCGAAGAGCATGCCGCGATCCATGACGGCCCGGTCCGCATTCACGAGAGCCGCAGCGATCCTGCTGGCGGACGCCGCCCCGATGGGCACCAAGGAGAGCCGTCCACGACTCGCCGAAGCCCTGCGCATCGTCTGGCCACACCTCGCCGAGGCGGCCCGGCGATTCGGCGAAACCGCCGAGATGAAGGAACTGCGGAAGACGGTGCAGGACACGACGACACTCGAGATCGTCGTCGGGACCCTCACGGCCGGACGCGTCGCGCGGATCAGCGCGCACCTGGCGATCGTGGCGCGGCGACTGCGGGAACTCCGCGAACGTGCTCCTTGACGTGGCGGCGGCCGCCTGCGAACGCGGCGCGCGAGCCGGGCGACGAAATGGGGTGGCTGACGGGATTCGAACCCGCGACCCCCAGGACCACAACCTGGTGCTCTAACCGACTGAGCTACAGCCACCGTGCGATGCGAGGCCGTGGCCATCGCGACGCGGGGCGAAGAGTCTGCCGCGCGCGAGCGAGCGGGTCAAGAACGCGTCGCGTCGACGCCGACTCGTGCTTGCGCCGCAGTGTGCACGTCGCTACCGTCCGCGCCCCACAGCGCGCCTCCGTAGCTCAGCTGGTAGAGCAGCGGATTCTTAATCCGCGGGTCGAAGGTTCGATCCCTTCCGGAGGTACCAGATGCCGACGGCCGCCGTGCACGCGAGTGCATGGCGGCCGTTCGTGCGTTCCGAGGCCAGTCCGCGCAGGAATCCGACGGCCGTCTGACTCAGAGATCCGCCACGAGCGCGGTCTCCGTGAGCTTCGAATGTGGCGCCCGTCTCGGGGCCTTCGGCAGGTGCAGCCAGAACGTCGTGCCCTCGCCGACCGTGGAGTGGAACGACACCGTTCCCCCGTGGCCCTGCACGAGTTCCTTCACGATGTGGAGGCCGAGGCCCGTGCCGCTGATGCCGCCCGTGTTGCTGCCGCGTTCGAACCGGCGGAAGAGGCGCGCTGAATCCTGTTCGGGGATGCCGATGCCGTTGTCGCGCACGCCGATGCGCCATTCGTTGTCGTCGTCGGCAGCGAAGACCTGGATCACCGGGGTGCGGTCGGTCGGGCCGTAGGAGATCGCGTTTCCGAGCAGGTTCATGAACACCTTGGTCAGCGCCCAGCTGTCCGCCCGGATCGTCGGCATCGGCTCGACGCGCACGTGCACCCCCTGCTCCTCGATCTCGTAGCGCAGCGTGCGCAGGACCTCCGCGAGCAGCAACGTGAGGTCGCAGTCCACGAACTCGAGCCGCATGCCGTCGTGGTCGAGACGCGAACTGTCCAGCAGGTCCCGAACGAGCCGTTCCATCTGGCTCACCGCGAGAAGGCCGTTCTGCAGCGCCTGGTGCACGGGATCCGTCAGTTGCCCGAGATACCCCTTCGCGAGCGTCGACAGCATGAGCCGCATGGCCGACAACGGCCGGTTCAGGTCGTGGACCGTGCGCTGCGCGACGTCGACGAGTTCCTGCACCTTGCGTTCGAGGAGGAGGCGGTGCTCGTCGAGGTCGCCGAACCTCTGCACGAGTTCGAGGTTCGACTTGACCGACTTGTCGAGCAGCGACTCGTCGACCTCGGCAGGAACGGCCTCGCCGCGGTCCGCGATGCCGGCCGGAAAATCCAGCACCAGGTCGCTCTCGCTCAGGATCGTCGGATCCACGGTCACGGGCACGCCGCCCACTTCGTCGCGCAGTTCGTAGCGCAGGTCGAGATCCTCCTCGGCCATCGGCTGGGCCTCGGGCGCGAGGTCCTCGGTCTCGATCGGTGCCTTCGCGTGCGGCTCGGGAGCCGGGACCGGCGGAACGACATCGTCCGGCACGGCGAGGCGCGTTCGCGGCAGGTCCGCGATCGGCACCGACTCGCGCGCGCGGCGCACGTCGTCGCAAATCTCCCACAGCTTCTTGCGAACGCCCTCGGAGGCTTCCTTCGGATCCTCCGCGTTGCGCCCGAGGCCATACAGCGCCACCTTCCGCTCCACGAGTTGCGCGGTCGCCTCGACGAAGGCCTCGAAGACACCGAGCCCCTCGGTCGCCACCGACGGGAACGAGTTGATGTCGGGCCGGAAGCGGAACCGCTCGTCGAGTTCGTTCTCGCTCAGGATGTCGTCGAGGTCGCGCTTGTTGTACTGAAGCACGATCGGGATGTCCTCGGAGGTACCGCTCTGGCTGCGCAGGTTCTCGCGCATGCTCTGGAGGGACTCGAGGTTCTCCTGCAGACGGCTGCGCTGGCTGTCGACGACGAAGACGACGGCGTCCGCTCCCTGCAGCACGTACTTGCGCATCTGCCGGTACTTCGGCTGCCCGGGCACCGTGAAGCCCTGGATGCGGATCTTGAACCCGCCGACGCGACCGAGGTTGATCGGGAGGAAGTCGAACAGCAGCGTCGAGTCCTCTTCCGTGTTGATCTGGACGAGCTGGACCTCGTTGCGCGGACAGAAGATCCCGTGGACCTGCTGCAGGCTCGTGGTCTTTCCACCGACGCCGACGCCGTAGTAGACGAGCTTCGCGTTGATCGTGCGTTCGGCGACGTTGATGAATCCCATCGACTGGCCTCGCGGTTGGCGGCGCGGAAGACGCGCCGATGCGAAGGGCTCATCGGCAGACTGCCGCCGCGCCCTTCACCAGGGCGAGTCCGGACGGACTCCGGTCGGGACCATGCTGCCCCACCAGCCGGTGTCCGGGGCGAACGTGCGCCGCGCCGCGCGCAGCGCGCCGTCCGGTGTCACCGCCGCCAGAGTCGCCACATCGATCCCCCGCCGCCGCGCCAGCCCGGCGCCGATCGCCCGGCCCGGCAGCAACGACGCCTCGGCGCTTCCCGATGCCCCGCACTCGGACTCGAGGGCCCGAACGGCTGCGGCGACCTCGGCCGCACTCGGCGGCCGTTCCCGCAGATCGGCGAGCAGGGCCTCGATGTCGCCCTTCGCCCCCGCCGGGTCCGCCCCTTCGACGCCGCGCCGGCAGAAGCGGACCAGCGGTTCACCCCGCGTCCAGGACCACGAAACCGCGGGAGCCTTGGCGATCCACTCCTTGCCCCGGAACCGCCACCGCCGTGCCGCGCGCTGGCGGGCGACCTCCACCGCGACAGCGAGTTCCGGACCGGCGTCGCCGGCGACGAACGCTGCGGCCGCGAACGGACCGTCGATGCGCGCATGCGGCGTTGGCGGCGCCACTCGCAGCCGATCGGTGCCGCGTTCACTCGCGCGGGGCGGCGACACGTCGCGCGCGACCCACGCCGCGGCCGCGGCGCGCACGTCGGCCGGCACCGCGCCGACGCCGACGCCGCGGAACCCGACGGGCTCCCGCAGCCGTTCGCGCAGACGCACCGCGTCCACCGCAGCGACGGCGCTCGCCGTCCCGGCCACCGGACGCGCGATCGGCCCCGCCAGCAGGGCACGGCGCGCGGCACACTCGAACATCTCGCCGGGGAACAGGTGCTCCGCGTCGTCCGCGGCGAGGGCCGCGCGCGCGATCGCGAGACGGACCACGTCGTCGCTCGGCGCGAGTCCGTCGTCGACCAGTGCGCGACAGAACGCGAGGCCCGACGCGGCCTTCGCGGCATCGACCAGCACGAACGCGACGGTCGCATCGGCGGTCACCTGCGTGCCGCTGCCCAGCGTGTCCGGCACCGCCGCGCGGGCAGACTCGAGACGGCACTCCGCCAGAGCTCGCGCGAGCCCGTGTTCGCCATCGGCGTCGTGCACGAAGCCGGCGTCGAAGACCACCGCGAACGCCGTCGCCTTCGCGCCCGGCAGTTCGCTCCAGGTCCAGACCGGTTCCTGCGCGAACGCGGCCGCGGCGACACCCACGAGAACGATGGTGCACCTCATC
>JAEUHQ010000073.1 GCA_016794565.1 Planctomycetota bacterium | reverse complement strand
CGAACTCGCACCCGAACGTGCCGAGAAGCTCGTCGCGTACCTCGACGCGATGTTGCAGCTGAACGAACAGATCAACCTCACCGCGATCCGCGACCGCGACCAGGCGTTCGTGCTGCACGCGATGGACGGTCTCGCGTTCGCGACGACGGGGCTGCGGCCGCGGCACGTGCTCGACATCGGCACGGGCAACGGCTTCCCCGGCGTCGCGATCGCGTCGCTGCATCCCGGCGCCACGGTGCTCCTGCTCGATCGCACCGGCAAGAAGATCCGAGCGATCGGGAGCTGTCTCGTGGCGGCGAAGCTCGACGGTGTCGAGACCCTGCAGATGGAGGCCGCGCAGGCACCGGCACTGCGGCCGGACATGCGGCACGCCTTCGACCTCGTGACGGCGCGTGCCGTCGGCACTCCCGCGATGCTCGGCGAACTCGCGGAGCCGCTCACGAGACCGGGCGGCGATCTCGTGATCTGGCTCGACGCCGATGCAGCGATCCCCGAACGACTCGGGGCGTTCCGGCTGGTGCGCCGTTTCGACTACGAACTGCCCGCGCCAGCGGCCCGCAGCCGCCGCCTCGCGCAGTGGCGCAAGCGCGCCTGAGGGGCCCGCGTCGGCGGCCCCTGGATCCACCGGGTCAGCTCACCGGTTCGTGAGCTCGTCGACGACCGGCAGCGACGTCGCGGTGTTGAGGCCGAAGCGACCGATGTGCTCGAACTTCGTCGTGTTCGACGGGTAGTTCACGCTCGGGTCGTTCGCGTCGTAGTTCCAGAAGTGCCGGTCGATGAAGTCCGTGATCGACTGCATGTCGCGACCGAACGCGTTGTTGCGGCCGTCGCTGCGGCGGCGCACGCTGCGGAAGAAGCTCTCGGTTTCGTACTCGTTGCTCAGCGACGCGACGTCGCGGATGCCACGCTTCTTCTGGTCTTCCGTGAGGTTGCCGCCGCGGCCATCCCAGCCGAAGGAGGAGCAGGCAGCGAGAGGCAACAGCAGGACGAGTGCGAGCTTCTGCATGTTCGTGAGGAGGGGTCTTTTGTACGCGGCGCCGGGAGAGGGAGCGCTCGGGCCCGGGACGCTACCGACCGCGGAATCGCGGTGCAACCGAGATTCCGCCAAGTTGCCGCGTGGCCCGGCCATGCGTCGACCGCTAACGTCGGCTCGCGGATGACGGCTGACGAGAGGCGCCCGATGCTGCCCCCGGCCCCCCGCGGCATCGCGGTGCTGGGCGGCTCCTTCGATCCGCCGCACCGGAGCCACCTCCGCCTCGCGGCCACGGCCCGGGAACGGCTCCCGGTCGACGAAGTGCGCGTGATTCCGGCGGGCGACCATCCGCACAAGGCGGCGCGCGGCATGACGCCGGCCATGCACCGCCTCGCGATGTGCCGACTCGCGTTCCGCGGGGCGCCGGGCGTCGTCGTCGACGACCGCGAACTCCACCGCGCCGGCCCGTCGTTCACGGTGGACACGCTCGCGGAACTGCGCGGCGAAACCGGGCGCGAACTCTGGTTCCTGATCGGCAGCGACAACCTGCCCCTGCTCCCGACGTGGCACGACCACCACCGCCTGCTCGCCCTCGCGACCGTCGTGACGTGGCCGCGCCTGGGACACCCGGTGCGCGCCGAGGACCTCGAGCACCTCGACCTCTCTGCGACGGAACGCGCCGGCCTGCTCGCGAACGTGCTCGACCTGCCGGCCGACGCGGTCGCGTCGAGCGACTTGCGCGTGCGCTGGCGGCGCGGCGAACGCGATCTGCCCGAGATTCCCGACGCGGTGCGCGACTACATCGCGGCGCATTCCGTGTACTGATCGGAAACGCGATGCCGCATCCCGCCTTCGCTGCCGCCGCGGCCTTCTGCGCCTTCTGGCTCGCGTGGTGGTCGAACCGAAGCATCGTCGGCTGGCTTCCCGACGACCCGCCCGGAGCCGCGCGAAAACAGCACGGCCGTCCGATCCCGCTGGCCGGCGTCGTGCTGCCGTTCGCAGCGGCGCCGTGGCTCGCGCGCGGTCACGCGGCGGTCGCCTGCGCGATCCTCGTCGCCTCCGCCGTGGGGTTCGTCGATGACCGCGGCAAGGAGCGTGGACACGATCTCGACTGGCGCTGGAAGGCACTGGGCCTCGGCGCCGCCGCCGCACTCGGCGCCACCGCCGCGGTCTCGCCGATCGACGAACCGCTCGGGTGGGCCGCAGCGGCGCTGCTGGTGTTCGTGCTCACGAACGCGACGAACTTCCTCGACAACACGAACGGCGTCGCGGCGAGCCTCGCTGCGGTGAGCCTCCTGCTCCTCGCGAACGGCGACGCGGCGATCGCGGCCTTCGGCTGGGCGGCGCTGGGCTTCCTGCCGTGGAACTGGCCGAAGGCGCGGCTGTTCCTCGGCGATTCCGGCGCGTACGCCCTCGGCACCGCGGTGGGGATCGCGGCCGCGCGCGGCGCCGCCTCGGACGCGACGAGACTGCTCGCGGTCGCCGTGCAACTCCTCGACTTCGTGCAGGTCCTCACCGCTCGCCTCGCCCTCGCACTGCCGCCGTGGGTCGGCGACCGCCGTCATCTCACCCACATCGCGCAGAACCTCGGCATGCCGGCGCACGCGGTGGCGCCGTTCTTCGCAGTGCTCGCTCTCCTGCTCGGCGCACTGGCCTGCTGCCCGCCCTGAAGAAGGCCCGTCAGCGCAGGCTCTTGAGTGCCCGCCAGCGTTCGCGGCGCGGGTCGGCCTCGGGCGAGCGCGACAACATCCAGTCGAGCTGCGTGTCCCGCCGCCCGAGCCACGCAGTGCGGCCCGGAGTGCCCGCGGCGTGACTCAGGGCCGACGCGTGGAACGCGAGCGCCGCGGCCCATCGGACCGCGGTGACGCCGGCGCCGCGGCCCAGCGCCTGCTCGGCCGCTGCGGCAGCACTCTCGAGGTCGCCTCGCTGCAGCACGACGAGCAGCTGCATGGCGTCGACCTCGGGCAGCTGGGGCGGGACGTCCGCCGCGAGGTCCGCGAGCTCCGCGCCATCGCGCTCGGGATCGAACTTCGCCGCCAGTGCCGCGAACTTCGCGAGCGGCGAACTCTCGTGGCGCGACCGCAGCACGTCGAGAGTGCGCGCAGACGCGTCGGGATCCGACAGCCGGCTCGCGGCGAGCCACGCACCGAACGCATCCTCCGGGTCCTGGGTCGTCGCGTACGCCGACTCCGCCGCCGACAGGGCCTGCTTCAGGAGGCTCTGCTCGGCAACGGCGTCGGCTCGACCGGGTGCCTCCATCCGCAGGAGAATGCGCGCGACGAGCGACTGTTCCGCCGCGGTCGCGCCCGGCTGCAGCGCCTGGTTGCCGAACACTTCGAACGCACGCTCGGGACGGCCGCGGGCGAGCTCGATCCGCGCCTGTGCGGCCAGCAGATCGCGCGCCGTCTCGTGATCCGGCAGTTTGTGCAACTGCGCGACCAGCTGCGACAACTCGTTGCCGTCGACGGCGGCCTTCCTGGTCGCGGCATCGATGCGCGAAAGCAGGTCCGCACGGACCGCCGAAGCCGCCGCCGAAGCACGCCACTGCTGCACACCGAACGCGACGAGGGCGCCGAAGACGAGAACGACCGTGACGAGGAGTCCCGTCGAACGGCGGGACCGGGCAATCGCACCGCGACGCTCTGGCTTCATGGTCACGAGAGTTTGACCGCGATCATCGTGAGGTCGTCGGCGAAGCCGCCGGCACCGACGTGCGCCCGCAGCTCCCCTTCGACGCGGGTCAGGATCTCGTCTGCGCCGCAGACGCGAGTCCCCGCGAGAAGGGACGACAGGCGCTCGACGCCGAACACCGAACGCTGCGGCGACATCGCTTCGTCGACTCCGTCCGTGTGCAGGAACAGGAGGTCGCCGCGAGCGAGAGGGATCGTGGGGCTCATGCCGTACGTCTGGTCTCCGACGACGCCGAGCACCATGCCAGTCTTCTCGAGGACCTGGACGCCGTCGGCACCGCAGTGGATCAGGCCGGGATGCCCGGCGTTCACGTAGCGGAGCGTCATCGCGCGCGTGTCGACGATCACGAGCAGCAGCGACATGAAGTTGCCCGTCTCCACACCGGCCGCCAGGCGCTGGTTCAGGCGGTTCACGATCGCGTCCGCGTCCTCGATGAGTTCGAGGTAGCTGCGCAGCGCGGCCTGCACTGCGTGCGTGAGCAGCGCCGCACCGACGCCGTGGCCCGTGACGTCGCCGATCATGAACGCGCAGCGTCCGTCGCGCAGCGGCACGATGTCGTAGGTGTCGCCGGAGGCCTGCTCCGCGGCGAGGTAGCGCAGCGCGAGTTCGAGACCCGGCACGTCCTTCGGGACCGGGGGCAGCAGGTGCTGCTGGATCCGGCGCGCGATCTCGACGTCCTTCTGCAGCCGCGCCTTCTCCAGCGAGTCGGCGTGCAAGCGCGCGTTCTCGACGGAGATCGCCAGCTGGGCGGAGATCGCGCCGAACAACGCGAGGTCGCGCGCCGAGAACTCGCGGCGGACCGCGCGCGAGTCGACGTAGATGACGCCGACGGTCCGATTGCGCGCGCGCATCGGGGCACACATCACGGCGCGCAGCTTCAGGTCGTACACCGACTGGCCGAGTTCGAGAGCCTGCTGGTCGGACTGGACGACGGAGCGCACGGCCACCCCCTCTTCGAGACAGCGACGGACCAGAGTGCGACTCCACTGCAACTCGCCCACCAGGTCGCGCGCCTCGCGGTCCTGCGCCATGCGCACGGTGAGGTTGTCCGGCCCGTCGCCGAGCAGCAGGATCGCGCGCTCGGCCCGGGTCACCTGCAGGGACCGGTCGACGATGTCCCGCAGGACGCCGTCGAGATCGATGTTCGCGGTGACCGCCGCGATCGTGTCGAGCAGGATCTCGAGCGATCGGGAGTCCTCGGCGGCGTCACCGGTCAACAGCGTCGACTCGTCTCGGGCGTCGCGCGTCCGGGCCGTGGCGGACTTCGGCTCGTCTCGCTTCCAAAACCATTTCATGCGGCGCGGCGACTGTAGCGAGCCGACCGGGCCGCGCACCAGCGTCTCCGCCGCCACTCCGGAGAACGCTCCCCCGCACGTTGCACCGTCGCCATCCGCGCGCCAGAATCCCGCACCCCCAGATCGCCGCCGCTACGGCCCCTCTCGCAGCGAATCCCATGAAGATCGACAAGTCCGTGCACGACGACTACGCCGTGCTGACCCTGAAAGGCGAGTTCGACACGTTCTACTGCCCGGCCCTGATGCAGGAGGTCGAAGCCCTCGTCGAACGTGGCACGAACCACCTCGTGCTCGACATGCGGCTCGTGAAGTTCATCAACTCGACGGCGCTTGGCGCCGTGATCAAGGCGCACAAGCGCTGCCGCGCCGAGGGCGGCGAGCTGGTGATCGCGCAGCCGTCGCCGTTCGTTCGCGACGTCATCGGCAAGGTCGGCATCGACAAGCTGATCACGATGTGCGCCACCGAGCAGGAGGCCGTGAAGATCCTGATCAAGCACCTGAACCAGCGCGAACTGGCCGGCGATGCGCCCGTCGATCAGGAGAAGGTGATGATCACCTTCGACGACGACATCCGGAACAAGATGATCGGCGGCAAGCGCACGCTGCTCGGCTCGATCTCGAACGTCGACGGCAACAAGCTCGTGTTCCTCTGGAACGGCACGAAGTCCGGCGTCAACTCGGATCAGGCAAAGCAACTCTTCTTCCCCGGCGGCGACGTGCACCTGAAGTTCCAGGTGAAGATGATCAAGAAGAGCTTCTTCGAGATGACCGCGACGGTCGACAACGCGGAGCCGTCCGCGGACGGCAGCGTGCGCGTCACGGCGAAGTTCAAGAAGGCCTCCGAAGACGACCGCGAAGCGCTCGCACAGTTCGCCGCGGACATGGCGTTCTTGAAGCGGCAGCTGCCCGGCAAGTGACCCGGCAAGTGACCCGGC
>JAEUHQ010000039.1 GCA_016794565.1 Planctomycetota bacterium | reverse complement strand
GACCCGATCTTCGTGCCGCGCGAATTCGCCGGCGACCCGACGAAGACGTTCGCGCAGCTCGACGCCGCGACGAAGGACCGCCTCTCGCATCGCGGCAAGGCGCTGCGCAAACTGGTGCTCGAACTGCCGCGACTCCTCTAGACGGCCGGACGGTCGCCCCTGGGCTCTTCGTCCCACGCCGCGCGAGGAAGGCGCGCCGCGCTCCCCGAGGTGCACCATGTCCCGCCTGCTCGATGTTCTCGCCGCGATCCTCTTCTTCACGGCCGCACCGTCGGTCGCGCAATGCGTCACCGAGTGGGTCCAGACCGGTGACTACCCGGGAATCGGCATCGGAAACCCGCCGGCGATCCTGACCACGATCCGCTGGGATCCGGACGGCGCGGGGCCCGCACCCGAGTGCGTCGTGATCGGCGGCGGCTTCCAGCAGGCCGGCGACACCGCCGCTGCGAACATCGCGATGTTCGATCCGGTCGCGGGAACGTGGTCGGCGCTCGGCTCCGGCACGGACGCGCAGGTGAACGCACTCGCCGTCCTGCCGAACGGGGACCTGGTCGTCGGCGGCAGCTTCACGACGGCAGGGGGGCAATCCGCGAATCGCATCGCGCGCTGGAACGGTTCGACCTGGTCGACCTTCGGTTCCGGGATGAACAACCCGGTGTGGGCGCTCGGCGTGACGCCTGCCGGCGATGTCGTCGCGGGAGGCGCCTTCACCACGGCGGGCGGACTGCTCTGCCTGCGGGTCGCGAGGTGGAACGGATCCGCGTGGTCGCCGCTCGCACTCGGCGTCAACGACGCCGTGACCGCCATCGCGTGCCTGCCGAACGGCGACATCGTCGTCGGCGGAGTCTTCACTGCGGTGCCCGGAGCCGTCGCGCCGTACATCGCTCGCTGGAACGGGTCGGCGTGGTCTTCCCTGGGCGGCGGCGTGAACGGCAACGTCTTCACGATCTTGCCGCTGCCGAACGGAGACCTCGTCCTCGGCGGCAGCTTCACGACCGTGGGTTCGACGCCCGCGAACCGCATCGCTCGGTGGAACGGCAGCACGTGGTCGACCTTCGGCACCGGAACCGACGCGCCGGTCAACGCGCTCGCGCAGCTGGCCAACGGCGACATCGTCGCCGGGGGTCAGTTCCAGACGGCAGGCGGCGCCCCCGTCCGGAACATCGCCCGATGGAACGGGACCGCGTGGACAACCGTCGGCCCCGGAACGGACGGAATGGTGTCGGCCCTGACGGTGCTGCCGAACGGAGCGCTGGTTGCGGGAGGATGGTTCGGCGAAGCGAGCCAGCTGAGAGTGGCCGGGATCGCGATGTGGAAAGACCAGGAGTGGTCGACGATGTCGCACACGAACTCCGCCGTGATGGCTTTCGCATCCGTGGGCGACGGCGCGGTCGCCGGCGGCTTCTTCACGCGGATCGGTGGCACACCCGCCAGTCACATCGCCAGACGAATCGGATCGACCTGGGTGCCGCTGGGCGCGGGCACGAACGCACCTGTGTGGGCCGTCGAAGGACTCGACAACGGAGATGTCGTCGCCGGCGGCGGCTTCACGTCGGCCGGCGGAGTTCCGATCAGCTACGTCGCGCGATGGGACGGGACTGCGTGGTCGGCGATGGGAGCCGGAGTCGACAACGAGGTCCGGGTCGTGCGCCGGCTCACGGGAAGCCGTGTCGTCGTGGCGGGCCATTTCGACTTCGCCGGCGGAGCTCCCGCCAACCGGATCGCCGTCTGGGACGGCGCGGCGTGGTCCACGATGGGGTCGGGACTGGGCAACGGCGGCGCTTCCTTCGTGGGAGACGCGGCAGAACTGCCGAACGGCGACATCGTGGCGTGCGGTTGGTTCTCGTCGGCTGGCGGCGCCCCCGCCAACAACATCGCGCGATGGAACGGCAACTCCTGGTCCGCCATGGGCGCCGGAATGAACGACGTCGTCGTCGCCCTGGCCGTGAAGCCCGACGGCACGCTGGTCGCGACCGGATCCTTCACGACCGCAGACGGAGCCCCCGCGAATCGCATGGCGGAATGGAACGGCTCCACGTGGTCACCGTGCGGCACCGGCCTGAGCGACTACGGAACCGACCTGCTGGTGCTGCCGAACGGCGACGTGCTCGCCGGCGGCTGGTTCACGTCGGCCGGAGGCCTCCCGGCCAACCACGTGGCGCGATGGAACGGGTCGATCTGGTCGGCGATCGACACCGGCGCGGACCATGGCATCTGGGCCCTCGGCGCGACCCTCGGCGGCGAAGTCCTGGTCGGCGGCGCCTTCGGTTCCATCGACGGCTCCCCCTCGGCATTCCTGGCCTCGCTCCAGACCACCTGCCCGCCGAGCGCGACGGCGACCGGTACCGGCTGCGTGGGTCCGAACGGCGTCTGCTCGCTGACCACGACGGACCTGCCGTGGGTCGACGCGACGTTCGAAGCGATCGGCAGCAATCTGCCGGCCGTGTCGATCGTCCTCGCCCTGACCAGCGTCACCGCGGTGACGCCCGGACTGCCCCTGACGGCCGTGTTCGCGCAGGCGGGGACGGGCTGCGATCTCCTGGTCGCCCCCGACATCCTCGGGCTCCACGTCACCACGACCGGCAGCGTGGTCTCGACGCTGTCCCTGCCGAACGTGCCGCCCCTCGTCGGGGTGACGTTCTTCCACCAGCTCGTTCCGATCGAGATCGGTCCGTCGGGCGATTGGGTCTCGGTGCTCGCCACCAACGCGCTGCAGCTCACTGCCGGCGCATTCTGAACCGGCACCCGAAGGCGCTCACCCCGCCGCGGTCGGGCCCGATCGCACGCGCATCAGGCCGAGGCCGAGCGCGTAGACGACGATCGCGGCGAGGAACACGTTCGTGAAGCCGATCGCCATGCTCAGCACGATGCAGAAGATCGAGCCGAAGACCGAGAAGAACGCGTTCACGGCCCAGCCCCACGGGAGCAGGTGCGGGCACTGCGCTTCCACGACGCGCATGCCCGACGGGAACGGCATGCCGAGCACGAGACCGGTCGGCACGAGCAGCGCGATCACCACCGCGATGCGCACTCCGAGGCTCTGGCCGAGCAGCAGCGGCAGGAGCCAGTTCACCGCGGCGAGGTCGAGGAGCACGACGACGACGATCGCCGCGAGGATCAGGCGCAGGTGCTTTCCTTCGACGACGCGGATGCGCCCGGCGAGCAGCGATCCCGTGCCGGCCGCGGCGAGCAGGCTCGTCAGCACGACCGACAGCGCGTAGGTCGGGTGGCCGAGGAAGATCACGAGCTTCTGCATCAGCGCGATCTCGATCAGCATGAAGCCGAGCCCGAGGGCCGCGAAGTAGGCGAAGTAGCGGATCGCACCCGGCGTGCGCAGCCCCTCGGTCGCGAGCTTGCGCAGCGGCACGAAGATGGCGATCGCGGCGAGCAGGAGGATCTGCAGCATCGACCCGAACAGGATCATGTGCCCGACCGGATAGTCGGTCTGGTACGTGAAGTGCGACGAGTCCTTCGACCGGTCGCCGCCGAAGAAGGCCGACCAGCGCCAGTAGTTGAAGAAGAACGGCTTGTCGTCGGTCGACGGCGACACGTCGTACTGGTAGCCGTCGACGAACGCCCTGCGCTCCGCTTCGCTGCCGCGCAGCAGCGTCGCGAAGCCCTGCAGCGCGTCGCGGAACCAGGCGCCCGTGGCGACGATCGCGTCCTTCTGCTCGGTGAGCACGGCCAGCGCCTTCGCCTCGACCGCCGGCTCGCGCAGCGCCGGAGGCAGGATCGCGGCCCCGATCGGCTCGCCGTTCGCGATGCGCAGCGCCGCGTCCTGCAGCGCGTCGATCGCCGCGTCGTTCTTCGCCGCGTCGGCTGCGAAGCCGCCGCGCGCCGCCACGGCCGCGGCGAACTGGGCGCGCAGTCGCGCAAAATGCGACGCCTCGAGAGGCGGCGCCTCGCCTTCCTTCGCGAGCGGGTCGTAGACGAGACCGACGAAGCCTTCGTGCTGCGCGAACGCGCGCAGCGCCGCGATCTCCGCGGGCAGGAACGGCCCCTTCTTCACCATCGTCGACGCCCAGGTGTGCCCCTGGAACACCGCGACGTGCCGCGGCGCGTCGGCTACCCCGAGTTCGCGCAGCGCGGTACAGGCGATGTTCGCGAGGCGCAGCGTCTCGCGCGGCTTGATCGGCATGTTCTCGATGAAGCGCGACCAGTTGACGATGCCGCCATCCTCGAGGTGCTCCCAGAAGTCGCGCACCGCGCCCGTCGTGTAGAGGTAGCTCTCGGAGAGCGTGTAAGCGCCGGTGCTGAGCGCCGTGTACGAGTCGACGCCGCTCATCTGGATGACGTCGTACTTCGTGTCGTGCGAACGCAGCCACGCGCGGCCCTCGCTGTTCACGAGGTCGATGCGATCGGAGAGCGCGTGCGCGCCCTTCCTGAAGAGCCCGCCGAGGTAGTCGTCGTAGCGCTCGGTGACCATCTCGATCATCGCGGTGTTCAGCTCCACCGCGGTCACGTGGGACGCGCCGTTCGCGAGCGCGACCATCACGTCGATGCCGCCGCCGACGCCGATGACCATGACCTTCGGCCCCGGCAGTCCGGCGGCCTTGCGCACCACGTACGCCGACGCGGCCTGCGTGTCGTCGAGAAACGCGAAGTCGCCGATGTTCGAAGCGCCCTTCACGAGCGAGGTCGGCGCCGTGCCGTCCTGCCCGACGGGGCGCGACTCGATCGCGCGCAGGTCGACGCGACCCTGGTCGCCGCCGATCATCGGGATCGAGGGGATGTTGGGGCCGACCTGCACTTCGGCCGTCGCGCTCCAGATCTTCTCGAGCTCGGGGCGCTGACCGCCGAGCTTGCCTTCCGCGTAGGCCTTGTCGAGCAGCGCCTGCGCGACGTTCGCCTCCTTCTCGGGCGCGTACGGAACGCGCCACGTGGCCGGCGCGATGCCGAGCGCGGTCGAGCCGCCGGCGAACGCGATCGTGACCACGATGCCGATCAGCAGCGACGGCACGCTCAGCAGCAGGTAGCGGCGCGGCGCGCCGAAGCTGAAGCAGAACGCCGCGACGAGGCCGGCGCATCCGGCGGCGATCACCGCCGCCGAGCTGCCGAAGTTCTTCATCAGCAACACGCTCGCGCCCGCGCCGATCGCCGAGCCGACGAGGTCGCCGAAGTAGAGCTTGTTGACGTGCTGCACGAGCCGCGTGAGAGCGAGGCCGATGCCCATGCCGCCGAGCAGGAACGGCACGCCGATGATGAGGTAGACGAAGAACAGCGCGAGGAAGTTCTCCTTCTGCTTCCACACGTTGAGGCTGTCGATGCGCACCAGTGTCGCGAAACAGAACGCGAGCATCACGGCGAAGCCGTAGAGCAGGCTGCACCACACCAGCAGTCGCTCCGTCGATCCAGGTTTCTCACCGAGCCGCGTCGCCGTCAGGATGCTGCCCGACGCGCCGAAGCCGAGCAGTCCGATCGAGATCACCATGTAGGTGAAGTGGTGCCACATCATGATCGCGAAGACGCGAGTGAGGGCGATCTCGAAGAGGATGACCGAGAGGCCGAGGAAGAAGACCCCCGCGAGCGTCGATCGGAAACTGCTGGGCATGGAGTGGGGCGGTGGGATCGGCGCCTGCGCCGCGGCCGGCGCGCGATTCAAGCACGGGAAACAGGGTATCCCAACCAAAAGTCCCGACGCGCGAACGCGCTGCAGAGACCTCGCGTGCTACTCTCTTCGCGCGCCGCCGCCCGTTCCCAATGGCGGTTCCCGCATCTCGCGGATGCCCGTGCGTCTCGCTCTCCCGCTCCTCCCGTTCGCATCGTTGCTCGCCGCTTGCGGCCTCGCGTCCGCGCGCATGTCGCAGGACTGGGCCTCGGTGACCGATGCGCGCCTGTTCCGCTGCTGCCACGTCGGCAATCACGGCAGCGGTGTGCTGCTCGCGCAGGACGAGAAGAACCTCTGGATCCTCACGAACGCGCACCTCGTCGACCGCGTCGCGAAGGTGCACGTCGTCGATCCGAAGACGCGGCGCTGGATCGAGACGACGGCCTGGGTCACGGCGCGCGGCAAGCCGGAAGCCGAGGACTTCGCGCTCCTGCGCAGCGACGCGCTGCCCTTCCTGGCGCCGTTCGTGACGAAGCTCGCCGCGCCGCTCGAGGACGGCAATTCGCGCACGGTCGACCTCCTGCCGGTGTCCGTCGGCGACACGCCGCGCGCCTACCCGCTGCCCGCCGTCGGCCGCCGCACCGGCTTCAACAACCCCGAGCCGCCGCACGCGCCGTTCGAACGCGACATGGTCTGCGTGTACGGCGGCGTGCGGCAGGCGAACAGCGGCACGCCGGTGTTCGACGGCGACCGCCTGCTCGGCCTCAACGAACTGCATCCGTTCGACGCGACGTTCGAGAAGACCGGCGACGACGGTCAGTCGACGAAGCAGCGCGTCGTCGGAATCGGCGCCTCCTCACCGCAGGCGATCGAAGCGTTCCTGCGCGGGCACGGCCACGCGGCGCTCGCCGACCGCATCGTTCAGCGCGACGGCTGAGGCGATCGCCGAGTGCGCCTCCGCCGCGCAGCGGTCAACGCTTCTTCCCGGCGAACGGGATCTTCATCTCGGCCGGGCCGGTCAGCACGACATCGACCTTCGCGGACTCGTACGCCGGCCCACCGACCTCGATCGAGACGGGACCCTGAGGCACCCACGCTTCGACCGACACACCGGGACGCCATACGATGCCGACATTGCCACCGGCTCCATCCGTGATTCGAACGTGCGCCGGAGAGAGCAGCTCTTCGCCCTGCATCTCGGGCACGACGCGCAACTTCACGAGGTCGCGCTGCAGCACGGTCACCACGGACAGCTCCTCGGACCCGACGGCGACAACGAAGTCCGCGGGCACCAACTAGTCCACGAGCCAGGTCGACATCGGCACCGGCACGATCTTGTAGCGCCCGGGCAGCAGCAGCAGGTTTCCCGCGGCGTCCGGTTCGACGGTCGCGCGCCGCGTCGTGTCGACGACCTCGATCGCCATCGGCACCGGCTCGCCCTCCTTGTTCCGCACCACTACCCGCACCGGCACTGCCTTGGCATCCGTCGGCGCCAGGAACACCGGCTCGAGCTGGCTGATTCGCCGCATCGGCCACGAACCCGCGAACGACGAGCCGTCCTTCGCGATCACGCGGCACGCGACCACGAGATCGCGGTCGTTCCGCAGCGGCCTCCCCACGAGGCAGAGGCACCCGGGCCATCTCTCTTTCAGCGCGGCGATGTTGGCCTCGAGCGCGTCGCGAACCTCGGGCGAGATGTCCAACGACTGCTCGACGTCGAAGTGCCAGCTTGCCGCCTCCGCGCCGGCCGGCAGGCGGAAACAGGCGGCCCACATCTCGTCGAACATCAGGGTCACATTCGACGGTGGCATCAACGCCTCTTTGCCGCGACCGAGCGCCGTGATGCAGAGACGACCTTCGGCCGTGGCTACCGCCTGGTACTTCAACCGAGGCAGGCAATCGAACGACGCAACGCCTCGCTCGTCCGTGGTCTGGGCCCAGACTGGGTCCTCGGCGCCGGGATGACCGAACGCAGGGACCTGATCGGGCCACCGCGACCGAAGCGATCCTGCGACCCGCAACAGCACCCGTACCCCGGGAATCGGATTGCCCAGTACGTCGGCGCTGGTCACCACCAGTGGTGATGCCGGCTCGAGATCGACGGTGGCGCTGGCGCCCTCCGGCATCGTCACGACCACCGGCACGTGCCCCGCGGCCCACACCAACGCGGAACCCGCGGAACCGCCGACGAACTGGGCCACGCCATCCTCGCGCGTTCGCGCGACGACGTGCGACGACGCCGGAGGGAACGGGAACGACGGACCCGGCACATCCACGACGATGCATGCGTCGGCGATCGCCACCTTCGTCCGGGCATCGCGCACCGTGACCAGTCTGCCAGGCGACTCCCGGCGACTGCCCGCGAGCGCGGGCATGGGATGCCGCTCGCCCTGCGGGCGCAGTTCGGACGCGGCATCGGCAGCACTGATCGGCGTGTCCAGAGGCCTCGGCTCGCTGCCGCGAGCCAACACCAATGCGAGCCCGACCGCGGCGACGAGGACCGCCACGACCAAGGAAAGCGTCCGTGACTTCATGGTCCTGCGGAGCTGTTCGTCGGGCAGCCGCCCCACGAGCAGGTGGTCCCGCTGTAGCCGAAGAAGCCGGAGCAGTCCTCCGGAGCGAAGATGCGGGAATGGGGATCTCGAACGACGGCGCATTCGGTGCCCGGTCCGTTCGTGGCCACCGCACCTCGACCTGCAAGCGCCGCAACCGCAGGACCTGCGCGAGGGAACTTCGAAGTGAGCATGGCTTCCCTTCTTGGTTGGCGTCGTCCCGGAGCACGCCCGGAGGCGGTCGACGACGTGTTTCTACTCTCTCTCTCTCTCTCTCAAATCGCCGGCAGACAGGCAACAGCTTCTTTCCGTCGGCTAGCGCCGCTGCGCAAACAACCACACCCGCCAGTCATGTGCGAGCAGGGCCGCGGCAGACACACGATGGTCCATGCCCGTGTACTCGACGAAGCGCGGCGAAGCCCCGTGGGCCGCGAGCACCTTCGCCCATGCGCGCACCGAGCCGATCGGGTTCTCCGCGTCCGCGTCGCCGTGTTCGAACCACACCGGCGTGCGCAGAGCGGCGGCGGCGAGGTCGCGCGGAGGAGCGATCGCGCCGAACACGACGAGACCCGCGAACGCGTCCGGACGCAGCGTCGCGGCGGCGAGCGCGGCGGAGCCTCCCATGGAGACGCCGACCAGGTAGACGCGCGAGCCATCGACACCCTCGCGCGTGCGCAATGCATCGACGAGTGCCAGCAGCGACGACAGCGACGGTCCTGGCCGCGATGCGAGGTCGCCGTCGCGCCACGGAGCGTAGTCCGCGCTGCGCGCCGCGACCTGCGGCACCGCGACGAACGCGGGGAACGCATCGGCGACGGCCGGGCTCGCCCATGCGCGCGCGAACGGCCCGAGCTGCTTCTCGTTGTCCGCGCCGATGGCGCCCGAACCGTGCAGCACGACGACCAGCGGCCGCGGTTCCGGCGCGTCACCGCGCGGCGACAGGAGGCGGAACGGCACGTGCACGCCGTCCGCGGTCACGAACTCTTCGCGCACGAAGCGTTCGCCGAGTGCCGTGTCGAGCACGGGGTAGGGCTCGTCCACGAACGGCCGGCTCTCCCGCAGCACGCCGTCCGCCGCGCCGCACGCCGCGAACAGCACGCACGCCGCGGCGGCTCGGTGGAGCATCAGCCTTCGGCCGTCGCTTCGCCTGCGCCACCGTCGGCAGGCGCTTCGTCGCCCGCCTCGGCCACGACCGTCGCAGCCGCTTCGGCCTGCGCTTTCTGGCGCGCTTCGTCGGCGGTGATGCCGGCGAGGATCTCGTCCGCCGTCACTTCGTCACCGCCGCGGAACGCGAGCTGGATCTCGTCGAAGCAGCGCTCCTGGAAGGCGCGCAGGTAGCCCTGCTTCATCATCTCGAGCAGCGCGATCAGGGTCCCGATGAGGCCGTAGCGCCCGTCGCCGCGATCGAACAACTCCGAGAAGCGCACCTCGCGCTGCTGGCGGAAGCGGTCGAGCAGGCGCCGCGTGTAGTAGCCGACGTCGCGCTTCTCGACGGAGACCTGCATCGGGCCCTGCTGGCCGATCTCGTCGAGCAGCTTGCCGAACGCCGAGGTCAGTTCCCACAGACCGATGTTGCCGAGGTCGAGCAGGTCCTCTTCCTCGCGGTCCTCGAGGTGCGCCGGCGTCGTCAGGACGAGTGGCATCTGGCGGCTGCGATGATCGGCGCGCGTCTCGAGCTGGCGCGCGAGGTCGCGGTAGCGCTTGTAGTCGAGCAGGCGCTTGATGAGGTCGTCGCGCGGATCGAGCTCTTCCTCGATCTCGACCGCCTCGTTCGGCAGCAGCTCGCGCGACTTGATCTCCATCAGGCTGCTCGCCATCACGACGAAGTCGCCGATGTCGGAGAGGTCGAGCTGCTGCAGCACCGCGAGGTGCTTCAGGTAGTCGTCGAGGATGCGCGCGACGGAGATCTCGTGGATGTCGACTTCCTGCTGCCGGACGAGGTGCAGCAGGAGGTCCATCGGACCGGAGAAGACGGGCAGTTCGACGCGGTAGGACACCGGGCGCGGAGCATAACGACGGACGCCTCAGGGCAGCAGCGTCACCTTCACGGCATTGCTCGCCATCGTGAATCCCTGACCGCCCAGGACGAGGAACGCGTGCCAGACCTCGAGGCCGACGAGCGACGGATCGTTCATCGGCGGCAGCACGAACGCCGACGTCGCGGCGCCAGTCGCGTCGAAGAAGCCGAAGCTGTTCGGGTAGACGGGTGAGTTCGCGAGACCGACGGACAATTCCATCCAGGAGTCGAGGCCGAGCGGCACGTGGATGCCGTCGAGCAGGAAGCCGGGCTCGCGCGAGAACGAACCGAGCACGCCGTACACGTTGCCCGCCTGCGCCGGCCCGGCCGCAAGGCGCCAGTCCTGGCGGCCGCCGCTGCCGACGGAGACGCGCGGCTGGTCGCGGAACAGCGTGCGCGGCTCGCCCTTCACCAGGGTGAAGCGGTCCTCGAGGCCCGCGAGACCGACGAACGCGGCATCGAGGCGGTCCCCGTCGACGTCGAAGACGAACGACCCGAGGCGATTCAGCCCGACGTACATCGCCGGATGGTCGAGCGTGCCGCCGCTCGTCGCGCCGGCGCTGCCCGCGACGACGTACACCGCGCCTTCGTGCGGCGCCGGGCCCGCCGTCGACTTGCCGTAGGCGCCGTCCCCCGCCGTGCGCCCGTCGCCGCGGTCGAGCACCATCGCCGGCTGCAGCGAAGAGCTCGTGCCGTGGTGCCCATCGACGAGGAACGAGCGTTCGTACGAATGGCTGTGGCCCGCGAGCACCAGGTCGACGCCGCCGGCCTCGAGGATCGGCAGCGCGATCGCCCGCATGTCGGTCATGCGCCCGCCGCTGTCGACGGGATCATCCGAACGATGCGATCCCGCCGAGTACGGCGGATGGTGGAAGAACGCGACGATCCAGCGAGCCCCGGTCGCGGCGAGGTCGGCCGCGAGCCACATCATCATCGCACCGGTCGCGCTGCGGTCGCTGTCCATCGAGTCGAGGCAGACGAAGTGCACGTGGCCGCGATCGAAGGAGTAGTACGACTCCGTGCCGCTCGGCAGCCCGCCCGCTTCACCGTTCTGCGGCAACGTGAAGATGTCGTAGTACGGCCCCGACTGCGTCGCGGTGACGACCGAAGCGGCGTCATGGTTGCCGAGCGTCGGCCAGCAGAACGTCGACGCGAGGTGCCGCCGGTACACGTCGAACACGCCGACCTGGTACTCGGCGTCGGTGCCGACGTAGTAGGCGTTGTCGCCGAGCATCAGCATCACGTCGGCGGGGTGAGTGCCGGCGAACGCGTCGAACAGCCCGCGCACGACGATCTGCGATGCCGAGCCGAACCCCATGTCACCGATCGCCCACACCCGAAACGGGCGGACGGCGCCGACCGGCGGCAGCGTACGCAGGACCTGCTCCGCGGACTGGCCTGGCAGGATCCCGGTCGCGTCGCCGACGCGGTAGTGGAACGAGGTCTCGGCGGGAAGCCCGGTCAGGACGGCGGCGTGCTCCGTGCGCGGCACGGCGTCGAAGAACGCCGGCTGCAGCGAACTCGCCGACGCGCCGAGCCACAGCTGCGACGCACACGGCTGGTCGGTGCGCCACCGGACGACGGCGCCCGAGGGCGTGCCGTTCTGCAGGTACGGAGCGCGCACGATGGTGACCACCTCGGGGCCCGCCGCGAGTTCGAGCGCGAAGCTGACGTCCGAACTCGTCGGCGCGCACTGATGCACTTCGACGGCGATCGTGTTCTGGCCGGCGACGAGCAGCGACGCGGGGAACGCGAACGTGTGGAACGCCGACTCGTCGGCGCCGCCGATCGCGAGCGGAGCCCATGTCCACGGCAGCACGATCCCGTTCTCGAGGTTCTGCCGCGCGATCTCGACGCCGTTGATCCACACCGCGGCGCCGTCGTCGCACAAGAGCCGGATGCGGGCCGTCGCGAACAGCGTCGGGTCCGGCACCGGGAACGTGTGGCGGAACCACGTCGTCGTGAAGACCGCGCCCGCCGGACCGCTCGCGATCACCGTCGCTTCGTCGCCATCACCGTAGCCGAGCTGCGCCGGGCCGATCGCCCAGGCGCTGTCGTCGAACGCTGGCTGCTCCCAGCCGAGCCCCGGCCACACGCCCGTGTCGAGGTAGCGCCAGATGGCGTTCGCCGGGATCAGCACACTGCTCGTCGCGGCGGGCACCGTGGCCGCGCGTTCGGGGACCGGCTCGGGTCGCGCCTTCGTGGGTCGCGGCGCTTCGACCGTCGCTTCGCATGCGTCGGCACGCCGCGCGAGCTCGCGTTCGATCGCGGCCTCGCCCGCGCGTTCGGCGGCGTCGAGCACGTGCGCCCGGCGTTCGTGGAGCGGCGTCGTGCGGCGGACGAACGGCCGCAGCGTCTCGAGGCGCTGGAGCGCCCGCTCGAACCGGCGTTCGTGCACGTCGACCTCGACGGCCGCGTCGACGAGCGAAACCACGGGCCCGAGCCGCGAGAGCCCGTCGTCGAGCGCCGCGAGCACGCCGGCGGATGGCGCGCCGGCCGCGCGCCGCGCCTCGGCGAGTTCGAGGAAGTGCGACGGCTGCGGCCGCGGCACGGCAGCGACGGCTCGCGACAACGCTTCAGCGGCCTCGGCGTGGCGGTGCAACGACCGGAGGATGCGGCCCAGCACCCGATCGAACTCCGGGCCGCTCGCGCCGAGTTCGTTCGCCTTGCGCGCGGCGAGCAGCGCGGTCACCGGGTTGCCCGAGCGCTGCTCGGTGCACGCGATCGCGAGCGCAGCGGCCGCATGACGCGGCGCGAGACGCAGCGCGGTGCGGAAGTCGGCGAGAGCGGCCGTCGAGTCGCCGAGTCCGTCGCGGAGACAGCCGCGCTCGAACCAGCCCGCCGCATCGTCGGGGTGACGACGGATCCGCTCGTCGAGTGCGGCGAGCTGGCGTTCGGGGTCGTGCGGCCGCGGAGCAGGTCCGGACGCGAAGCCGAGAAACGACGCGCAGAGGACGGCGAGCATGGTGGGCAGCTGGAAGCCCGCGGGAGCGTAGACGCCGCACCGCGACCTTTGAACCGGGGCCTGCGCCCCTACCATCCCCCGATGCCCTCCGCCGCGCGCCGCCTCGGCCTTCGTCGCCGCCTCCTGTTCGCGGCGATCCCGCTGCTGGCGCTGCTGTTCCTCGGCGAAGTGCTCATCCGCCTGTTCCGCGCGCCGCTGCACTTCGGCAGTTTCCGCGAACTGCGCCTCGACCTCATGGCGCGCAACTACCCGGCGCAGCGCGACCCGATGCTCGGCTACTCGCCGCGGCCTGGCTTCTCGAGCCGCGACAACCACTGGGGCACACAGGTGACGATCGACGCCGACGGCATGCGGACCAACGGACGTCCGTCCCCGCCGGGCGAACGCTTCGTCGCGACGGTCGGCGACTCGTTCACGTTCGGCGACCAGGTCGACGACGACGCCACCTGGCCGGCGCAACTCGAAGCGCTGCTCGGCAAGCCCGTGAAGAACGGCGGCGTGTTCGGCTACAGCCTCGCTCAGGCGGTGCTGCGCGCGGAGGCGATGCTCGAGCGATTCCCGGTCGACACGCTGATCGTGAGCTTCATCCCCGACGACCTCACGCGCTGCGAGTACGAGAAGCGCTACACACCCGTGCCCTGGTTCGATGTCGCGGGCGACGAGATCGTGCTGCGCAACGTGCCGGTGCCGCTCGAGAGCGAGCGCGATGCGTCGAAGCGCTGGAAGGACTTCCTGGGCCACAGCGCGCTCGTCGACGCGGTGCTGGCGAACACGTGCCGCCAGTGGTGGTTCGAGAACGAGAAGCAAGTGCGCGTCGAATCCCTCCGCGGTCGCGGCGGCGAGATCGGCCAGAAGCTGATCGATCGCATCGACGCGAAGTGCCGCGCGAAGGGCATCCGGCTCCTCCTGCTGCTGCAGGACAAGAAGCCCGACGAGGCGTCGCTCGCGCTGCTGCGCCACGCCGAGGCGCGCGGCGTCCGGACTCTCGACCTCGCGAGTGCCTTCGATGCGTTGGCCACGAAAGGCCCGGGCGAACACGACGGCTGGTTCGACGGGCACATGACGCGTGCAGGGAACCGCTGGGTCGCGGAGCGGGTCGCGGCGGCTCTCTCGGAGTCGCGCTGAGCGGTCATGCGCCACGCGGCGACCGTCGCATGGGCCGGAACCGCGATCGCCGGAACCGCGATCGCCTGGCTCGTCGCGACGAACCGCGGCTTCTACCACGCCGACGAACTCGACGTGCTGCACATCACGGCGGGCGGCCCCTGGTGGGACTGGGCGTGGTTCACGGACGCGCACTCGCTCTTCTACCGGCCGCTCGGCTATGCGTGGCTCGCGGCGCAACTTCGCGCGGCGGGCGGCGACCCCGCGACAACGCACACACTCAGCGTCCTGCATCACCTGGGGAACACGGCCCTGCTCGCTCTCGTGTTCGCACGCATCGGCGTGCCGCGCCGCACGGTCATCCTCGCGTTCCTGCCCACGGCTGTCCCTGCGGTCGCGTGGGCCGCCGCCGCGTACGACCGCCTGGCGCTGACGTGGTGCTGCGTCGCGGCTCTGCTGCTGCTGGCACGACGTCCGCTCGGGCTGCTCGCGCTGCCCGCGTTCGGCCTCGCGCTCGTCGCGAAAGAGGCGTCGATCGCGTTCGCCGTCCCGGCCGCCCTCCTCGCCTGGCACTCGCGTCGCCGCGACGGCGCTCGTTGGCCGATCACCGCCGCGATCGCGATCGCGATCCTGGCGATCACGTTCGCGGCCTGGCGAATCTCGCTGCCGGTCTCGGGGACCGAGTATTCGCCGACGCTCGACGGCGTCGCGATCCGCCTCGCGCGCTTCGCCGCGTTCCCGGTCGCGCCGGGCGCCGTCGACCCGGCCGCAGTGTGGGGCTGGCAATGGGCCGGAGGACTGCTCGGCGTGGCGCTCGTCGCGGTCGCCTGCATCGGCTCGTGGCGGCTGGCTCTCGCGGGCCTGCTCTGCGCCGCGGCACCGATGGCGCCGATCGCGATCCTGCCGAAGGTCGAGGGCCACTACCTCTACCTCACGACCCCGGGCCTCCTGCTGATCTGCGCCGCGGCGCTGCGTTGCCGCGAACCGCTTGCCCGGACAGCCGCGATCGCGGTGCTCGCGGTCGGCATCGCACACTCGTTGTCCGTCGCGACGTTCTACCGGACATTCGGTGCCGCCTTCGACGACCTTCGGCGCGCGCACCACGACGCGGGGCCGGGTGCGTTCGTCGTGCACGGCGAGCCGTGGCTCGGCGAAGCGGTCGTCGACCGGCTCGTGCTGCACACGCGGCGCTGGTCGATGGCGCCGGCCGTCGAGACGACGACGGATCCCGCGAGCGCGCAGTGGATCGTCACGAACGACGGCATCGTGCGCCGCGCCCGCTGAGCGCGATCACTCGCGCGACGCCGCGATCATCGAAGCGCCGACTTCGGCGGGCGCGGCGGGGACGGGAGCCGCCTTCGGCGCCGGCACCGCCTTCGCCAGGGCTGCCTGCGCGGCGCGATACGTGCGCAGACGCCGGCGGAACTCGTCGCCGCGCCCGCCGCGCTCGATCGCCTTCGCCTGCAGATCGACGGCGCTGTCGACCTGGCCGGCGAGGAACTTCGCCATCGCGATCGTGTCGAGGAAGCGCGGATCGAGGTCGTCCCCCTGCTTCTGCAGGCGCACGGCGAGCGCGAGTGCGAGGGAGTCGTACTTCCCGCTCGTCTCCTCGTCGTTCATCAGGTGCCATGCGAAGTTGTTGAGCCGGCTCGCGTCGTCACCGACGTCGTCGACGATGCGCGCGACCACGGCATCCGCGCGCTTCTCGTGCCCCTCGTCGCGCAGCCACTGCCAGTGCGACATCAGCGCTCGCGATCGCGACGGAGAACAGTTGCGGTCGCGCTGCGGCTCGAACTGCCGGTCGATCTGGTCGAGAGCCCGCTCGAGCTGATCCCGCATGCGGGCCAGCTCCGCCCGCGCAGCGTCCAGTTCGCGCCGCATCCCCGCGAGGTCCTGCTCCGCGCGCCGGGCTTGGTCCTGCGCGGCCTGCGCCGCCGACTCGATGTTCGCGCCCGCGGGTCGCGGCTTCGGGTCCTGCGTGATCGCGAACGCGAACGGGGTCGATGCGAGGAGACTGGTGACGACGAGACCTTTCAGCAACATGGCATCCTCCGCGTGGCTCCCGGGAGCGACCGAAGCCGACGCGGCAGCGGCGCGGCTCCACGGCCCCGCGATGATGGCCGTCGTCGCAGAGGACGACCAGGGGCCGGGCGTGATGCCCGGCCGCACACGTCACAGATCGGCCCAGGTCGTGTCGATCGTCTCTTCGACTTCGCCGTCGTCGTCGGCGTCCACTTCGACCATCAGGTTCGACGTGTAGTCGATCGCCTTCACGGTGATGCGACTCCCGCGCCCGAGCACCTCGGCCATGCCGCTCCACGGATACTGCGAGAACAGCGAGCCCGCGAACGGCACCTCGGTGTCGAACGCGAGCGACCCGGCGACACCGGCCGACTCGACCGTTCCCTTCGCGCTCCAGGCTCGCGCGTAGACGAGCGGGAAATCGTTGCGGTCCACGTGCGTGCCCGGCCGCAGCGTCTTCACGCCGATGCTGAAAGGCCGGTCGACGTCGACACCGAGCAGACGCACCGTGAGGCGGTTCTCGCGCCGAATCCGAAGCTCGCCGCCGAGCAGGTCGACCGTGGCCCCGCGCGACAACGCGATGCCGATGAATTCGACGTGCGCGTCGAGTTCGGACGTGTAGGGATCGATCAACGGCCCCTGCACTTCGATGCGATCGACCCGCACCGCACCGTTCCACGTGACGCCCTGGTCGACGTAGCCCGCGAACGCGAACGTGCACTCGTCGCCGGTCGAAACCGCCCCGTCGCCGTCGCGATCGACGAACGTGCGCAGGACCTGGCCACCCTGCGGACCGGGCGCCGAGCCGGCGGTGAGTCCTGGCAACTGCTCGACCACGACGGCCACCGCGTCGGCGAGGCCGAACGCGGTCTTCATCGTGACCTGGGTCGCGGTCACCGCGTTCGCGGCGGAGATCTGCGCCGTCGGGAGCGAGAGATCCTCGCCGCCGCCACCGCTGCCGTTGCTGCATGCGGCGGTGGTCACGAGAGCGAGAAGGACGATGCGGAGGTCGTGGCCCATGGCGGTTCGGGCGCGGATCCTGCCACGCGACCCGCAGCCTCGGAGCGCGCCCCGGACGTTTGCCCGTTCCTTGCCCGTTCCTTCACGGATCGGGCTTCGCACCCGATCCTGCGGCGCGCGATCAGGGCCGGTGCATCCAGCGGTCGACGAGCGCCATCAGCGCGCCGAACCAGCGCCTGCGCAGCCGGTCGTGGTTCGCGCCGAGGTACTGCCCCCACGCCGTCCACTTCGCGTAGCCGATGGCCCACTGCTCGAGCTCCACGCGCTGCTCGGCCGTGAGACCGGGCTCGGCTCGGACCTGCGCGAGAAAGTGCGCGCCGCCGTCCCGCACCGCGCGTTTGCAGTGCGCGAGGTCGGGGATCACGCAGAGGCCGAAGAGCGCGAACAGGTTCTGGTGGTCGCAGTAGACGCGCTTGCCCTCCTGCTTCGGCGTCGTCTCGTGCGAGTGGATCACCGCCGCGTCCGGCACGAACGCGATGCAGCCGCCGTTCTCGATCACGCGCTTGCCGAACGTGATGTCCTCGCCGAAGCGACGCCAGCCGAAGCGGTACTTCGCCCAGCTCGTGCGACGAACGCTGCTCGCGACGTTGTCGAACGCGGCGAGCCGCAGCTGCGCCATCGGATCGAGCTGCGCGAAGGTCGTCCCCGGCGGCACCCGCTGCAGCCCGAGCGTGGTGCGGTCGCCCATCCATCCCTCGATGCGCTGCCGCAGGATCAGGTTGCAGCCGGGGCGCGGGATCTGACGGCACCATGCGGCGTCGACCGCAGGATCGTCGTACGCACGCAGCAGCGAGGGCAGCCACCGGCGATCGGCCGGTGTCGCGTCCTGGGTCAGGAGCACGATCACGTCGCCCGTCGTGCGCTCGATGCCGAGATCGCGCGTCGCGCCGTGGTTGAAGTCCTTCTGCGCGATCGAATCGACGCGGAAACCGTGCCGGCGAAGCGCGTCGACCGTGCCGTCCGTGGAGCCGCTGTCGATCGCGACGCGCTCGAGCGCCTCGGCGCCGGGTTGCGAATCCACGGCAGTCAGGACCTCCTCGAGCAAAGGGCCGGCGTTCCACGTCGGCATCACGAGGCTCGCGCGCAGTGTCATTCCGACGCTCCGGAACGCGCGCCGATGAGTTCTTCGTAGATTGCGCGCAGGCTCTCGACGTTGTCGGTGATGTGCGGCGGCTTCCGCGCCGCGAACGACAACGCGCCGGACGGGTCGGCCGCGAACTCGTCGATGCGGGCGGCGAGAGCCTTCGCGTCGCCGGGAGCGAAGAGGCGCCCGCTCACCCCTTCCGCGACGATCTCCGCGATCCCGCCGAGATCGGACGCCAGCACGGGCAGGCCGACGTGCAGGGCTTCGAGGATCGAGAACGGCGTGTTCTCGTACCAGAGCGACGGCACCGCGAGAACATCGAGGCCGGCGAGCACGCGGCCGAGCTCCGAGGGTCTGAACGAACCGTGGAACGTGACGCGCGGGTCGCGAATGCCGTCGACGAGGGCCTCCGAGAAGCCCGGCTGCGAGTCGCGGCTGCCGTGCAGGTGCACGCGCACGTTCGCGCTCTTCACGTGCGCGAGCGCTTCCAGCAGCACGTGCACGCCCTTGTGGCGCGAGATCGAACCGACGTAGCCGACGTCGAGCATCGGGCGGCCCGGCTCCGCCTTGCGCGGCGGCATGTCGACGAAGCGCGACGGGTCGAGGCCGTACGACAGGTGCACGATCTTGTCCGCCGGCAGACCGTGCTTCTCGTAGACGCCGGCGATGAACTTCGACGGCGCGACGACGCGATCTGCGCGTGCGAGGAGCGCCATCAGGTGTTCCTTGCGCCCGATCAGCGCGTGCGCCTGGCGCACGGCGGATCCGGCGTGGTTGCCGGCCGGCGTGCGCAGGCCGGCGAGCGAACGCACTTCGCGACCGATGTGTCGCTCCGCGATCGCCGCGTCGAGCCGCGGATCGACACAGGGAATGCAGCCGGCGCCTCCCTCCGGCGGCCCGTCGCAGAGGCTGCCGTCGCGCCGCCACAGGAGGTAGTTCGGACACACCCACCAGAAGTCCATCAGGTTGACGACGAGGGGCAGCCCGCGAAGGCACGGCTCCTCGATCGCACCCGACCCGATGTTGCGCGGATGGAAGAGGTGCACGAGGTCGAAGTCGACTTCGTCGAGGTGGCGAGCGAGGAGGCCGGCGGACAACGGGTTCTCGTAGTCGCGGATCTCCGGGTTCGGGGACTGCCGGTGGTGCACCCCGATCCGGCGCACGGGCACGTCCTCGACGACTTCGTCGCGCTCGATGAAGAGGCGGTCCGGGCTGTCGAACTGAACGAGCGGCTCGAAAGCGAGCACACGCGCGTCGATCCCGACGGCCCGCATGCCGCGCGCCAGTGCACGGACGTACTGCTCCGTCCCGGTGACGTGTCGCGGGAGGAACTGATGGACGACGAGCAGCACCTTCACGGCGCGCGCCCCGACCGATCGACGAGCGCCTGTTCGTGCGGTTGCAGGGTCCGCGGGAACAGACGGCGCTGCGACACCTCCTGCAGCAGCAAGGCGATCCAGCGCTCGCGTTCGTGCAGCGTGTGCTCGGCAGCCGCGAGGCGCTGCGTCAGTTCGTCGAGACGCTGCAGGAGCTGCGCCGAATCGGTCGCCCCGGCCGAACGGAGCGTGCTGACCAGTTCCTGCGCCTGCTCGTGCACGACTTCGAGACGTTGCTGCAGATTCAAGGGACTGGCGTCGGCGACGACGCCGAGCATGCCAGCCATGCGGGAGACCTGGTCGCGCATCGCACGCAGGTCGGTGTCCGTCGCGAGGTACTCGCGCTCCATCTCGCGGTACTGCTGACGCATCGCCTCGAGGCGTTCCGCGAGCAGCGCCCGCTCGCGCTTCTCGTCCTGCAGCGCACTCTCGAGCGCCGCGAGGTCCGTCTTCGCGACCGCCAGTGCCTCGCGCTCCCGCTGCGCGGCGACGAGTTCGTCGTCGCGACGCCGAAGCGCTGCCTGCGACTCCGCGAGCGCCGCCTCGGCCTTGGCCCGGGATGCCTGCGCGCCGCGCAGTTCCTCGCTCCGCTCGCGCAGTTCCGCGGTCCGCTCGCGCAGTTCCGCGGTCCGCTCGCGCAGCCAGGTCTCCATCTGGTCGATCTGCTTCTGCGCGTGCTGCCGCGCTCCCTCCGCCCGCTCGGCGCGATCCGACTGGGCGTGCCGCTGCGCATCGAAGTCGCGCAACTGCGCGCGCGTCTGCTCGAGTTCGCGCGCCGTGGCGGACGCGGCGTCGCAGCATCTCGAGATGTCGTTCGCGAACGCGGCGAACGCGGCCGTCGGGTCCATGCCGCGCTGTTCGTCCGCCCGCTGTGCCGCGGCAACGAACTCGTCGCTCGGCACCACGGTGCCCGCCTGCGCGAACCCGCGCAACAACGCCGAACGGGCCCCGGCGAGCAGGGCCCGAACACGCGCCACCGGCATGCCGTGCTGCACCAGGCCGAGCGCCGTGCGCTCGAGCATCGAGCGCTGGTCCGGCGCGCCCTCCGTCGCGGGCAGTCGCGCGAGCACCTGGGCGAGCCAGCCCGGCGCCTCGTTGCGTTCGAGCTCCCAGAGGATCGGTGAATCGGCGAGCGCCTGGCCGAGCTGATCGGGCCGGTGCGCGGCGACCACGACGATGCGTTCGCGCGCGGCCTCGACCGACTCCGGGCCGGAGTCTCCGGGCGGCGCGGCGATCACGGTCTTCGGGACACCGAGCACGTCGAAGTTCGCGCGGCGCGCGCGCAGCACGTATTCGAGCAGTGCCGCCGGCCCGAGAAGCCCTTCGTCGAACGTACCCAACTGCTCGAACGCCGCCCGGCGCAGGAGGAAGGCATCGGCACACGGCCACGGCACGCGCACGAAGGGCTCGTCGACCTGGCCCACGGGCCGCGGCACGAGACGCAACGGCTCGACCGCCTGGTCCTGGCCCAGCTCCGCCTTGTCTCCGCGCTCGATGCGCGGCGCGAGCAACGCGGTGTTCGCCGGCAGGTCGACGGGGAGCGGCCCGAGTTCGCGGACCTCGCCGCCGCCGGCCACGAACAACACCGCATCCGCCGCGGTCGCGGCCATGCCGAGGTTCCAGCACTGCGCCATCGTGCGCGCATCGCGGTTCGTGACGACGGTGACGCCTTTCGGGCCACCTGCTGCAGGCACCGCGTCCGGCGGTCCGATCCACACGACGTCGCCGAGCCGCACGGCAGCGGCGGCCGGCCGCAGCGAATCCGCGCCGTGGAAGACGATCGCGATCGAAGGACGCTCCTTCCGCGACACGCCCTGGGCAGCGTCGGACGCAGCGCCGCCGGCGTTGCGCAGCCGCCGCTTCGCATCGGTGAGCGCGCGCTCCAGCTCGGAGAGGCGGGCGACGAGTTGGTCACGCTCGCCGTTCCGGCGCCTCGCCTCCGCGAGTTCTTCGAGGAAGCCGAGCGACTGCTCGGTCAGGTCGCGCAACTGCCGCTCACGCGTCGCGAGATCACGGAGCAGTCCCGCCACGTCGGCAGGAGTTCCCTGACCGTTGCTGCCTCGGCGCTGCTTCTTCATGACGAGAGGAGGTGGCGGACGAACATCTCACGCCTTGCGGCGCCGAGCCAACCCATCCTTGATCTTCTTGATCCGGCGCTTCAGCGACCACCGCGGACGCTTCTCCGAGGATGCCGGGGCACGCGATGCTTCCGGCTCCGCCTTCGGCTCCGTCTTCGGCGGCGGCGGCGGCGCCTTGGGACGCTCACCCAGCTCGCGAAGCTGGTGCTCGAGCTGCGTCGCGTGCACTCGTGCGGTGTTCAGTTGCACTTCGGCGCCGTGGGCACGGCGCTGCCAGGCTGCGAGTTCTCGCTCGAGATCGTTGAACTTGTAGCGCGCCGCGATGGCGAGGCTCTCGTACACGACCGGGTCGAGGCGCTTGCGCGGACTCTTCCCGGACTTCGCCGACGCGATCGCCTTCTCGTAGCTGGCGAAGGTGAGCTCCGCGGTGCGCTTCCACGAGAAGGTCTTCTCGCGCGCAACGCCGCGCTCGATCAGCGCCTGCACGTCGGGACCACCGGCGAGGCACTTCCTCAGGTACTGCTCGAGTTCGCGATCGTTGCCCGGGGCATGCAGCCACGCGCCGTCGCCGCACACCTCGGGAATCGACATCGCGCGCGCCGCCACGACCGGCGTGCGCAGCGCCATCGCCTCGATCGGCGGGATGCCGAAGCCCTCTTCGAGCGACGGGTACGCCATGGCGCGGCAGCCCTGGATCAACGCCTTGATGTCCTGGTCATCGAGGCCCTGCACCCACTGCACACGATCGCCGAGCTTCAGCTGCGCGATGATCTCGTCGCTCGTCTCGCCCGGGTTCTTCCAGATCTTGGTCCCTGCGATGCAGAGGCGGACGTTCGCGGGCAGGCGGGCCATCGCGCGAAGCAGCGTCGCGTGGTCCTTGTGCGGGTAGTCCTTGCCGACGGCGAGAACGAAGTCGCCCTCGAATCCGATGCGTTTGCAGCGCTTCTTCACTTCCGCAGCAGACAGCGGCGTGTGGAAGTCGGGATCGACGGCGAGCGGGGCGACGTCGGCGATCGCCGCGTTCCCCTGCAAGTCCTTCTCGATCTCGGAAGCCACCGACTTGCTGTGCACGAGCAGTCGGTCGCTGTTGCGGATCAGACGCTTGATGAACGCGTTGTACCAGTCCCAGTGCTCACGGTCGGGGAAGTACTCGGGGTGACGATTCAGGATCGCGTCGTGCACTTCGACCACCGACGCTGGCGCGATCAACGGCAGGAACAGGTCGCGCGGCGTCGTGTCCGGAAACCACGTCATGTGGTAGACGTCCGGCCGCTCCTTCTCGTCCGTCAGCACCTTGACGATGTCCTCGGTCGTGAAGACCTCGCAGCGCTCGACCGACTCCGGCAGCGGCTTCGCGGTCTGCGTGTGCTTGATGAGCACGACCCGCAACCGTTTGACCTTCGGAAGAAGGGACAACTCGCGCAGGACGTTGAGCTGGACGCGCTCGAGCCCCGACATCGGGCGATCGAGCATTCTGGCGTCGAACAGGATGTCCATGAACCGTGCGGATCGGAAGCGTGGCGCAGGAAGCTGGACATCGTAACGAGACGAAGGTGCGAGTCACGGAACGCTCCGCGGCACCGCACCTTGCGAGCTGCGGCTGCGGGAACCGCCGCGCACCGGGGCGCCGGGAGATTGGCTCTGCGTTTGCAACGGATTCACGGAGCCGACCGATGCTGGAGTCATGGACCAAGAGCCCTTCGAGACTGCCGTGTGCGCCGCCTCGGACCTGGCCGCGCGCCTCACCGGTGAACTGGCGCAAGCCGTTTGCCAACTCGCCGCCGCCGAGCGTCGCTTCGACGCGGCTGCGGCCGACGCCCACGTGTTGCACATCCCGATCCCGGCCGGAGTCCGCAGCGAACGCAACGAACGTCGCCGCGAAGTGCGCCTGCTCCGCCACATCCTCGGCGGCATGCCGAACACCCACGGAGGGCTCCATGCTGCGAGCGCTTGAAATCGAACCGCACGACGCGCGCCTCCGGGCGTTGCTGCAGCGCTTCCGAGCCGAGGAGCAGGGCATGAACGAGGCGCTGCACGAACTGCAGTCGTCCCTCGAGCACTGGCATCGCGAGGCGAACTTCCTCCGCACCATCTCCCCCGGCGAGGCGGAGGCGATGCTCCGTCGGTGCACCGACCTGCAGGCCGAGTGCGACGCGATCGCGATCGAACTCGTGCACGTCCGGATGGCAGTCGCCGGCACCGCGGAAGAACTGGCCGAACACGAGGGCCGACTCGTCCGCGGCCGCCGCACCGAGGCCCTGGTCGCCGCTCCTGCCTGAACGACCGCGACAGATCGTGACGAGCGCGGGACACTGGGGCCCCCATGCCGCCGTCTTCCCCCGCGGGCCGTGTCGTCGCGTTGCTGCTGATCCTCGCCGCCCTCGGCGCCGCAGTGTGGGCGCTCCGGCCGGGCGGCGACCCCGGCACACCGCCGCGGCCCGAAGCTCCCGCCACGGCCGATCCGAGCGGGCCCGCCGCACCGGCGACCGGCTCGGCTCCGGCGGAGCAGGGAGAACGCCGGGCCGAACGCACCGCCGCGCAAGCCGACGTGCCATCCGCCGCCGCGGCCAAGGCACCGGCGCCGGCCGAGCCGCCGCGCCAGGTCGTCGCCACCGTTCGCGGCCGTGTCGTCGACCCGACGAGCGCCCCGATCGCAGGCGCCAAGGTCGCGGTCGTCGAGAAGGGTGAAGTGCCTGCCGGCATCGGGCTGCCGCGCGAACTGACGGAGCGGCGCGGAACGGCCGCGACGACCGATCGACAGGGCCGCTTCGAACTGCCGCTGCACGCGCCGGGCCCCTTCGAACTGGCCGCGACCCACGAGGACCGGCCCGAAGTCCGCGCCTCCGGCAGCACGGAACGCGCGCAGGCGGAGGACGTGCTGATCGTGATGCGCGACGGCGGCACGATCGCCGGGCAGATCGTGGACGCGCCCACGGACCCAGGCCCGATCAAGGTCATCGCGCGCCGTGTCGAGACCGGCACGGCTGCGGTGGCGCGGGCGGTTGACGGTGCGCTCCTCGACCTCGGCGACCTCGTCGAAGGGATGGATCTGCCGATCGGTGCGCGCGAAGCCGCCGTCGCGGCCGACGGTGCGTTCGTCGTCCGGGGCCTCGACCCCGACGCCTCGTACACGGTGCACGGTCTGCGGGCCCCGCCCGACGCGATGCCGAGCCGGTGTACGGAGCGCGTCAACGTCCGCTCCGGCGCGAGCGGCGTTCCATTGCGCTGGCGCCCGACGTTCGCGATCGTCGCCCGCGTCGTCGACGCGGCGACCGGCCGCGCCATCGAAGACCTGGACGTGGCCGTGGGGCCGGTGCACCGGATGAAGGTGCTCGGCATGTCGGTTCCGGTTCCGATGCGGCAACCGCTGCCGCAGAGGCGGTTCGCGAACGGCAACGTGACGATCGACGGCATCGCGGTCGCGGAGGGCGACGGGAAGCAGCTGTCCGTCCAGTTCCGCGCACCGGGTCGCCGCCCGTGGACGCGGGACGACATCGATCCGCCGACGCGAGGCAACGTCGACCTCGGCACCGTGCAGCTCGCCGAAGCGCCGGTCGTGCGAGTCACCGTGACCGACGCACGCGGCCCGGTCGCCGGCGCGCGCGTTCGGGTCGCTGCACCGGTCGACCAGGACGGCGAACCGCGGCGCGAGGTCTCGTTCTCGACGACGATGTCGGCGCCCGGTGTGGCGAACGACGCGCCGACCGACGAAAGGAGCGACGTCGCAGTCACCGACGCAGCTGGCATCGCGCTCGTGACCACCGACCCCGGCCGCACGAGCCTCGTCGTGGAGTCGGCAGCGCATTCGCGCTGGCAGAGTCCGGCCTTCGAAGTGCCGACGACCGGGACCGTGGACCATGCGGCGTTCCTCGTGCGCGGCGCCACCGTCCGAACCACGGTGCGCGACGGGCACGGCAAACTGCTCGCCAGAACCGAAGTGCACCGACGCGCCGAGAAGGGTGAGGACCAGGAGAACGTCACGACCGACCCGAACGGAGTGGCGATCTTCGCGCGCGTCGCACCGGGTGCTCATGTGTTCTCGGTCCCCGCGTCGCGACCCTCGTCGCCGGTGCGCATGGGCCTGTCGCTCGGCGCCTCGGGGCTGCGGGCCGGCGAGGTTCGCGTCGAAGCCACCGATGGTGCCGACATGGAGATCGAACTCGCGACCCCGCTGCGCGGCTCGTTGCGCGGCGTGGTCACGCTCGACGGAACGCCGCTCGGTCGTGCCGATGTGCGCGTCGACGACGTACCGGCCGACGACACCGCGGCGCAGCACGCAGAACTGGGCGCGGCGGTCGAATCCGTCGTCGCGGCGTTCGGCGGCGCTTCGGGCCCGCGGACGAAGACGGATTCCGACGGCGGGTTCGAACTGCACGACGTGCCGGCGGGTCGCCGACGACTCGTGGTCCTGCACAAGGACCTCGCGATGTCCGCGTTCGTCGACCTGACCCTCGAAGAAGGCGAGAACGTGCGGGATGTGGCGCTGCGCGGGACGACGATCCGCGGCCGCGTGCTGCAGGGCGACGGCGCACCGCTCCAGGGCGCGGCCGTCTCGGTCGATGTCGACGGCCGCGCCGCCGACGCCGCCGCCGAACTCGCGGACGCCGCGGAGGTCGTGGGCGACCTCTTCGGCAGCACGCAACGGCGCGAAGTACGGACGGATGCGGACGGCCGATTCGAACTCCGCGGCGTTCGTGCCGGCCGCGACCTGCGCGTCGAGGCCTCCGCGCGGATGCACACGAACGCGACCGCGAAGGTGGCGGCGCTCCTCGAGGGCACGGCACACGAAGGTGTCGAACTGCGCCTCGGACCGGCGGGCCGCATTCGGGTGAAGTCGAGCCAGCCGATGGCCGCCGTCGTCGCGGAATGGGCGGGAGCCGGCGCGCTGCCGGAAGGATCGAGGGCGCGACGCACGACGATCCTCCGCGGCGGTCGCGGGACGATCGAGGGAGCGGCACCCGGCAGCTGGCGCCTCCACATCGACGGCCCGGCTGATGGCGCCGGTGCGAGCGAACGGACCGTGACCGTGGCAGCGGGGAGCACGGTCGACGTCGACCTCTGATCGGGACGTTCGGCGATCGCCGGATTGCTTTCTCAACTACTCAACTCTATAGTTGAGTCATGGACACCCACAACGCTTCGCCGACGGGGGCCGTGACCTGCGCACTGATGCTGCTGGCACCCGTCCTCTCCGCACAGGACGCCGAGCGGACGACCCACGCATTCGACGCCGCGACGCCGCAGGTCTCGTTCGAGCAGAAGGGCGACGGATGGACGCTGCGCCAATACCAGCTCGGCTGCCTGTCGCACCTCAGCTACCTGCTGGTGTCCGACGGCCACGCAGCGGTCGTCGACCCGCAGCGCGACGTGGATCACTACGTGCGCGACGCCGCGGCCCTCGGAGCGAAGATCGAACTCGCGCTCCTCACGCACCCGCATGCGGACTTCGTGGCAGGGCACACCGAACTCGCGCGGCGCGTGGGCGCCGAGATCGCGGTCAGCGAGCTGGCGAACGCCGAGTTCCCCCACCGCACGCTGCGCGACGGCGACCGCGTCGTCGTCGGGCGCATCTCGCTCGAGACGTGGTCGACACCTGGCCACACGCCGAACGCCACGACGTTCCTGGTTCGCGCGCCGGGCACGGCGACGGATCCCGCGTTCGCACTGACGGGCGACACTCTGTTCGTCGGCAGCATCGGGCGTCCCGACCTGCTCGACGTACCGCCGGCCGTGCTCGCCGCACAGTCGTGGACGTCGATCCAGCGGCTGAAGACCCTGCCCGACGGCACCGTCGTCCTGCCCGCGCACGGCGCCGGCTCGCTCTGCGGCGCGCACCTGAGCCCGGACACGTCGTCGACGATCGGGCGCGAGAAGGCGACGAACCCGTACCTCCGCATCCCGAGCGAAGCGAGCTTCGTCGCGAACGTGATCAGCCACCAGCCGGTCGCACCGCGCTACTTCGCGTTCAACGTGGAGATGAACCGCAAGGGTCCGCCGATCGTCGCGCGCGACGACGCGCTCCCGCCGCGCCTCGACGGCTCGTCCATCGCTTCGCTGCGACCGGCCGGCTGGATCGTCGACCTGCGCGACCAGGAGAGCTACGCCAGAGCACACGTGGAAGGTGCGATCAACGTCGCGCTGCGAGGGCGCCTCGACACGTGGACCGGGATCGTCGTGCCGTTCCACGATCCGCTGATCCTCGTCGGCAGCGACGACGAGGTCCGCGAGGGAGTCTTCCGACTGCGGCGCATCGGCTACGACCAGATCGCGGGCCGCCTGCTCGTGAATCCCGACGGCTGGCGGGCCGCAGGCCTCACCGTGCGGAGCAGCAAGGTGATCGCGCCCAGGGACCTCGCCGCGGCGATGGCCAAGGGCACCGAGCCGCTCATCGTCGACGTTCGCAGCGCCGACGAGTACGCCGACGTCCGCATCGGCGACGTCGGCAACATCCCCGTCACCGAAAGCGAGCGCTTCGCGAAGGTGCTGGCGAAGGACGCACCGATCGTGATGGTCTGCAACTCGGCGTACCGATCGTCGATGGCCGTGGGACTCGCCGAACGCCTCGGCTTCGCCGACGTGGCATCGCTCGACGGCGGCATCGACGCATGGATGGCCGCCGGCCTGCCGACGATCGGGCGCATGGCGGACACCGCGTCCGCCGCGGCACCGACCGGCGCACTGACACTGCCCGAGCCCGTCGACGCGACGATGCTCGCGAAGGTGCTCGCCGAACAACCAGGTTCCTACCAGGTCGTCGACCTGCGGCCCGCTGCGCAGTTCGCCGAGTGGACGATCCCGGGCGCGAAGAACGTCGCCGCCGAGGCCCTGGAGAAGCACCTCTCGGGCCTGCCCCAGGACGCCCGCGTCGTGCTCGTCGATCGCGACGGCTCCCACGCGTTCGCCGTCGCCGGTGCGGTGATGGCGCGACAGCCGGGCCGCGTCCTGCGCGTCCTGCACGGCGGCCTCGTCCGCTTCCACCGCGATGTGGTGCTCGGCGGCACGGCGACGGCGCCAGCCGCGGCGATCGCGGCGCCCGCGACGTCACCGACTCCTGTCCCCGCGGCGCCGAAGAAGCGCAGCGCGGGCTGCTGAGGACCTGCCATGCAACGACCCTACTGGAACCCGTACGTGGCCGGCATCGGCCTCGGACTCACACTGCTGCTCTCCTACGTCGTACTCGGCACCGGCCTCGGAGCGTCGGGCGGCATCACGCGCATCGCGGCGACCGCGGCGCACGCCGTGGCGCCGGCAGCGATCGAGGAGAACGCGTACCTCGGCGGCTACTTCGCGGAAGGGCGGCCGCTCGCGTACTACCTCGTGACGATGCTCGCCGGTGTGCTGCTCGGCGGCTTCGGCTCCGCGTTCGCGGCGAAGCGCGTCGCGATCGGCGTCGAACGCGGCCCGAGCGCACCGGCCTCGCTGCGCCTCCTGTTCGCGCTCGTCGGCGGCGGCCTCGCCGGTCTCGGCGCCCGCTTCGCGCTCGGCTGCACGTCGGGCCAGGCTCTGTCGGGCGGCGCGATGCTGCAGACGGGCAGCTTCGTGTTCACCGGCGCGTGCTTCGCGGCCGCGTTCGCGTTCGCACCGCTCGTGCGGAAGGAGTGGCGATGAACCTCTACGCGAACGACATGCTGGGCGAGCCGATCGGGCTGCTCCTGTCGCTGCTGATCGGCGCGGCGTTCGGCTTCTGGCTCGAACGAGCCGGCTTCGGCAGCAGCCGCAAGCTGACGGCCATCTTCTACCTCCGCGACTTCGCGGTGCTGAAGGTCATGTTCTCGGCGATGGTGACCGCCGCACTCGGCCTGCAACTGCTCGCCGTGACCGGCCGCATCGACCTCGCCGCTCTCTACGTGCCGGAGTCGATCGTGTGGCCGCAACTCGTCGGCGGTCTCCTGTTCGGCGTCGGCTTCGTGGCGGGCGGCTGGTGCCCCGGCACCGCGGCCGTCGGTCTCGCGAGCGGCAAACTCGATGCGCTCGTGTTCCTGATCGGCGCCGGCGCCGGCAGCCTCGCATTCGCGCCGCTGCAGCCGCGCCTCGCCGACTTCCTGCACGCGGGCGCGTGCAGCGTGGGCTCGCTGCCCGGGCAACTCGGCATCTCCGGCCCCGTCGGGGCCCTCGCACTCGCCGCGATCGCGCTCGCCGCCTTCGTCGGCGCGACCGCAGTGGAACGAATCATGGCAAAGAGGATCGCACGATGAACGACACGACTTCGGACTCCGGCATGCAGACGCTCGCCGTCGGCTTCATGGCAATCGCGGTCGCCGCGGCACTCGTGCTCGGCGGCCTGCAGCCCGCCGCGAGGACGAGCAGGGTGAACGACGTCGCCTGGTTGCAGGCGATCGAAACCGGCGAGGACCACATCTCGCCGACCGACCTCGCGCGCGAACTGCTCGCCGCGCCGACGGACCTGGCGCTCGTCGACCTCCGACCCGCGGAGGAGTTCGCGCAGTGGCACCTGCCCTTCGCGATCAACCTCACCGTGCCGCAGGTCTGCGGCGACGAAGGCAAGGCGCTGTTCGCGAAGAACCCGCGCCTCGTCGTGCTCTGCAGCAACGGTCCCGCCCACCCGGGCCAGGCCTGGGTGGAGCTGCAGCGGCAGGGCCGAACGAACGTGAAGGTGCTCGACGGTGGCCTCGACGAGTTCAAGGCGCAGGTGCTCACGCCGCCGTCGCTGCGCGAGGGCGGCGCAAGCGCCGGCGGCGAACCGGCCGGCTTGCCGCTGCGCCGCGCGTTCTTCCTCGGCAACCCGGCGCCGAACGCGCTGGCGACCTGGGCGACCGATCCGGCCGAGCTCGCGGCACCGACGATGGTGTCGCCGAAGTGGCTGCACGAGCGGCTCGGCAAGGTCGTCGTGCTCGACACGCGCAAGGGCGAAGAGTTCGCCGCGTTGCACCTTCCCGGCGCGCAGAACCTCGCGCTCGGCAGGATCCGCGTGAAGGCCGGCGACCGCGACCTGCACTTCGTCACCGACGACGCGCTCGCGGCGCACTTCGGCAGTCTCGGCATCGCGCGCACGACGCCGGTCGTGATCGTCACCGACGACAAGTTCCAGGACGCGACGATGGCAGCGGTCGCGCTGCTGCGCCTCGGACACCGGCCGCTCGCCATCCTCGAGGGCGGGATCGTGCGGTGGGCGACGGAGCGGCGGCCCCTGGTCGACACGACGACGCCCGCGGTCGCCGCGAAGTACGAACCCGTGCCCGGCGCCGCCGAGTTCGCGATCACGCTCGACGACCTCGCGACGAAGGTCAAGGACGGCACGACGGCGGTGCTCGACGTGCGCCCGCCCGAGTTCTTCCGCGGTGAGAAGTCGACCGAAGCACGCGCCGGTCACATCCCGGGCGCGAAGAACCGCCTCTACTCGAAGGACCTGACGAAGACGGACGACGGGCAGTGGCTGCGGCCGCGCGCCGAACTGGAGAAGGAGTACGCGGGCACCGGCATCGGCAAGACCGATCCGGTGGTCGTGCACTGCCGGACGGGCCACACCGCGTCGGAGGCCTACTTCGTGATGCGCTACCTGCTCGGCTACGAGAAGGTGCGCTGGTTCAACGGCTCGTGGACCGAATGGGCCGAGCACCCGGACCTGCCGGCCGCGACCGGGGACAAGTGAGCGTGCGATGGCCAACGAAACGATGACCCCGGCAATGCTCGAGCGGGTGGCGGAGCAGTTCCGTGCGCTCGCCGAACCGTCGCGCCTCCGCCTGATGAACCTGCTGTTCGCCGGCGAACGCACGGTCGGCGAACTGGTCGAGGCATCGGGCCTGTCGCTCGCCAACGCGAGCAAACACCTCGGCTTGCTGCACCGCGTCGGCTGGGTCGAGCGGCGCAAGGAGGGACAGACCGTCGTCTACTCGCTCGCCGACGAACGGTCGCAGCAGCTCTGCGACATCATGTGCACGCGCGTGCGCAAGCTCGCAGCTGCCGAAGCCGCGATCGCCGCGCCGCGCCGCCGCGCCGCCAACTGACGATCACAGAGGCGACAGCTCGATCCGGCGGAACTCGCATGCCGCGCCTTCCGCCTGCAGTGCGATGCGGCCGCGGTCGGCCGTGCACCCGGTGCCGTGATTCACGAGGTCGCCGTTCACTTCGATGCGGACCTCGCGCCCCCGACACTCGATCACCATCGTGTTCCACTCGCCGGGCGCCTTCTCGCTGCCGTCCGTGAGGTTGCGGATGCGCCGCGCCTTGTCACCGTCGACGCCCCACGTCTCCTTCGGGCCGCGGCGCGCCTCCATGTCGGGCACGGTGATGTCCTCGCCGATGCACCAGAAATCGCCCGCGTTGCCGACGTGCAACTGACACTCGATCGACTGCGGGAACATGCCGTAGAGGCGCCGCGGCGTCGACGCGTGCACGAGCACACCGCAGTTCCCGGGTTCGCCCGGCCAGCGCCACTCGACGACGAGCCGGTAGTCGTGGAACGACGCGTCGGTGATCAGGTGACCCTCGGGTTCGCCGAGACTCACGAGGAGCCCGTCGCGCGCGACGAACGACGGCGCGACCTTCGGATCACGGTCCGCGGCCGGCACGTCCGCGTGCCATCCGGCGAGATCGCGCCCGTTCCACAGCGCGATCGTGCCGGTGTCCGGGCCCGCCGCACACGCCGCCGCGAAGGCCACTGCCACCACGAGTGCTGCTCGCATGGACGAAACCTACGCGGCTCTGCCGTCGCGGAGAAGGCTCACGGTGCGAGCCGCTGCAGCGTCCACGTGTCTCCTGCACGCTCGTAGCGGAACCGATCGTGCAGCCGCCCGTCGCGGCCCTGCCAGTACTCGACAGCGTGCGGCACGAGGCGACAGCCGCCCCAGTGTGGCGGGCGCGGCACCGGTGCCCCACCGAGCCGCTGCTCGAGTGCCGCGACGAGCGCTTCGAGTTCGGCGCGGCCCGACACCGGCCGGCTCTGCGGCGACGCCGCACTGCACAACTGGGCTCGGCGCGGCCGTTCGGCGAAGTAGCGATCCGACGTCGCGTCGTCGGTGACCTCCACCACTCCAGCCACGCGCACCTGGCGATTCCTCGGCTGCGACCACCAGAACGTCGCCGCGGCGCGCGGATTCGCCGCGAGCTGCGCCCCCTTGTCGCTCGCCCGGTTCGTGAAGAAGACGAACCCGCGCGGATCGACGAACTTCAGCAGCACGATGCGGGAGTGCGGCTGCCCAGTGCCGTCCACCGTCGCGAGGCACATGCCGTTCGGTTCACTGACGCCTGCACCCTGCGCCGCCGAGAGCCAGGAGGAGAACAACGTGACGGGATCGGCGGGCATGTCGGCGCGCACCATCGGCACGTCGCCGTACTCGATGCGCATCGCCGCGAACGGATCGTCCATCGCCGCATCCTATGGGATGGAGCGGTGCCGCCGCGCCGCGGCACGACTCGTTCGAGCCCGCCTACGCACCGGGAACCATGGGCGTCGCCGGCGGCGCGGTCGAACGATGAGCGGAGCCGTCGCGACCCTTCGCGCGCCGGCAGTCCCTTCTCACGAAGCCCTCTCCCGCCATGCGCAAACCCCTGATCCTCTCCCTCGCATCGCTCGTGGCTGCCTGCAGCGACCACCACGATGCGACTCCCGCATCCGCCCTGGTCGCGACCGTCCGCGGCCGGGTCATGGACGACCGCGGCCAGACCGTGCAAGGAGCCACGATCCGCATGCTCGACGGCGGCGCCGAGACGGAGTCCAACGACGGAGGTCGCTTCCTGTTCGAAGCGAGCAGCGGTTCCCACGAAGTCGAGATCCGCTTCGGCGACGTGCTGTTGTGCAACGCATGCTTCCGTGTCGGCGAACGCCAACTGCTCGATCTCGGCGACCTCTATCCAGGTCGCGACAGCGGCTGCGGAAGGCCCACGGCCTGTCCGGGCGACCAGGACTGCGACGACCTGTCCGATGTCGACGAGACCGCAGGCTGGGAGATCACGATCGTGCTGGGCGACGGCACGGTCGTCACACGAACGGTTGCCAGCGACCCGTCGCTCGTCGACACGGACGGCGACGGGCTGCTGGACGCCGACGAGATGGCGGCTGGCACCGATCCTCGACGCCGAGACACGGACGGCGATGGTCTGCCCGACTTCGCGGAGCTCTTCGCCTACAAGAGCAACCCCTGGGTCGTCGACAGCGACGGCGACTCATGCGGCCCGAACGGCACCGCCCCGACCGACCCCAACCTCTGGGACGGCTATGAGCTGCTGCACAGCGGCACGTCCCCGACGCTGGCGGACACGGATGGCGACGGCCTCACCGACTGGGAGGAGATCCACTCGGGCGGCGTGAGCCCGCTGGTTGCCGACCTTCCGCGGCTCTCGCTCGACCTGTACGGCGACCCGACGATCGTCCTGAACATCACCGACACGCAGACCAGTACGCACAAGTCGATCTCGTCGGTTCTCGAGAAGCAGCAGAACGGCTACCAGCACTCGGACACGGAGTCGACCAAGATGTCGATCGAGAACACCGTCGCGATCCACCAGGAGTTCGAGATCGGAACGAGCAACTGGCCGCCGTCGTACGACGCCAAGGTGACGACGGACACCGAGTTCAAGCATGGCTACGCGACGGAGAGTCTCTCGAGCTGGACCGAAGAATCGGTGCGAGCCTCGCAACAGAACTTCGAGGACGAGACCAGCGGCCTCACCGCCATCAGCTACGACGACGGCATGCTGTGGGCGGCGATCAGGATCGCCAACGACTCGAATCTGGCGTTCCGGGTCGGCGACCTGCGCATCACCGCGCACCGGATGAAGCCGGGCGGCAGCTTCGAGGCGATCGGCACGTTGCGTCTCGGCACACTCGGCGCGGGTAACCAGTGGTTGCCGTTCGAAGGTGCCGCCGGCGAATTCGTGCTCGGCCCTTCGGTCGAGTACGTGGGCATCGTCGGGGCCGACAACCTGCCTGCGCAGGTCATGCGCGCCCTGGTCAGCGACCCGACCGCGCTGCTGTTCGAGATCGGGTCCTACTCGATCTACAAGCTCGACGCGTTCGGCAACCCGACCGTGAACTTCGCGACGATCGGCGAATCCGTCGTGCAACGCACCGGCCTCGTCGTCGTCGACTACGGCAACGGTGTCGTCGAGCGCCACATGGTCGCGACCAACGTCTTCCGATACCCGGACGGATCGGGGCGCGGGATCCGCGTCGGTGACGCACTCGGACTGCTCGGCATCGCCCACGAAACGACAGCGTCGGCGGACGGTACGCGCCGGGTGCTGACGAAGGTCGGCTCCGTCGAGGCGTGGCGGAACGAAGAGAAGCCGCAGATCCGCGGGTTCTGGATCGTCGGCGGCACCAGCGCCACCTTCGACGAACCGGTCACGCAGGACTTCGACGACCTCGTCCTGAAGAGCGGGGAGCGCATTTCCCTCACTTTCGTGCAGGACCGGGACGGCGACTTCGTGTTCGACTCCGAGGAGTACCTGCTCGGCACGGATCCCCTGCTCGAGGACAGCGACGGTGACGGCGTCAGCGACTACGACGAAGCGAAGGTCGGCTGGAACGTCGCCCCGCAGGGCCTTGCGACCTGGGCCGTGCATCCGGATCCGCGCTTCGCCGACTTCGACGGTGACTACCTCGTCGACGGCGCCGAACGCCTGCTCGGAACCGACCCATACCAGAAGGACACGGATCACGACGGTTACGAAGACGCGTTCGACCCGTCGCCGCTGGTCCCGCCGTGCATCGATGCGACGACGATGTCGATGTCTGCCTGGTGGAACGCCGTCGCGACCGGCAGCATCGCCAACGACGTGTGGACGAAGGACAACCTGCAGAACCCGGGGCAGATGTACCTGCAAGGCAGCCCCGGCAGCGTCGTCGCGACGCTCGGCACGGACACCGCGTTCCTGTTCAACCTCGACGGCAATCGCATCGAGGTGAAGGACCCGCCGACCGGCAGCACGCTGCGCGGTCTGAGTCCCGCGCACGAGTGCACGATCGCTGCTCGCGTGCGCTGGGCTGGCGCGCCGCCCGGCGTGGCACCGGGAACCTACGGCGTCATTCTCGGCAAGGGCCCGCGCCACGACGCCACCTACTCGCTGTCGGTCAACGACGCCGGGAAGCTGCGCTTCTCGGTCTACCGCCGATGGTTCGAGAAGCGCTGGGGCTGGTTCTTCGGCTGGGTCGACGACTTCGCCGAAGACCACGCCGGCACGGAGACCTCGGCGATCCAGTCGGCGGGCACCATCGTTCCCAACACGTGGATCGACGTGGTCGCCACGGTCAGTGCGAGCCAGATGCTGCTCTACGTCGACGGCGTGAAGGTCGGCGAAGCCACCATCGACTGGTGGGCCGAGAGCTCGAGCATCCGCACGCACCACACCACCGAGTATCTGATCGGCAACGACGACCCGTTGTGGATCGGCGCCGACATGCCCGAGGCACCGTTCACCGAAGGCCGCTTCAACGGCCACCTCGACGACGTGCGCTACTTCCACCGCGCGCTGACGGCGGCCGAGGTCTTGCAGATCCACCAGCTCGGCAACTGCCCGCCGACCGGCGGCTGATCGGTCAGCCGTCGGCGAGCACCTTCGCCCGTTCGGCGAGGGCCCTGCCGAACGCGGCGGTCTCGCCGCCCATGGCGTCACGCGGCGAGACCAGCACCAGGTCGACCGCCGGCACGGGCGCCTTCAGCGCGACGAACGCCGCCCCCGCGTGCGGCAGCTTCTCGCTGTGCCGCGGCGCGATCGCGACGCCTTCGCCCGCGGCGACGGCGCCGAGCATCAGTCCGACGGAGTCCGCTTCCGCGACGATGCGTGGCTCGAATCCCGCGGCGCTGCATGCCGCGCGCAGGAAGTCGCGCCGGCCCGGGAACGCGAGGTCCGACAGCGACACCCAGTCCTCGCCGCGCAACTCGTCGAGCGCGATCGACGACCGCGATGCCAGCGGATGAGCATCGGGGACGACCGCGGCGAAGCGATGACGGCTCAACGTGCGCACGGTGAACTGTTCGCGGTGCCGCGGCTCGAGGTTGGCGAGGATCGCGGCGTCGAGGTCGTGGGCGGCGAGGCGTTCGAGCTGCGCACTCGGCGCGAGATCGAACAGCGAGACCGCGAGTGAGCGGTCCTTCTTCTTCAGATCCCGAACGACGGGTGCCACGAGATCGTCGAGGAACGTGCCGAGGAACCCGATGCGCAGCGTGCGTCGCGCCTTCCCGAAGTGTTCGCGCAGCTGCTGAGTGCTCGTCGCCGCGTCGCACAGCATCTGCCGCGCCTTGGGCAGGAACCACCGCCCGGCGTCCGTCAGCGCGATGCGCTGCTTCTTCCTCTCGAACAGGTCGACGCCGAGGCGTGTCTCCAGCAGCGCGACCTGGCGGCTCAACGCCGGCTGGGTCACGTGCTCCCGGCGCGCAGCGGCGGAGATGCTGCCGGTCTCGGCGGCGGCGACGAAGTAGCGCAGCTGATGGAACTCCACGGAGCGATCATGCCTTCTCGGCATGACCCCGTGAAGCACACGGCATTGGCGAAACGGCCGCGCAGGGACGATCCTCCGGCCATGAACCTGACCCTCCGTCGCTCTGCCGAACGCGGCCACGCCGACCACGGCTGGCTCGACTCCCGGCACACGTTCAGCTTCGCCGACTACCACGACCCGGCCCACATGGGCTTTCGCATGCTGCGCGTGATCAACCAGGACACCGTGGCGCCCGCCGGCGGATTCCCGACGCACCCGCACCGGGACATGGAGATCTTCAGTTACGTGCTCGGTGGCGCGCTGCAGCACCAGGACAGCATGGGAAACGGCCGCACACTGCGCCCCGGCGAGATCCAGCTCATGAGCGCGGGCACCGGTGTGACGCACAGCGAGTTCAACCCGAGCCGAACGGAGCCCCTGCACTTCCTGCAGATCTGGATCGTGCCCGCGAAGCGCGGACTCACACCGAGCTACACGGAGTGGAAGCCGACGGACGCACGAGGTCGCGCGCAGGACGTCGTGGTGATCTCGCCCGACGGGCGCGACGGCAGCGCCGTGATCCACCAGGACACGATCGTGCGCCGTCTCTCGCTCCCGGCTGGCGGGTCGACGTCGCACACGAACGTCGCGGGCCGCGGCACGTGGGTCCAGCTCGTCGCGGGCTCGCTGCAGGTCGGCGACCAGGTGCTGGCCCCCGGTGACGGCGTCAGCACGGAGGACGCCGGTTCGTTCGCGATCACCGCGAAGGCCGCTTCCGAAGCGCTGCTCTTCGACCTCGGCCCGTTCCCGGCGCGCTGAGCGCGCGGCAGCTCGAACACGAGCGCCTTCGCCGAGGGTCGCGACCAGGTCGGCAACCGCCCCTTGCGTCGGCGCGAACGCCCGGCGGCCGCAGCGAGTGCGAAGGACAGGACGCGGCATCGCCGGCACGTCACGGATCCATCTGCGCAAGGAGGTTCTCGCACATCTTCGCGACGTGCTCGACCTCGGGCCGTCCGCTGCAGTCGTCGATCACCTGCCGCAGCGTCGCTCGTGCCGCTACCAGGTCGCCGGACATCCGCTGCAGGAACCCGATGCCCCATCGCGCCTCGAACGCCTGGTCCACCGGCGCGACCCGCGCGATCTGCTCGGCGAGCGCGATGCCGGCCGGATAGTCCTTCGTGTACGACGCGAGCAAGGCCAGCTGGTTGCCCGCGCGCGCTCCGCGGTCGCTCGCGAGGCCGAGTTCGTCGACGACGCGCTGCAGGGCGGCGGTCGCGGCGGGATAGTCCCGGAGATCGCGTTGTATCTGCGCGAGCAGCATCAGCGTGTCCGCCCTCAGCTCCGGCGAAGAGGATCCGTTCGGCCGCGCGAGCAGCGACTGCAGCATGCGCCGGCCCGACAGTCGGTCCATCTTGCCCGCGTGCAGCAGCCGCTCCGCCTCCGAGTACAGCTCCGCGTCCGAGAGCTCCGCGAACCGCTCCTGCTCCTCGATCTCGCGAACGCGCCGGAGCGCGGCGACCAGCGCGGCGTCGTCGACGACCTGGACCGGCGCAGCGGCCTGCGTTCGTTCGGGCGCGCCCGCGATCGCGGTGCGCCCCAGCTGCTCGCGCAACGCGGCCACTTCCGCGGCGAGACGCTGCAGGGCCTCGGCGTCGGCGCCGGCGCGCGCGGACAATGACGCCATGTCGGCGAGGCCCGGAACCGGCGCCGGATCGGGACGCAAGGGCGGCTCGCCCCCCGCCGCCAGCATGACGAGGCCGTGCACGACGAGCGCCGCCACCGCACCCGCGACGCAGTTGCTCCACCACGAGTCGGTCTTTCTGTTCACGGCGGCGACCTACGGAGCGGCGGTGGCCCTGCACGAACTCCGGGGCCAATCCCCCGACTCCGGGAGAATTCCGACGGCGTCCGGCGCCGGATTCCGTGTGCGAGAGCATGACGCATCCGCTCGACCCGACCTGCCTCGCCCGAAGCATCGCGTTCCTCGCGTTCGCCGCCGGCGGCACGGTCGTCCCCGCCCAGTCCCCCGCTGCACCGCAGCCGACCTTCGCCCTGCGCGCGACACCGATCGCCCCGGGCCCGTACGAGATCGGGTCGGCGCCGACGACCCTGTGGGCGAGCGGCGCCGACTACAAGGCGAGCTTCCACGACGGGTTCGTCTTCTATCCGTTCGTCGGCGGCGAACTGCAGCACCAGCCGTTCGGCTGGCGCACCGTATCGATGCGTGCCGGCGAACACGAACTGCTCGCCGGGGCGCACGTCCCGGCGGCGCGCGTCGACGGCTTCTCCTGTTCGTACGACTTCGGTCCCCTCCGCGAACGCTACGAGGTGCGCGACGACGGCGTCGAACAGACCTTCGTCGTGACGAACCGCCCGCCGGCGGGCGATCTCGTCGTCGTGGGCGAAGTGACGACGCCGCTGCGGATGCCGAACGCACCCGCGCGCCACGGCAGCCTGTCGCTCTGCCTGCCCGACGGCCGCACGGTGGTCGAGTACGGCGCCGCGTTCGCGGTGGACGCCGACGGTGTGCGCACGCCGATCACGACCGCCGTCACGAACGGCCGCATCGAACTCCGCGTCGCCGCCGAGATCGTGGCGCGCGCCGCGTTCCCGCTCGTGCTCGACCCGCTGGTCGGCAACGTGCTGCTGGGCCTCGGCGCGAACGACATCCCCGACATCGACGTGCTCCACGAGAACCAGACACCGGCGGCGAGCCAGGCGGGCACGTGGTACGCGTGGACGCTGCAAGTCGCGGCGGGCGACCGCGACCTGCGGCTGTGGCGCGTCGGCACCGGGTTCGCGGGCACGATCGTCGCCGCACACGAAGCGATCACGCTCGAAGACGACCGCCGCGGCAGCGTCGGGTTCTCCCTCGCGACGGGGCGCGTCGTGCTCGCCTACCAGCACTTCAGCGTGGGCATCGACGCAAACGTCATCCGCATCCACACGCACGACATCACCAACCTCGCCGCGAGCGGAGGCTACCAGACGATCCCGATCCCGACCCTCGGCGGCTTCGCGGTCGCGGACGACACACGGCCCGACGTCGGCGGCAGTCTCGACCCCGTCGATCCGAGCGTGCTGATCGTCTTCCAGCGCGACGACATCACGCCGGGCAATCCCGGCAACACGACGACCACTTCGGTGTTCGCGCAGGTGGCCAACATCGGTCTGTGGGGCACACCGGGCATGCTGGTCCCGCCCGCGTTCGCGATCACGAATCCGCCGGACGTCGATCAGGAGCGGCCCTCGGTCAACCAGACGGCCCGCACCAGCGACTGGCTCGTCGCGTTCCAGGAACTCGACAACTCGGTCGCGAACGACGACTGGGACATCGAGGTCGTCGCGTTCTCGCCGTTCCTCGGCACGGCGACGGGCCTCGCCACGGCCCACGCCGCCGACGTGTCGACGCACACGATCGACCCCGAGATCGCCGGCAGCAGCGGGCGCTACCTGCTCACCTACACCACGCGTGCGTTCGAACAGACGAACCCGCGTCCCTCGGGCACGAAGGGCTCCGCGGTCCACGCGCAGCGCATCGACTGGGACGCAGCGACGTCCACCGGTTCGCTGCCGCATCCCGTCGTCGACCTGCTCGTCGTCGCCACCGACGACCTCGAGAACGGCGGCAACGCGTTCGATCGGGTCAGCGAGAGTCACTGGTGCGCGACGCTGTCGTCCGAAGCCGGCGGACGTTTCCGCATCCACAAGCTCGGCTACACGGGCAACGTGGTCGAAGCACTGCCGGTGCAGCTCGCCGCCGGCTTCCGGCCCGACGCGATCGCGGTGTCGTTCGACAGCGCGACACGCCAGTTCCCGATCGTCTACTCCACGCTCGACACGAGCAGCGGTGCGTCGTTGTCCCGCGGCACCGTGCTCGAGTACGCCTCGGCGCCGCCTCCGGCGACCGTCGGCTTCGCGTGCGGCAGCGGCGTGTGGGCCGGCGTCGGCGCGTTGCGCGATCGCCAGCAGGTCGGCTCGGAGAACGCGAGCTTGCGACTCACCGGCGCCCCCGAGAACACCGTCGCCCTCCTGATCGCGTCGACCGTTCGAATCGACGCCGACGGCGGACTCATCGGTGCCACCGGCTGCACGATCGTGCCCGATCTCGCCAGCGGACTCATCACGGTCTTCGTCGCGCCGATCCACTCGGGCAACTCCGAGATCGAGATCGACCTTCCGGAAGCCGCCGGCCCCGCGGTGCTCTACCTGCAGTGGGCCTACTTCGCGACCGGCGCGAACCCGCTCAACCTGCTGTTCAGCGAAGGACTGCGCCTCGACGCCAACCTGTGACAGGGGGCGGGGCGGGCGCGAACGGAGCGCCGTTTCGTGGCGGCCCGGCGCGCCGCCGGCATACTGCTCGCCCCCGATGTTGACCCTGAGCGGCGTTTCCAAGTCCTACGGCGATCGTGTGCTGTTCGCCGACGCCGCGCTGCAGGTGAACCGCGGCGACCGCATCGGCCTCGTCGGGCCCAATGGCGCTGGCAAATCGACGCTGTTCTCGCTGATCCTCGGCGAAGAGCCCGCCGACGACGGCACGATCAGCCGCGAACGTTCGTCGACGGTCGGCTACCTGCCGCAGGAGAGCGCGCCCGTCGGCGACGAGTCCGTCGTCGAGATCGCGTGCGCGATCGCGCCCGACTTCGTGAAGTTGATGCGCATCGTGAAGGCGTGGGACGCTGGCCACCCCGTGGAAGCCGCGCATCCCGAGGACCTGCACGACGACGTGCACGAGCGCTTCAACGAACTGAACGGGTACGGCGTCGAAGCGAAGGCGAAGCAGATCCTCGCCGGCCTCGGCTTCCGTCCCGACCAGTTCGACAAGCCGGCGCGCGAGCTCAGCGGTGGCTGGGTGATGCGCGTGCACCTGGCGCGGCTGCTGACGCAGGAACCCGACCTGCTGATGCTCGACGAGCCGACGAACCACCTCGACCTCGAGACACTCGGCTGGTTCCAGCAGTACCTGAAGGGTTACCCCGGCGCGCTGCTCGTGATCTCCCACGACCGCGAGTTCCTCGACGAGCTCGTGACCGCGATCGTCGAGATCCGGCAGAAGAAGCTCGTGCGCTTCACGGGCAACTACAGCAAGTACGTCGTGCAGCGCGACGCGGCCGATGCGCAGCAGCTCGCGGCGTTCAAGACGCAGCAGAAGGAGATCGCGCACCTGCAGCAGTTCGTCGACCGCTTCAAGGCGAAGGCGAGCAAGGCGACCCAGGCGCAGAGCAAGCTGAAGCAGATCGAACGCATCGAGCGCATCGAGGCGCCCGTCGGTGACGACAAGAAGGTCGGGTTCCGCTTCCCGCAGCCGATCCGCAGCGGCCAGCGGGTCGTCTGGCTCGACCAGGTGCACTTCGCGTACGGCAGCACGCAGGTCTACCGCGGCGTCGACTTCGAGGTCGAACGCGGCGAACGCATCGTGCTCGTCGGCCCGAACGGCGCCGGCAAGTCGACGCTGCTGAAGCTGCTCGCGGCGCGGCTCGAACCGCAGCGCGGTGCGCGCAACCTCGGCCACAACGTCACGGCCGGCTACTACTCGCAGTACCGCGTCGAGATGCTGCGGCCCGAGCGCACCGTGCTCGCCGAAGCGCTCGACACCGACAGCAAGGTCACCGAGCAGTTCGTGCGCACGCTGCTCGACTCGTTCCTGTTCTCCGGCGACTCGGTGTTCAAGAAGGTCGAGGTGCTGAGCGGCGGCGAGAAGAGCCGCCTCGCGCTGGTGAAGCTGCTGCTCGACCCGCCGAACCTGCTCCTGATGGACGAGCCCACGACGCACCTCGACATGGGCAGCATCGATGCGCTCATCGACGCGTTGAAGCAGTTCGAGGGCACGCTCGTGTTCATCAGCCACGACGTGTTCTTCATCCGCGCCCTGGCCAACAAGGTCGTGCACGTCGCGGGCGGCGCGTTGACGCCGTACCTCGGCGACTACGAGTTCTACCTGCACAAGACGAAGGCGCAGTCGGCGCGCGCCGCGCTGACCGCCGGCGGCAGCCCCCGCGAAACGAACCGCAAGGAGCGGGAGGATGCGAAGGAGCGCGCGGCCCCGCGACCCGCGGCCATCGACAAGGACGCGCAGAAGCGCATCAAGAAGCTGCAGCAGTCCGTCGCGAAGCTCGAGCAGCAGATCGCGGAGGCGGAGACCGTGAAGGCGGCGCTGACGAAGCAGCTCGAGGATCCGGCGACCTGGCGCGACGCCGCGCGCGCCGACGAGTGCAACCGCGACTTCGCGGCGACCCAGGCGATCCTCCTGCAGCTCACGGCGCAGTGGGAAGCCGAGGCGACCGAACTCGAGTCGCTGCAGCCGTAGCGGCGTTCGCGTCGAAGCCGCGCCCCGGAACCGGGTCCGGGCACGAATCCGGGTTTCGTGGCAGCGCGACCGGCGATCCGGCGCAGGAGGGGCGCCATGAACCCGACCCTTCCGCTGGCCGCTCTCCTGCTGCTCGCGGGCTCCCTCCGGAGCCAGCACGTTCTCCCCGGTGACGACGCTCCCGCCCCTGCCGTCGGCGAATCCCGCAGCGGCGCCATCGCGGCCGGCGGCCCGGGTTTCCTGGCGGTCTGGGAGGACCCGCGCACCCGACTCGCCGGCGGCGGCGGCCAGGATCTTCGCGTCGGCAACCAGACCGACGTCTACGCGCAACTGCTGTCGGCGACCGGCCAGCCGATGCTGTCCGAACCGATCGTCGTGACCAACCTGGGCCGCAACCAGCGCACGCCGACGGTCGCGTGGAACGGCACGAGCTGGCTCGTGGTGTTCGTGACGGAACGGCCCGACTGGTACTTCTTCGAGGACATCGTCGGAGTGCGCATCGACGCCACGGGGCAGGTGCTCGACCCGACGCCGATCCCGATCCGGCCGGAGCAGGCGTCGCCGTCGAACTGGTACGGCACGAACCCGTCCGTCGGCAGCGACGGCACGAACTGGATCGTCGTTTGGGAGGACTGGAACCCCGCGAACAGCCGCCCCACCGTCGCGGGCTGCCGCATCGCGGCGAACGGCACCGTGCTCGATCCGAACTGGGTCACGCTCTACGAGTACTCGTTCCCGTCCTTCGGGCCGCGCGAGCCGCAGATCACGTTCGCGGGCGGATCGCTCCTGCTCGCGTGGCGCGACCTCGTCTCCTCGACCGCGATGGCGCGGCGCCTCTCGACGTCGCTGCAGCCGCTCGGCGCGCCGTTCCAGGTCGCGGCGCAGACGACGACGCGACCGCCTTCGCTCGCGTCCGACGGCAACCAGCACTACCTCGTCGTCGCGGACCGGGTGTTCCGCATCGCGGCGAACGGCACCGTGCTCGACACGACCGGCATCGTCGCAGCGCAGGTCCCGTCCGGCGTCGAACAGACCGTGCACTGCGCATGGAACGGCAGCTCCCTGTCCGTCGTGCAGAGCCGCGGCTCCGCGCTCGCCGTCGAAGTGTTCCTGCAGCGGGTCGGCGCCAACGGCGCGCTGCTCGACCCGACGCCGATCCAGGTGACGACGCACCCCGACCTCGAGACGCAGGCGTTCGTCGCGGGCGCGGCCGGAGCGACCGAAGTGCTGTTCGCCGCCTACCGCAGTTCGCCGTACCGCGGCGAGGACTTCCGCGCGCTGCAGGTCGATGCGAACGGCGTCGCGGCCGCGCACGTCGATGTCGATGCGAGCCGCCCGCGCCAGCAGAACGCGCGCTTCGTCGCGACGCCCGGAGGTCACGTCGTGACGTTCGTCGATGCCACGTCCGCGGGCACACGCTTCCTCGCGCAGCGGGTCGACGCCAGCGGCGAAGCCCTCGATGCCGAGCCGATCGAGGTCGCGACGTGGACGCCGGGATTCACGTACACGACCGCCGCCGCCTGCAACGGCGACGAACTGATGTTCGCGTGGACGATCGGCACCGAGTGCAGGGTGCGCCGCTACGACCTCGCGCTGCAGCCGCTCGACCCGCAGCCGATCGTCGCGATCACTGGCGCCACGGGAACACCGGCCATCGCCGCCGGCGCGGGCGACTTCCTGGTCGCGGCCGTGGTACCCGTGACGAACCACCTGAACAGCATCCGTGCAGTGCGCGTGCAGGGCGGGACATCGGCGCTCCTCGACGCGACGCCGCTCACGATCGGCGGCAACTACGCCCACGACGTCGCGGTGACCGCGTTCGGCGTCGGCTGGCTGGTGCACTGGACGCGATCCCCCACGCACGACAGCCCGATGTCGCAGGTCTACGCCGCCGAAGTCGCGCTCGGCGGTCAGGTCGGCCCGGCGTTCCTCGTGTCGACGAGCTACTACACCCACGCGTCGGCCGTCGCCGTGCAGGGCCTGCAAGCGCTCGTCGTCTACCAGGCCGGCAACCACGGCGAAGACGGCATCCGCGCCCAGCGGCTGCAGGTCGGCGGCACCTTCGTCGGGCCGGAGATCGTGGTGTGCGACGACGCGACGGGCCAGGTGTTCCCCGCCGTCACCACGCGCGGCGACGACTACGTGGTCGCGTGGACCGACTACCGTGCGATCAGCGGCGTCGAGGCGATGCGCGGCGATCTCTGGCTCGGACGCGTGCGCACCGACGGCACCGTGCCCGACGGCAACGGCATTCCGCTCGCCACGGACATCTCGCCGGAAGAAGACGTCGCGCTCGGCAGCAACGGTGCGTGCCTCGCAGCGTGGAGCACGCTCGTCGTCGACGGCGTCACGTCCGGCGTGCCGCGGGTCGTCGTCACCCGCATCGACGAACTGCTGCCGACCCCGTGGCACGTGCTCGAGGGCGGCGTCGCCGGCGCGCACGGAACGCCGGCGCTGGCCGGCTTCGGGGAATGGACGCCGTTCTCCGAGATGCGCGTCGAAGGAACCGGCGCCCTTCCGTCGTCGATCGCCGTGCTCTGCGCCGGTCCGACCCCCCTCTTCGCTCCGCTCTTCGGCGGCGTGCTCGCCCCGCTGCCGGAGATCCTGCTCGCGCTCCCGACGGACGCGGCCGGACGCTTCGGCCTCCAGACGATCGTGACCTTCGTGTCTCCAGGAACGCTGCTGCTCTACCAGGGTGTCGTTCTCGACCCGACGGCACCGCAGGGCTTCGCGATGACGAACGGTCTCTACTCGGTCGCGCCGTGACGTCGGCGGCTGCGCGCGTGGTCACTCCCCGCCAGCCGACCGGCGGCGCCGGCCGCCCCCCTTCGCCGATCCGCGCGCGGTCCCGCGCTGCGCGTCGCGGCTCGGCGGGTCGAGGTCGATCAGGGCGCCGCCCGCCGTGCGACACAGGATCCGCGCCGTCCCGTCGATCGTGACCGGACGGAGCGCGATACCGCGGAAGAGCAGGTCGCGCACCTGGTCGCGCGAGAGCACTGCGCCGCGGAACGTCTTCGCCATGCGGAACGCACAGTCCTCGCGCCATCGCGAACAGCCGTACGCCTCGCGCCCTTCGATCACGTCGGCGCGGCAGCGCGGACAGGCGCCGAGCCCCGGATGCTCGTTGCGCGGCGAGAGTCCGGCTTCGATCAGCGTCCGGATGCCTGCACCGATCTCGGTCATGAACGACGAACGCGGCAGCCGCCCGCGTTCGATCTCGCCGAGCTTCCATTCCCACTCGCCGGTGAGCTCCGGCGACTTGAGGAGCGGATCGGCGATGATCGCGACGAGATACCGGCCGAGGTCCGTGATGCGCAGCGCCTTCTTGTCGCGGGCGACGTAGCGGCGCGCGATCAGCGTCTCGAGGATCGAAGCACGCGTCGCGGGCGTGCCGAGCCCGCGGGCGCGCATCGCCTCGCGCAGCTGTTCGTCGTCGATCGCCTTGCCCGCCGTCTCCATCGCGGCGAGCAGCGTGTTCTCGGTGTACGGACGCGGCGGCTTCGTCCTGCCCTCGTGCAGTTCCGGTTCGTGCGGCCCCGACTCGCCCTCGCGCAGGTCGGGCAGCTCCTGCGCGTCGTCCTCCTCGTCCTCGCCGTCCTTGCCGTTCTCGGCCTTGCCCTTGCCGCGCTTCTTCTTCGGCGCGTCCGGTTCGAGGGCACTCCAGCCCGGATCGGTCACGACGACGCCGCGCGCGCGGAACGGCACGGCGTTGCTCGTCGCGTGCGCCGTGGTCACGTCCTGCACCCGGTCGCCGAGGAAGACCTGCACGAAGCGCGTCGCCACGGCGTCGAACACCTGCTTCGCCTCACCCGCCAGCGGCTCGACCTTGCCCGTCGGCACGATCGCATGGTGGTCGCTGACCTTCCCGTCGTCGAAGACGCGCTTCTTCTTCGCCTTCGGCCCGCGTTCGCCGTCGGGCGCGCCGGCGATCCACTGGGCGAGCACCGCGAGCTTCGCGGGGTCCCACGCACGCAGCTGCGCCAGCGTCGTGCGCACGGGGTCGACCATGTCGAGCGACAGATGGCGGCTGTCGGTGCGCGGGTAGGTCAGCAGCTTCTTCTCGTACAACTCCTGCGCGACCTCGAGCGTGCGCTGCGCGGACAGTCCGTGGCGCAGGTTCATGTCGCGCTGCAGCTGCGTGAGGTCGTACAGCAGCGGCGGCGGCAGCGACTCGGTGCGGCGCTCGAGCCGATCGATCGACAGAGGCCGGCCGGTGACCTGCGCGAGCAGCTCCCGAGCCGGCGCCTCCTCGCGGAAGCGTTCGCCGGCGTAGCGGAAGCGCGCCCCGCGATAGCGCGTGCGCAGCTCCCAGAACGGCCGCGCATCGAAAACACGGATCTCGTCGTCACGCTGCGCGATCAGCGCCAACACCGGCGTCTGCACGCGGCCGACGCTCCACAGCACCGCGCCGCCGCCGTAGCGCACCGTGTAGGCGCGGGTCGCGTTGAGACCGACGATCCAGTCCGCCTCGCTGCGGCTGCGCGCTGCGTCGTGCAGCGGTTCGTAGTCGGTGCCCGGCTTGCGCTGCGCGAACGCCTGCGCGATCGCTTCGTCGGTGAGCGAACTCAGCCACACGCGGGTGTGCGGACGCGCCGCGCAGCCGGCCCAGTCGAGGATGTAGCGGAAGATCAGTTCGCCCTCGCGCCCTGCGTCCGTCGCGCACACCAGCTCCTCGGCGGAACGACACAAATCGGCGACCACCTCGAGCTGCTGCTTCGTGTTCCCCTCGGCCGGCCGCAGTTCGAACCGCTCGGGAACGAACGGCAGCCGCTCCATCGACCAGCGCTTCAACGCCGGGTCGTACTCGTCGGGGCTCTTCAACTGGACGAGATGGCCGATCGCCCACGTGACACGCCAGCCGTTCCCCTCGAGGAAGCCGTCGCGCCGCTGGTTCGCGCCGAGGAACCGCGCGAGGTCGCGGGCCACGGACGGCTTCTCGGCGACGACGACGCGCACGGCAGGGGCGGCGCCTTCGGGGGCGGCCTTCACCGGGGGCGATCCCGCAGAGGTCGCGCGTCGAAGCAGACCACCTCTTTCGCGAGGGGCAGGAACCAGAGGCGCTCGCCGTCGCCGCTCCAGGCGAGGCAGTAACCGTCCTTCAGGTCGCGAGACCAGACCTCCGTTCGCGAACCGATGTCGAACGACGAGAGACGATCGTCTTCGCCGCACGTCGCCACACGAGAGCCGTCGGGCGAGAGCGCGAGCGCCGACACTCCGGCGGCATGCGCTTCGAACGCCGCGACGCTCTGGTCGGCCGCCGCATCGAGCCAGCGGCGCACGGCGCCCGTCGCGTTGCGCGCCAGAGCAGCTTCCGCCGCGGCGATGTGCGCAGCGTAGGACTCGGCAGCCGGCGACAGGTGTGGCGGCTCCTGCGCGCACAGAGCCGTCGTCGCGATCACGGCCGCGACGACGACGTGCGGCCTCTCGGCTCGAGCGCGGTCCGACCGTCCAGGTCGACGAACGGTCGGTGCGAGTGCAGTGGCATTCGTTCGCATGGGTCACCTCGCCGCCGCCCCGCGAGGGCGACGCCAACGAGGTCGTACGAAACGACCGCCGCCGGTCAAGCGTGCGAGGCGGCCAACCGGGAGCTGCACTCCGTAGACTCGCCGGCATGCAACGCCGGACGCTGATCCTCGGTGCGAACTCGGCCATCGCGACGGAGGTCGCCACGCTCTGCGCCGCACGCGGCGACCGCCTCTACCTGGTCGGTCGCGATCCCGAGAAGCTGCGTGTGCTCGTCACGGCACTCGGCAACGCGGTCGCCGGTCACGAGAGCGCCGATTTCGAACGCCTCGACCGCGCCGCGGAGGTCGTGCAGCGCTCCATCACGGCGCTCGGCGGTCTCGACCGCGCGCTGATCGCACACGGCTGGCTCGGCGACCAGGCCCGCAGCGAACGCGACGTCGACCATGCGCGGCGCATCGTCGACGCGAACTTCACGAGCGCAGTCGCGCTGCTGCTGCCGCTCGCGGACTGGTTCGAGAACCAGCGGCACGGCCATCTCGCGGTGATCACGTCGGTGGCGGGCGAGCGCGGCCGCCCCCGCAACTACACCTACGGTGCGAGCAAACGCGCTCTCGGCGTCTACCTCGAGGGCGTGCGCAGCCGGCTCTGGCGGAGCGGCGCGAGGGTGCACGACATCCGGCTCGGACCGGTGCCGACGCCGATGTCCGAAGGCCACCCGCGCAACTTCCTCTGGGGCGAGAAGCAGGCGGTCGCCCGCGGCATCGTGCGCGCGATGGAAGGCCGGCGGTTCGCAGTGTACCTGCCGCCATCGTGGCGCCTCGTGATGGCGATCGTTCGGCTCCTGCCCGAGTGGCTGTTCCAGCGCTTCGGCTTCCTCGCGGGACGGTGACGTTCGCTACCATCCGAGCATGGCCGCCATGAACACGACGCTGGCCGTCCAGCGCCTGCTCGACGACCTCGGCGATCGACGCGGTCCGCCGGCGGATCCCGTGATCCGCGAACTGCTCGTCCGTTCGGTCGATCGGCTGCAGTTCCTGTGCGCGCGCCTGCTGCGCCGCCACTACCCGCGCCTCACGCGGCGACCGGCGTACCTCGACACGGGCGACGTGCTCGGCGCACTGACCGGCCGTCTGCTGCGCGCGCTCGACGAAGTGAAGCCGCACACCGTGCGCCAGTTCTTCGCGCTCGCGAACAAGCACCTGCGCTGGGAACTGAACGACATCGCGCGGCGCATCGACAGCCAGCCGATCGCGCACGCGCCGGTTCTCGACCCGGCGGATCCGCAGCCGCCGACGTCGACGGGCGAAGGCGCCACGCTGCATCGCATCCTGCAGGCGATCGAGGCGCTGCCGGAAGAGGAGCGCGAAGTGTTCGAGCTGGTGCGCCTCCAGGGGCTGACGCACGCCGAGGCAGCCACGGCGCTGGAGGTCGCGGAGAAGACCGTGCAGCGGCGCTTGCGGCGCGGACTCCTGCTGCTGAGCGAGACGCTGGGCGATCTCGTCGCGGACGACGACGCGGCGCCCGACGCGCCGTAGGGCCCGCGCCGGGGACCGAGCACACGACCGGGAAACGGCTCGCGGGTGTCCACCCACCACGCTCAGGGGCGCGCTCCGCCAGAACCACGTCGGTTCGGGCGGGCAACGAAAGTCCGCCAGCGCCACCGAGGAGCACGCCTGTGACCCGCCACGTCCTGTTCATCGTCACCAACGCGGCCGTGATCGGCCCGCGCAGTCGGAAGACCGGCTTCTTCTTCGCTGAAGTCGCGCACCCGTTCGAGGTGCTCGACAAGGCGGGCATCGCGGTGGAGTTCGCGTCGCCTGCCGGCGGATGGACGCCGTACGACGCCTACGACGAGAAGGACCCCGCGCAGAGGGAGTTCTTCGAGAGCAACGCCTTCCGCCGCCTCAACCGCAGCCGCCGGCTCACCGAGGTCGATGCGGCGGACTACGACGCGATCCTGATCCCGGGCGGACTCGGGCCGATGGTCGACGTCGCACGCAACCGGGACGTCCAGAACGCCGTCGCGCGCTCGTGGAGCACGGGCAGGCTCGTGACCGCCGTCTGCCACGGCCCGTGCGCCCTTCTGGGCGTCGATCTCGGCGACGGCGTGCCGTTCGTGCGCGGCAAGAAGCTCACGTCGTTCTCGAAGAAGGAAGAGGCCGACTACGCGCAGAAGGACGTGCCGTACGAACTCGAGGACGCGCTGCGCGCCGAGGGCGCCGACTACTCGTCGACCGCGAACTGGCAATCGCGCGTCGTCGTCGACGGACGCCTCATCACCGGCCAGAACCCGGCATCGGCCGGTCCGCTGGCGAAGGAACTGGTCGCGGCGCTCCAGAGGCTCGGCTGACCGGGCGAATCGCACTCCACACCGACCCAAGACCAGAGGAACGACCATGAGACTGCGAGGCAGAGTGGCATTGATCTCCGGCGCCGCGAGCGGCATCGGCCACGCGATCGCCGGAGTGTTCGCACGCGAAGGAGCGACGGTGTTCGCCGGCGACATCGCGCCGCCGAAGCCGGCCCACTCGGCGGGCGTGACGGCGATCCGCCTCGACGTGACCAGCGAGGCGGACTGGAGGAAGGCAGTCGACACGGTCGTCGCGAAGGCAGGCCGCCTCGACGTACTCGTCAACAACGCGGGCATCATCGCGTACGAGCCGTTGCACGAGCTGAGCGTGCAGAACTGGTCGAACCTGATCGCGGTCGACCAGACAGGCGTCTTCCTCGGCATGCGCGAGGCGGTGCGCGTGATGCGCGAGCAACGGTCCGGTTCGATCGTCAACATCTCGTCGATCTGGGGCAGCGCGGCCGTCGGCGGAGCGCACGCGTACCACGCCGCGAAGGGCGCCGTTCGCAACATGTCGAAGAACGCGGCCATGACGTACGTCGGCGACGGCATCCGCGTGAATTCGGTGCATCCCGGGTTCATCGACACGCCGCTCACGATGGCGCAGGACCCGGCCCTCAATGCCGCGGTCATCGCGGCGACCCCGATGAAGCGTGCAGGCACGGCCATCGAAGTCGCGAACGGTTGCCTCTTCCTCGCATCCGACGAAGCGAGCTACGTCACCGGCACCGAACTCGCGATCGACGGCGGCTACCTGGCGCAATAGCCCGCGACGCACGCCCCGAGACCCTCATCGACGGAGACGCCACCATGACGACCTCACCCCGCACACTGCGACGCATCGTCACCGGCCACGACGACGACGGCAACGCGATCCTCGTGTCGGACGCGCCGCCGACGCGCGTGCACGGGATCGGCGGACCGCACGGCCCCACGTTCTTCGAAGTGTGGAGCACCCGCGAGACGCCCGCGCGCATCGACCGTCGATCCGGCGAGCCGCCGGAGGACGGGCTGGTGCTGGGGCCGCCGCCCGGCGGCACACGGATCCGCGTCATGGACTTCCCGCCCGACAGCCCCGCGATCCACGGTCTCTCGGCGACCCGAGGCGGCAGCGAAGTTCGGCGAGATGGGCGCCGCGCACGCCGCGCGGGCGAAGCCCGGCGCTCCCCATCCGCTGATGCATCGCACGGAGACCGTCGACTACGCGATCGTGCTCGAGGGCGAACTGACGCTCGTCGTCGATCGCGGCGAAACGACGGCCCGCGCCGGCGACATCGTGATCCAGCGCGGCACGAACCATGCGTGGGCCAACCGGTCCGGCAAACCGTGTCGCGTCGCGTTCGTGCTGATCGACGGCCGCTTCACCGACGGGCTGTGAGCACGCCCGCGCACGGCATGCGTCTTCCCCCGTTGGCCCCGGCCGATCTGTCGCCCGACCTGCGCGTCGTGCACGACGGCATCGTGAACCTCGTCGCCAGGTCACAGGAACGGATCACGGTGCTCGATCCGCACGGCGCGTTGATCGGCCCCTTCCCGGCGATGCTGCACTTCCCGCGCTTCGGCGTCCCGGCGCTGCACTTCCACCGGGCACTGGTCACGGAAGCACGTCTTCCGAAGACCGTGCGCGAAGTAGCGATCCTCACGGTCGCCGCGGCTTTCGGTGCGCGCTACCAGCTCTACGCCCACCGACTGACCGCCGCTGCGGTCGGTCTGTCGCCGGCGCAGGTCGCGGCACTCGCCGCCGGCTATCGCCCGCCGGGGCTGACCGAGGCGGAAGCGACCGCGCACGACGTGGCGCGATCGCTCGCGAGAGGCGGCGTGCTGCCCGCCGCCGCGTATGCGCGGGCAATAGCGGCGCTCGGCCACGACGGCGTCGGCGAACTCGCCTTCCTCGTCGGCGGCTACTGCACGATCGCGGTGCTGCTCAACGCCTTCGACGTGCCCGTGCCCGAGCCCACCGCGTGACTGCCTTCTCCCTTCAATCGAGGAACGACCCATGAACGATCCCCATCGCCCGGAAGACACCGATCTCGAACGCCGCGCCCTCGTCAAGGCAGCCGGGGCCACGGTGGTCGCCGGCCTCGCATCGGCCGCGTTCGCAGCGCCGTCGGCCGCTCAGGATCCGCGACCCGCGCAGTCCGCGCGCACCGCGACGGCACTCGGCGCGAGGCTGCAGGGCGTGCAGCACTTCGGCGTCACGGTGCAGGACATGGAGCGCGCGTTCGCTTTCTACACCGAAGTGCTGGGCGGCACCGAGGTCATGCGCGACGGCGACTTCCAGGGTGAGCGCATCCACAACACGCTGCTGACCGATCACGACATCGAAGCCCGCGAACGCGGCGTCAATCCGCGCACGATGGGCGTGCCGGACCTGCGCAGCGGCGCGCAGCGTCTCGACGTGCGGTTCATCCAGTTCGACAACGTCGTGATCGAGCTGCTGCAGTACCGCGACGCCGAGCAGCCCGCCGGCGGCGGCGCGTGTTTCGCCGAGCCCCGCGCGCACATGAGCCCCGCGTTCCCGCGGTCGATGCACATCTGCTTCCACCTCCGCGACGACGTGGACTTCAACCAGTTCATCGCCGACCTCGAGGCCGAATCCGCGCGCCGCGGCATGACGCACGTGCGAGCCAACCGCGTCGTCACCGTGGCGTCCGAGCAGGCGCGCCGCGCCGCTCCGCTCGCCGCGAACAGCAACAGGATCACCGAGGGCCGGTCCGACGGATGGACGCTGATCTACTGCAAGGGCCCCGAAGGCGAGCAGCT